>NZ_PVNC01000005.1:0-505367 GCF_003001875.1 Paraburkholderia sp. BL18I3N2
ACGCCGAACCACGGCGCGAATACCATCGTGGCGACGTTGGTCGCCTCGAAGAGGGCGGTCAGCCATGTCCCGTCGTCACGTCCGATCGAGAACGCACCGCGAATGTCAGCGAGTGCAACAGCGGTGACCTGTTCGTTCAATATGGCGAGCAGTGACGCCAGCAGCATGCCGAGCAGGCCGATTGCAAGGCGCAGTGGCAATGTCGCTTCGGTCGGCGTTTGCTGTAATGGAGGCGTTGAAACCGGCGCCGACGACGGCGCGAGCTTCACTTCTCCTGTTCCAGTTATCGGTGCGTTGACGGTGTTCATAAAGGTCCGGCTACCCGTGTTTAATGCGGCATTTCGTGGGGAAATCTCCGTGTCGCGCCCGGCGCTCGCAAAGCATTGCTGCCGCGCATTGGGTTGATGAAATTCTAGGAGTAGGACCGGCTTTCTAAAAGCCGACACAGGTCGCGTATCAGGCCATTTCGTGCGCAAATCAGGCCAACGTCACTGTCGTTATGAAGACAGGGACAACGCGCTCACCCCAGGCAATGAATCTGCTCTTTAGGCAGAACAGCTTTTCATCAACCTGGGGCGGCGCGAGCAATCGCCTTGTTACGGGAATGCCGATATCGCGTTACGGCCGGCTCACGCCTTGGGCTGCACCGCTGCAAAGTATTGAGGCGCCTCTCGGCGATCGAACATTCCGTACTCCCGGACAATGCGGATGTGCCGTAGGCGCACAGACTTCGGCAGGGTCGTATTGCGCTCGAAGGCCTCAGCGGCCGCGAGGTCGTCCCACGTCGCTACCGCGATCACGTCGCCCGGTGTCATCAACGCGTCGAATGCGTCCCAGGCGACGAGGCCGGGTGCCTTCGTATCGAGTCCAAGCGCCTCGGCAACCGCTTGCGCACCTGCCAGCTTGGCCCAGTCCGGCGCGTACTGCGCGTCGAGTAGCGTGACCGCTTTGCCAAGTCCCGTTTCGGTTGCATCGAGGCGTTGCTCGACCAGCGTCTGCCCGGCAGGTACGCGTGTATCGGCGACGGTCTGGCCAATGCGCAGGCGATAGTCGGCAAACACGCGATCGCGCGCCGCCTGCTGCACCTTGTGATGGTTCGTCGTCACTCGCCAGCGTATCAGCGACTTCTCATCGCGCCAGCTCGATAGCGAAAGCAGCCATCCCTGGCGTGTCAGACTCGCGTAGCGGGTGTTGTCGACGAAACCTTCGATCGCTTCGAGTTCCGGACGCAGCATCTTGGCCATGCCGAGATAGGCGTCGAATTGTTCGGATAACGGATTGACTTCGAGCATTGCAGAAAACATGGATTCCTTGGTCTGGTTGGGGACGCCTGGTCGGGTGGCGGGACACGGAATCGCAGCGATGCAGTCGATTCATCAGCATGTGACTGTCGCGCGATGGCTGAGTTGATTGTCGGAGATGCAAAGGGCTTGTTGAAGCCCCAGCAGGCCGCGTATTGGGCCATTCAATGCGCGAATTCAGCCAGCCTCATCGCGGATAACCAGCCGCCGCGCCGATCCGGAAAAAGTCATTTTCCGTCTGCTCAACAGAGCCAATGCCGCTGAGATGGAATATCGCAAAGGCCGCTTCGTTTGCTGGTTTAGAGCGTTCGAAATCGGGCCATTTGTAGTCTTCTTCGAGTCAAGCGCGCAAAGAGAGCGTCACCATGCAAGGCATGGCGCTTAACATCGCGGCATCTTCCTGGCGCCGGATGGCGCGACGTCCCCGTGACGAGGGCGCAGGTCTATCGGCAAGCTGCAAACAGATTGAAGTTGGAATCAAGATGGACAGATTACGCGAGATGGAGGTGTTCGTAGCCATCGTCGACGGAGGCAGTTTCACTAGTGCGTCGGACAAGCTGGGCATGTCCGCTCCCGCGGTGTCGCGGGCGCTCACCTCGCTCGAAGCCCGTTTGGGTGCGCAGCTGCTTGCGCGAACAACCCGTTCAGTCCGGCCGACCGAGGCGGGTATGTCATACCTCGATGCCTGCCGCAAGGTGCTGGATGCCGTCACGGACGCCGAAGCCGATGTCGCGGCGTGTCAGGACAATCCGGTAGGCACGCTGACCATTTCCGCGCCGGTGCTGTTTGGCCAGCGCTTCATCGCTCCGTTAATCGATGCGTATGCCCAGCGTTATCCGGACGTCAGCATTAACGCGGTGTATGTCGATCGCACCACGCGACTTCTCGAGGAGGGCGTGGATGTCGCCATCCGGATCGGCCACCTGGGCGATTCGTCGATCTATGCCATTCCGTTGGGCTTTGTACGGCGTCGAACCTACGCGGCACCGGCTTATCTCGCGGCGCACGGCGAACCCGTTCATCCGAGGGAACTCGCCGATCACCACTGCGTGTCACTCACGGGCGTGACGAATCCTCTCGAATGGACGTTTTATGAAAACGGTTCGCGGCTTTCGGTCCGGGTTCAACCGCGAATGATCGTCAACCTGGCACCCGCGGCCGTGATGGCCGCCGTCGATCGCGTGGGAATCACGCAACTGTTTTCCTACCAGGCGGCCCCCGAGGTACTCAATGGAACGCTGCTGCCGGTCTTGACGGCATTCGAACCCGAGTCGACGCCTGTCAACTTACTGCATGTAGAGCGGCGCGGCGCGAGCGGTAAGATTCGGGCCTTCGTGGAGTTTGTGACCGAGACGTTGCGCAGAAACGTGCATCTTCAACAACACATGGAAACCGCGATAGCTGTGAATGAGACTTCTGGAATTTTGCGTTCGGTGAAATAGGGGGTGCCGAGGGTGCGAGTCTTTTCATGCGGGCTCGTCGATACTGCGAGTCGTTCAAGGGGACCCAGTCAAACCATTCGACCCGGCCGGCACGACGGCAAGACGAAGTTCACGGTAGGCAGCCACCAGCGCATCGAGGCTGAACGAGCGGTTCAGGCCGCTCGGATTGGGCAGCACCCATGCGCGTGCGCCGCCGAATGTGGCGGACTGCGGCCCCCACTCGATGTCGCGGCTGCCGGACATTGCGCCAAGCGCCATCTTGCCGAGGAAGGCCACGCATTGCGGCGCATAGCCTTCGATCTTCCGCTCGAACTCCGTAGCGGCCGCCTTGAATTCCCATGAGGACAGTTGGTCCGCCCGCGCGGTCGGACGCGAGACTACCGTTGTGAGACCACAACCGTGCTGGAGAAGCGTGTAGTCGTCGTTGGGCCCGATCTGTTCGGGAGTAAAACCCGCCAGATGAATGGTTCGCCAGAACCGATTACCTCGACCGGCAAAATGGCGGCCCGTCGACGCCGCTTGCATGCCCGGATTGATACCGCAAAATACAACGGATAATCCCGGCTCAAGCAGATCAGGAAGAGATTGGGGCAAATCGGCGCGAGTCACGGGTTGTGTAAGTCTGTTCATTACATAAAGTGCGTTCGAGGCGCCGGGTGGCAACCAGCCTGCGTAGATCCGCCACCTAGTCGACCATTTCCAGTTCCGCTGTTTCGACTTGCTCTTCCACGTCGGCCGATGTCCACTGCTTACCGGCCGTGCCACGGAATCGTTGGCGATACTGTCTGGGCGTGACGTTGAGCCGCCGGAAGAAAGTGCCTCGCATATGCGTGGCGCTGTGAAAACCACAATTGAACGCCACGGTCTTCAGAGGCGCATCGGTTTCCTCGAGCAATTTCCTCGCGGTGTCGACGCGAACCTGTTCGACAAACGCCGAGGGCGTCACCTTCGCATACTTCGCGAATAACCGCGAGAAAGTACGGCGGCTGACCGACACGGCGCTGGCAAGCTGTTCGATCGACAACGCTTCGGTTATGTGCTCGGTCACGTAGCGGAGCACCTTGCCGACGATCGGATCCTGCTCCTTCCGCACGCCGACGTAAGGACTGTATTGAGATTGTCCGCCTTCGCGCTGGATGTAGACCACCAGACGTTTCGCAACCCGCACCGCCAGTTCGTGCCCCCAGTCTTCGGCTACGAGCGAAAGACACAGGTCGATGCCCGCCGTCACACCGGCGGAGGTAAAGAGGCGTCCATCACGGATGAAGATCCGGTCGGGCTGCACGGACGCCTGCGGAAACTCGTCCGCGAGGCGGCTTGCATCCGCCCAGTGCGTCGTCACTTCCCTGCCGTCGAGCAGGCCCGCGTGTGCGAGCACGAATGCGCCGTTGCAAACGGAACCGAACCGGCTTGCGCCGCCTGCCTGGTCTTGCAGCCACTTCAGAAACTCGGGCCGCGGCTGGACGTTAGGCAAGCGCGGTCCGCCTGCCACCAGCAGCAAGTCGAATGGCGTGTCGAAGTCCGTATAGCCATGGGGAACCGTGAGTTGCATCCCGTTGGAGCAGGTCACGGTACCGGCCTCGTTTCCTACGAGAACGACCTCGTATTTCTGATGCTCGGGCAAAAATGTGTTTGCTTCGGCGAATACGTCCAGAGGGCCAGCGACATCCAGCGCCTGCACATCATCGAATACAACAATGGCGACTTTCATGGCGTGACCCTCGTTCCTTGTTGCTGGCGTTCATGCCCGCGTCCCTCGAGCGGACCGGTCGGCCCACCGCTCGCGATTCCGCACGCGCCCGGTAAGCGGCTTGCCCGCCCGCTCGCGACACAGGTGTCTCTTCGCTGGAGTCACTATAGGGGCGAAGCGCCACGGGATAAATGCGCTACCCCGAAAATCACTTGTTACACCAGGTAGGGGTATTCAAACCGGGAAATACTGCTAGAGAGGCGCGCGGACACGCTCGTTGGCTATCGCGCATGGCGCCATCGGCTGCGTGGCCCAAATCTCACCTCCATTGGCCAGCGAAAGCACCAACGATGCACCCAGTCGCTGCCCCGACTACCTATGCTTGTTCTCATCAATGCGGCTGGGAACGTAGAGCCCGGGCGCACCAGAGAATCTGTCGCCGGCGAAATGCAAGTCCGTCCCTGGCCCCTGGTTGCGCGCCGGACTGGCCAGGATGAGGCTACAGCCGCCTCACACATGTCACGGTCGAAGTTCAGACCATGACGCGAATGGAGGACAGATTCAACATGTTGATGGGAAAAATTCAAAGCTCTTTTCTGTTCGGGGGCAACGCGCCCTACGTCGAGGAGCAATACGAACTCTACCTGGCCGACCCGGCATCGGTCGCGGATGAGTGGCGCGCGTATTTCGATGCGTTGCGCGAAACCCCCGCTATCGACGGCAGCGACCGCGACGACGAGCCGCACGCGCCGGTCGTTTCCACCTTCGTCGAGCTGGCCAGGCGCTCGCGCGCCACGCAGATCACGCTCGATGACGGCCTCGCGATCGCCAGAAAACAGGTGGCCGTGCAGTCGCTGATTGCAGCGTATCGCATGATCGGCACGCGCAAGGCGAAACTGGACCCGCTGCTGTGGACACCACCGAAGGCTTCGATCGAACTCACGCCGGCGTTCTACGGCCTCTCGGCAGCCGACATGTCCACGCGATTCAGCACGGCCGACACGTTTCTTTTCGACGAAGACGCCACGCTGCAGGACATCGTGGCGGCACTGGAGCAGACTTACACGGGCACGCTCGGCGCTGAGTTCATGCATCTGACCGATGCCGGCGAGCGCCGCTGGTGGCAGATGCAACTCGAGTCGACACGCGCGAAACCTTCGTTCTCGGTAGCGGAGAAACACCGCTTTCTCGAACGTCTGACGGCTGCTGAGGGACTGGAGAAATACCTGCACACGCGCTATGTCGGGCAAAAGCGTTTCTCGCTGGAAGGCGGCGAATCGTTGATCGTGTTGCTGGACGAACTCGTTAGCTATGGCGCATCGAAGAAGGTCGCCACGGTGGTAATGGGCATGGCGCACCGTGGGCGTTTGAATGTGCTGGTGAACATCGTCGGCAAGCCTTTGCGCGCGCTCTTCGACGAGTTCGAGGGCAAGAGCGGCGACCCTCTGCCGGCCGGCGACGTCAAGTATCACAAGGGCTACAGCAGCGTCACGCAGACGGACGACGGGCCCGTCGATGTCGTGCTTGCATTCAATCCCTCGCACCTTGAAATCGTCAACCCGGTCGTGCAGGGCATGGCTCGCGCCAAAGGAGACGCTTCGCACGAGGGCGACGGTAGCGGTGTGCTGCCCGTCGAAATTCACGGCGATGCGGCAATGTCCGGGCAAGGCGTCGTGATGGAGACGTTGAGCCTGTCGTACACCCGCGGGCACGGCACGGGCGGAACCGTCCACGTGGTCGTCAACAATCAGATCGGCTTTACGACTTCGGATCCGCGCGATACGCGCTCGTCGTTCTACACCACCGACATCGCGAAGATGATCGAGGCGCCGGTTCTGCACGTCAACGCCGACGACCCGGAAGCAGTGGCCATGGCGGTGCGCCTCGCGCTCGACTATCGCACGACGTTCAGGCGCAGCGTGGTGATCGATCTCGTCTGTTTCCGCAGGCACGGGCATCAGGAACAGGACACGCCCGCCATCACCCAGCCTCTCATGTACCGCGCGATTGCCAGCCACCCGGGCGTGAGGACTGTGTATGCCCAACAGTTGATCAAGGAAGGCGTGGTGACGCCGGATCAGGTCAAGGATTGCTTCGAAGCGCAGCGCGAAAGCCTCGAGCACGCGAGAGAGAGCAACGCGGTCGAGGAAGCCGTCCAGCCGGACGAAATACCCGCATGGCCGAAGTTTCTCGAGGACTATGCCGGCCCGGTCCAGTACGGGCCTCCGTTGCCGGCCCAGGTGCGTGCGCTGGCGCAGCAGGTCTCGACCGTTCCGGATGGTTATGAGCTGCATCCGCTGGTCGGCAAGATGATCGCCGCACGCCGCGAGATGGCCGCGGGAAACAAGCCGCTCGACTGGGGCATGGGCGAGCACATGGCATTCGCCTCGTTGCTGGGCGCCGGGATCGATGTCCGCCTGAGCGGGCAGGATAGCGCGCGGGGCACCTTCAATCACCGTCACGCCGTTCTGCACAACCAGACGCGCGCGAGCCGGTCGGAGGGCGTCTACATTCCGCTGGAGCATATCGGCGAGGGGCAAGGCCGGTTCACCGTGACGAACTCCATTCTGTCGGAGGCGGCCGTGCTGGCCTTCGAGTATGGCTATTCGACGGTGAACCGCAATGCGCTCGTCGTGTGGGAGGCGCAGTTCGGGGACTTCGCGAATGGTGCGCAGGTCGTGATCGATCAGTTCATCGCAGCGGGCGCCGCGAAGTGGGGGCAACTCAGCGGGTTGACGCTGTTCCTGCCGCACGGACAGGACGGGCAGGGGCCGGAACATGCGTCCGCGAGGCTCGAGCGATATCTGCAGCTTTGCGCGCAGGACAACATGCGGGTAGTCCAACCGACCACGCCTGCGCAACTGTTCCACTTGCTGAGGATGCAAGCGGCTGTCTTCGATCGCCGGCCGCTCGTCGTGATGACGCCCAAGTCGCTGTTGCGTCATCCGGAAGCCGTCAGCACGCTCGACGATCTGGCCACGGGTGCGTTCCGCGAGATCCTGGTGGATACGCAGGCCGAGGCATCGCGGGCGTCGAGCGTGGAGCGCGTGATCGTGTCTTCTGGCAAGGTCTATTTCGATCTGCTGGAACATCGCCGCGCGTCGGGTGTTGCTGGTACGCCGCTCATCCGCGTCGAACAGTTGTATCCGTTTCCGTCCCGGCAGCTCGCCGCGGTGTTCGCGCGCTATCCGAATCTGAAGACGGTGGTCTGGTGTCAGGAGGAGTCGCGCAACCAGGGCGCGTGGAGCTTCGTCGAACCGCAGTTGCGCGAGATCGTGCCTTCTGCCGCGCAACTGCGATATGCGGGGCCGGCGGCTTCCGCGTCGACCGCACCCGGTTATCACGCGGTCCACGCGGCGAGGCAGGCAGCGCTGATTTCGAGTGCATTCACGGACTGACGGCGCGTGCGTAGTGCGGTGATGCCGGCGCATCACCGCAATGGCTCAAATCCGGCGTATCCTGGCCTGATACAAGCTCTTTTACGCGTGTGCGCAGCCTCGATCATTGTCAGAATGATAAAAGCCGTTTCTCACGATACTTCCAGACGCACATCAAAAAAGTGCTGGATGGGCTGCGCTTTGTACGGAGAACCCGTCGGAGCAATCGCCCATAAGCTGGCAAGGAACATACGCTGTTCTCGAGTTGGAAGGGGAAATCATCCTTAGATTTTGGCCGCTGATGTTCTCAGCGTCCGTTTCCATGCGAGCCAGCCATGACCCAAAACCCAAACGTTGCTTTAAACGCTCTCCTGAAACCGCCGGCTGCCGGCGAATCGATGTCGGGCGCCGACATCATCCTGCGCGTGCTCAGCGAGCAGGGCGTCGATACCGTATTCGGCTATAGCGGCGGCGCAATTTTGCCGACGTACGACGCTGTGTTTCGTTTCAACGAGATGCACGCGCAAACGCCCGAGCGCCAGATCAAACTCGTCGTGCCCGCCAATGAACAGGCCGCCGGCTTCATGGCCGCCGGCTACGCGCGGGCGAGCGGAAAGGTCGGTGTCTTCATGGTGACGTCGGGCCCCGGCGCGACGAACGCGGTGACGCCGATCGCCGACTGCAACGGTGATTCGATCCCCGTTGTCCTCATATGCGGGCAGGTGCCCCGTGCCATGATCGGCACGGATGCTTTCCAGGAAGCGCCCGTCTTCAACATCATGTCGGCGTGCGCGAAGCAGGTGTTTCTGGTCACCGACCCGGCAAAGCTCGAACAGACGCTGCGCACCGCATTCGAAGTCGCGCGCACCGGCCGTCCGGGTCCGGTCGTCGTGGATGTGCCCAAGGATATCCAGAACTGGACTGGCACTTACCAGGGGCAAGGTACGCTGGAGTTTAGAGGCTATTCCGACCGTCTTCGAATGGTGGCAAAAGGCGCCCGTCTCCACGAGGACAAGCGCACCGATTTCTTCGGTCTGCTGGCGCAAAGCAAACGGCCGCTGCTGTATGCCGGCGGCGGCATTATCACGGCCGGCGCGACCGCTGAGCTGCGCCGGTTCGCCGAGCGCTTCGGAATCCCCGTGGTGACCACGTTGATGGGTCTCGGCGCGATATCCGTGAAACACGAACTGGGCCTCGGCATGCTCGGCATGCACGGCGCTGCGTGTGCGAACTACGCGGTGGAAGATTGTGACTTCCTGATCGCGGTGGGCGCCCGCTTCGACGACCGGGTTGCCGGTGGCCGCCCTGACGCATTCGCGCCCGGAGCGCGGCATGTCGCGCATATCGACATCGACGAGGCGGAAATCAACAAGGTGAAGCGGGCGCATTGGGCGCACGTAGGCGACGCGAAGGAAACCTTGCTGTCACTGATGAAACACGGCCCCGCCGCGCAACCGCGTTTGGACTGGCTCGATCGTATCAAGGAACTGAAGCGGGTTTACGGTATGAACTACGACCGGAATAGTCCGGTAATTCAGCCGCAATTCGTCGTCGAAAAGCTCAGTGACCTGACCGGCGGGCGAGCTATCGTCACCACGGGCGTCGGCCAGCATCAGATGTGGGCTGCGCAATTTTTCGACTTCGTCGAGCCGCGCAGCTTCCTGACTTCGGGCAGCATGGGGACCATGGGTTTCGGGCTGCCCGCGGCTATCGGTGCTCAACTGGCGCGGCCGGATGCCCTTGTGATCGACATCGATGGCGACGGCAGCATCCGCATGAATATTGGCGACCTGGAAACGGCCACCACTTATGGCGTGCCGATCAAAGTTCTGTTGCTGAACAATCTCGGTGACGGGATGATCCGGCAATGGCAGCGTCTCTTTTACGAGGGCCGCTTGTGCGTGAGCGACAAGTCGCTGCATCGCAAGGATTTTGTCATGGCGGCACAGGCCGACGGGTTCGAGTTTGCGCGTCGCGTTGCAACCCTGAGCGAACTCGAGGACCAGCTTAAGGCCTTCATCGAATTTGACGGGCCGGCTTTCCTCGAAGTCATGGTCGACGAGAACGCCGATGTGTTTCCGATGGTGGGGCCGGGGCAAAGCTACGCGAATATGGTTACCGGGCCGTTTATTCCGTCCCGGGCCGAACCGGAAACCAAAGGGAAGGGCTCGCAGCGTCAGGCGGCTGCTGATATGTTCTAGCCATGCGTCGTGTGTGATTGTTCGGCAAAACCATTACCGTCACCACCTTGCAGGTTCAGGCCGAGAATGAGGCCGCACGCGGACGTGCCGGGCTATACCCCGGCGTCGACGCTCAACGAGCCGACCTCGCGATTCAGCGACTATCCGTAAGCGAACTCATGGCCTGTCTCCCGATTTGCCGCGCACCAGCGACTCCGGATGGCGCTCCAGATAATCGGCTAGCGCGTTCAGCGATTGCAGTGTGCGGGTCAACTCCTGCAGTGCCTGATGCACGTCAGACTGCAACGGCGAGTCCTGCTGCAAAGTCGCCTCGGCCGAGCCGAAGGTTTGGCGCGCGGCGGCGAGTGTGTCGCGCGCCTGCGGCACGACTTCGTTGTTGAGCCGGTTGAACAGCGCGTCGGCGTTTTTAAGCGATGTGTTCAGATTCGAGCCGATCTGATCGAATGGAATCCGGTCGAGCTTCTTCGCGATGTCGGCCACCTGCGTTTGCAACGCGTCGAGCGTGTTCGGAATGGTCGGCAGCTGGATCGGCTCGCTATGGGCGTCGAATTTGACGGGCGCGGCGTTGGGGAAGATGTCGAGCGCGATGTACAACTGTCCCGTCAGCAGGTTGCCGGTGCGCAATTGCCCACGCAAGCCGCGCTCGACGAGATGCCGCAACAGTTCGTGGCTGGCCGCGGTACCCGCCTCCGGCATCGTCGCACCACGAGAACGTCGGCGCAGCCGGTCCGGATACAGATCCAGCGTCACCGGCATGACGAAGCTGCGCGCGTCCGGATCGTATTCGACGCCGATGTCCGTCACCTGGCCCAGCACGATGCCCCGGAAGTCGACCGTCGCGCCCACCGACAGTCCGCGCAGCGACTGACCGAAGATCATCACCGTGCGTACCCGTATGCTGTCTGGCGCGCGCATGGCGTCCACCTCGTCGGCGGCAAGCCGGAAGTCGGTTTTCTCCGCGGCCGGCGTGCCCATCGGCTGACCCGGCGGCGTCTGGAAGGCGAGGCCGCCGACCAGAATCGCCGCGAGCGACTGCGTGTTGACGACGAAGCCGGTCGAATCGAGCCGCACGTTGACGCCGCTCGCATGCCACCAGCGCGAATTCGAGCCGACGTACTGGTCGTACGGCGCGGCGACGAACACCTGCATGGTCACGCCCGTGCCGTCCTTGTCGAGCGAAATGCCGTAGACCTGGCCCACCTGCACGCGCCGGTAGAAAATCGGCGAGCCGATGTCGATCGAGCCGAGCGAATCGCCGTGTAACGTGAAGCGGTGGCCTTTCTGATCGGCGGTGATGGGCGGCGGCGTCTCCAGTCCGACGAACTCGGTTCGCCTCTCCGTGGAGCGGCCAACGTCCACGCCGATATACGCGCCCGAGAGCAGCGTGCCGATGCCCGACACGCCGGCGGCGCCCACGCGAGGGCGAACCACCCAGAAGCGGGTGTCCTTGACAGCGAACTTCTCTGCCTGCTTTGTTAGTTGCACGGCGATCCGTACGTGCGTGCGATCCTTCGACAGCACGATCGACTTCACCGAACCGATTTCGACGTCCTTGTACTTGACCTCGGTCTTGCCGGGCTCGAGGCCTTCGGCGTTGTCGAAGACGAGGGCGATCGCCGGACCGCGCTCCGTGACCGCCTTGACGACCAGCGCGACACCGATCAACGCCGCGATCAGCGGCACGACCCAGACGAGCGAGGGCAGCCAGCTGCGCCGCGGCGCGATATCGGGATCGGGCAACTCGGGCGGCAGGGCAGGTCCTTGTGGGCTACTCATTGCGAGGCTCCGAAGCGTGGCTGGGCGGGGCCTGCCTGTCGCTCGCCACGTGGGCCCGCAAGCGGGCGCGGATCGAACTGCAACGCCATGTTCATCGATAGTTCCGGGACGCCATACGCCGGGCGCCCACGCGCGGTTGCGCCCGGCGGTGCCGACGCCGCGCTCAGGGGTTCACGGCCTCCCACGACGAGTCCGGATCGAACCATTTGAGCGCAGCGGCGGCCGCCGCCGAATTCGGGCCGAGGTTCTTCTGATAGATCTGTCTGTCCTGATTGACGATGAAGCTCATCACACCCGTCTTGCCGTATTCGGCGGGCCACGCGACGACGGCGTAACCCTTGGTCATCGCGCCGTTCTCGACGTAGTTCTGACTGCCGCCTTTCGCATGCGGCCCTTGCGCGGTCAGAATGCGGAAGTGATAGCCGTAATAACCCTCTTTCGAGATGTTGCCGGTATGCGGCATCGCCGCGGCGAGCGGGCCGAGCGGACTCTCTTTTTCACCCGACGCGCTCGGCCAGTACAAGCCGTCGTGCTGGCCCGGTGTGCTGAGAATGCGTTGCGCGTAATGCTGGGTGGACGCCTGATAGTCGCCTTGCGCATCGAGAATGGCGAGCGATATCAGCATGGCCGCGTTCTCGTTGCGGCCGATGCGGCGTGTCGCGATCTCATCGCGGGCGACAGCGGGATCGAAGCGCCAGCCCTTCGACGTCTGCACGAGCGGAATTGGCAACGTCCAGCCACTGGTGCCGACCGACAGATGCTTGCTCGCATGGCCGTTCAGCGGAGCTGGATCATCGACGATCTGGTGTCCCTTCGACCATGCGCCAAGAAAGTCGTAGACATCCTGTTCACCGATGTTTTGGGTCGGAATGAAGCGGGTGAAGTCCTTGCCGAGCACATGCTGCATGGCGGGATGGTCGCTGCTGGCGAGCGCTTCGACGAACGCGTCGACAGCGGCCTCGGGCGTTGGATACACGGCTTGTGCATGCGCCCCGGACGCGCCGCTCAACAGCACGGCGAACCCGAGGGCGGTAGCGGCGCGGCGCGGGCCGAGCGCGAGAACAAAGGCTGCGGCCAGACGTGCGCCGGGAATGCGGAACATGCGGATGCGGATCATGAGCGGCTCCTGTGAGATCGGTTCAATGCCGGCCGAAGTGACGCTGGCCACCGCCGCCCGCGCCGAAACCGCCGCCGCGTTGCTGGCCACCGCCACCCGCGCCGAAGCCGCCGCCGGCGCGTTCGCCACCGCCTCCCGCTCCCAGATTGCCGGCCCGTTGCTGACCGCCGCCGTTCGCGCCGGGACCGCCGCCGCGGTTGCTGGCCTGCGCCTGCCGGCTGGCTTGTCCGCGCTGCACGTCCCGCTGCGCATCGCCGCCATTGCCCGCGCCACGCAACGCGTTGTCGCGGTTCACGTTCTGCGCGCTGTCGCGAATGCTGCCGGCCGTGTTGCCGCCCTGGTGGATGCCCTGCACGCGCTGGCTGGCGGTTCCACCCAGATTCTGGCCGGTACGGTTCTGCAAGGTCTGCTGTGCCTGCGCACGCGAGGCCGCCGTTGCCGACGCATCGCGCCCGCGATACGCATCGCGTTGCGCGCTGCCCACGTTGGCCGAGGTATTGCGGTTGAAGGTGGAATTCCGGTTCCAGTTGGTCGTGCTGCTATTCACGTCGAGCCGCCGGTTCACATTGATGTTGTTGTACTGATTGACGTTGATGTTGACGCTGTGATTGTTCCAGTTGACGTTGCTCCACAGCGAACTGGTGATCGCGACGCCGACGCCGAACGCGAGACCCGCGGCGAGACCGCTGGCAACGGCATAGCCCGGCGGGGGCGGCACATACACCGGCGGGTAGGCTGGATAGGGCCACGCGCCATAGACGACCGTGGGGTTGTATGTGGGCACATAGACGACCTGCGGGTTGACCGGCACGATCTGGATCGTGCTCTGCTCGACCACCACTTTCTGCTGTGGGGTGGTCTGCAGGTTGCCGGCCTTCTGCGCCTGTTTGCGCAGTCGCTGCACGGAGTCCATCACGTCGTTCGGCTGCGCGAGAAAAGCGTTGCCGAGTTGCGCGACCCAGTCGGGTTTCGACGCCATGGTGGCCAGCACCTGGGGAAACGCCACCAGCGATTGCACGCTCGGGTCCCACGGTTCCGACGCGACCGCCTTCACGGCGTCGTCGCCCTGGAGTTTCGGATTGGCCTTCGACCATGCCGCCGCCGCCGGCACGTCTTGTGGAAAGGTCGAGGCCATCAGCACTTGGGCGAGGAGCGCGTCGGGGTAGAGCGCGAGCGGCGCGGTCAGCGAGTCCAGTTGCTGGTTCGAGATTTTCGCCGGGGTCGGCGCGGCGGTTTGCGCATGAGCGGCTGGCGCCGCGACGTCGAGCAATAGCGGCGAGCCCGCCAGTGCGGTCAATGCGGCTAGAAGAATTCGCGATCCTCTCTGGTATGCCCTGGAGCGTTTCACGATCAGCTCTCCCTTGTTGGAAGTTGTTTGTGGCGCAGTGGTGCGGTGCGTGAGACGCCGACGCCGGGACCGTGCCCCGAAGTAGCCGATCGCTCAAGACGGGGTGGATCACCAGTGCAGCGCTCGGTGATGCAGGAGCCGCGAGAATCGAACTTAAGACGGACTCCGAATTGTGTTGCGAGTAACGCGCTTCTGAATTATCCGATCCATGTATTCGTGGCGCATTCATGACGACACGCGGAACGCGCCGCATGCGCAGCGTGAGTGATGCATACATGCGAGACACCGTGAATCGCAATGGCACGATCACTAATAAACCTTTCCGCCGAGGTGTGCAAACTTTTGGTCAAAAAATTCTGGTTGAATTTCCTTTGTCGATGGATTAACGGCGTAATGCTTGCCGGATTTTTTCGACGGGTGGCGCTTCTGACAAGCCGACGCGCACGCCGGAAAAGAGCACACGCTGACGGCCGGCACGTTGACGCCTTAAAGAACCTCGAAGATCGCTTCAACCTCGACGGACGCCGCGGCGGGCAGGGTGGCGACGCCGACCGCCGTGCGCGCATGCCGGCCGCGTTCGCCGAACACCTCGAAGAAAAGATCGGACGCCCCGTTGATTACTTTCGGCACGTCCGGATAACCAGGCGTCGCATAGACGAAGCCGCCGACGCGGTGGCAACAGACCACGCGGTCCAGGTCGCCGTCCAGTGCGAGCTGCAATGCCGCCAGCAGGTTCAGCGCGCAGATCTGCGCGGCTTGCTGTCCGGCCTGAAGGTCGTGAACCTCTCCGACCGGGCCGCTGAATTTCACTTCGCCTTCCCACTCGCAGATTTGTCCAGAGAGAAAAACCAGTTGGCCTGAGCGTGAAAACGGTTTAAATGCGCCGCGCGGAGCGGGCACGTTCGGCAGGGCGAGGCCGAGCGCGTGCAGGCGGGCGAGAGCGGTGCCGGGGGCGTCGTTCGATGTGGACGTGGTCATGGCGGTGTCGAAGGTTCGATTGAGGTTAAAGCCGGCGAATGTTCGGGCATCTATAGCGTGGATCGACGCGCGCCGGCCGGATAGCCTGATCATGACACGGCCGCGCGCAGCTTAAAAACGTGTTGATGAGGCTCAACGCTTCTACACGAGGTAATGGCAACGGTATATCCATGCGCGTGAGCGTATGATTTCGCAACCTCTGCGAAACAGGAGTCGCCCATGCAAACGCGTGTCCATCTTCTCTTCATTACCGTCCTGGCCGCTGCGCTGAGTGCCTGCGCACAGACCGGCCCCGTCGAGTTCTCCGCGTCGGGCGCGGACGCGCCGACGCTCAACCGCGCGGACGACATGGACTTTGGTCCGATGGACAGGACGATCGAACAATGCAAAGCGGTGTCGCGCAACGCGGGCCCAGGGCAATGCGCGAAAGTCCGTGCGTACGAATCGTGCATGAAGACCAAAGGCTATATCACCGTGCTCGGACCGGAAAATCCGCAGGGCTGCGGCGATCCGGAATGGGAAAAGGATGTACGCAAGTGGCTGCGCTGAAGCAGTTCATTGGACATTCAGTGCGAAAGCCAAAGTAGCGCGAGTTCGGGCGCGCGGCGTATCCCGGCTGTTGACATGGCGCACCCCGTTGTTAAGCGAGCCTGCCTGCCCTGTACCCTGAAGCACGTGCCGAAATGCACACGCGCCAGAGCTATCGCGCGCAAAGCGTCACAATCTCCGCCGCCGACGCATCTTGACGCGCAAGAGTGCGCCGGTCCATCCACTCGAAGCGGCCCGATGCGAGTGCTTTGCCGCTGACCACGACGCGTTGCCGGCATGCGATCAACTCGGCATCGGCGAGTTTCTTTCCGGCTTGCGCGAGGCGATCGTCCATCAACACGCTCAACCCCGCAGCCTGTAGTTCGCGCCGCAGCGTTTGCGCAGCCTCTTGCCGTTCCTGACGCTCCCAGTCAATGACCGTGAGTACAACGTCGAAGGTGTTGAACGACTCGCTGCCCCAAAAGCCGCGCTCGTCGCGCTGCCGGCTGAGCAGGAGCATGGCGAGGCGTGAGACGCCCACGCCGAAACAGCCCATTCTGACGAATTCGCCTTTGGCGTTCACCAACCCCATGGCTTTGGAGTAACGGTCGCCCAGGTCGAAAATGTGCGCGCATTCAAGCGATGTCTGCCCGTCGGTCTCCTCTTCGCCAAGTTCGCTGAGGACATGAAACTCTTCCGAGCTCTGGCCGCCGATTTCCCCGTTGTCGCTCGACTTCACGATGGCGTCCAGCCCCAGTCGCCGGAAGATGCGCAGATAGGCTTCGCGTACGGCCTCGTACGCTGCGCGTGCGCCGTCTTCCGTGGCATTGAAGGAATAGCCGTCTTTCATGATGAACTCCTTGGCGCGCGCGAGGCCGCCGCGCGTCCTCAGTTCGTCGCGGTATTTGTTGCCGAACTGATAGAGGCCCAGACTCATGTCGGTCCGGTTGTAGTGCGTCCTGACCATCTGCGTGGCCAGTTCTTCGCAAGTGGCGCCGAGGCAGTACAACCGGCCGGAACGGCTCGTGAGCCGCATCAGCTCGTCGCCGTATGCGTCGAGCCGCCCGGTTTGCCGCCACAGGTCGGCGTCCTGCAGCAGGCTCATCTGGATTTCGCAAAAGCCGGCGCGTTCCATCTCCTCGCGCACGACACTCTCCACGCGCCGCTGCGCTCTCAGACCGAGCGACATTCAGGAGTAAAGTCCCGCGGCGTCCTGATGGACGAGGCATGCCTTGCGGGCAAGATCGGTCAGTTCCAGGCGGGTGTTGTCCTGCTCGAAGGAACTGTTGGCGAAGAATTGCTGCGAGAATTTCATGATGTGCTCCGGATTCAGAATTCAGCGTAAAAACAGGCCTGAAATGAAAAAACGCCCGCAAGGGGCGTCCGGATCATCGATTCTCATGCAAGGCGCAGGTGCTTAGCCTTTTTCGCGCGCATATCGAGTTCTCGAGCAGACTCCGGCCGCCATAGCGGGCACTGGAGGTCGTTGCGGGAGAATGCTCAAAATGTGCATGATGTATTGCTGCTCGTGCTGTGCTCGTTTCTATCGATAGCGGAACTTGCCGCGCCGAAGTGATCGAGGCGGATCGCCGGTTGGCTTCGCTTCCTCGTCGTTCATTCATTGCTACTCTGCACGAAACGCGGCGCGGCCGCAACCCTGGTTCAAGTGCGGTGACTGTTCTGCGCGTGCCGGCATGTGCCGCTATACCGGTTCGCCCAGCGTGCGCCTCAACGCCTCGAAGAACAGTTTCGACTGCGTTCGCTCGCTTTGCACCTGATGTGCCACGCGAGTCGCGAGGGCAGGGTTCACCGGCTTTAGCGCGCGCCCCGTGGAAAGCGCCAGCACCTGGCTTTGGCAAGCCCGCTCCAGATAGTAAAGATCATCGAACGCATAGTCGATGCGCTCGCCGCACACCACGACGCCGTGGTTGCCGAGGAACGCGATGTCGCCGCCATTCATCGCGTGCGCGATGCGCCCGCCCTCTGCGGCGTCCAGCGCCAAGCCGTTGTATTCGCGGTCGAGGGCGATCCGGCCGTGAAAGCGCATGGCGTTTTGCGACAGCGTGGTATCGAGTCCGCAGTCCTCCGTCAGCGTCGACGCCGTGGCATAGGGCATATGCGTATGCAGCACGCAGTTCTTGCCCGCGATGTTGTGGACCGCCGCGTGGATGAACATGGCGGTAGGCTCGACCTCATGCCGGCCGGCGACGCGATTGCCGAGACCATCCACGATGACAATGTCGTCCGCCTGGATTTCATGCCACATCAAGCCGCGCGGATTCAGCAGAAAGAGGCCCTGCTCGCCGGGCAATGCGATGCTGAAGTGGTTGCATACGCCTTCGCCCAGGCCGTGATGCGCGGCCGCGCGCAGTGCGAGGGCAAGGTCTCGCCGCAAGGCGGCGACTTGCGGGGCGTGAAAGAGGGCGTCTTCAACAACCGGGGTAGCTTTCATGATGGTGTCTGCGTTCGTCGTGGTGAGGAAAAGGCCGGTGGCGCCGGCCTCCCGACAAACATCAGCGAGCGGACAGCGGCCTCAGGGGAGTGGTAACGCAAGCCTCGCTATTTCCGCGAAGTATTGCGCACCGGTCAGCAAAATATCGTCGTTGAAATCATACGTTGCATTATGCAGCGGCACGCCGCCGGTCTTGCCCGTATCCCCGTTGCCGATGAAAGCGTAGTTGCCCGGCACGACGTGAAGGAAGGCGCCGAAATCTTCGGAGATCGTCAAGGCCGTGGATCGATAATTTTTCTCGGCGGCGCGTCCGTCGACGTGACAATGGTCGGTCGCCGCTTCAATAGGTGTAAGAGGCGATCACGTTTTTAACCTTTTCCAGCGACTCCCGGAGTACGGGCAAATCAACCGACCCAAGCGCCACGCGAATCGCGTGGGGTACATGCTCCGAAGTCGAGAAAGGCTCGGCCGTCGAGACAGAGATTCCCTCGCGCACGAGCGCCATCGCCACCACGTCGGCGCGGACCTCTTCCGCGAGAGGAAGCCAGACGAAGTAGGACGAGGGATGGCAAACGCGCCGCAGTCCGGCGAGAACCTCGGCGGCCATCGATTGCCGGAGCGCCGCATCGCGACGCTTCTCCATCTCCAGACGCGTGACGGTGCCGTCGTCGAGCCAGCCGCAGGCAATGGCGGTCATCACCGCGGCCGTGTTCCAGGTGGTGGCCCGGATCGCACGCTCGAGCGGTGCGACCCAGCGATCGGGCGCGGCGACGAAGCCGACTCGCAGGCCGGTGGCGATGCTTTTCGATAGACCCGAGACGTACACCGTCGTTTCAGGCGCGAGTGCTGCCAACGGCAGCGGCGGGTTCTCCGCGAGGAAGGCATACGCGGCGTCCTCGATGATGAGCAGCCCGTGCCTGCGGGCAATCGACACCAACTCGTGCCGCCCCTGCGCATTCATGACCCAGCCTAGCGGGTTATGGAGTGTCGGCATCGTGTAGATGGCGCGCACTTTTCTGGCTCGGCACAAGCGTTCGAGCGCGTTGAGGTCGGGGCCCTGGTCGGAAACCGGAATCGGCGCCAGTTCGAGCCGGATCGTTTCGGCTAGCACCTTGAATCCCGGGTAGGTCAATGCGTCGACCGCGACGACATCGCCGGGCTTCAGGAGCGCCAGAACGGCTGCGGTCAAACCATGCTGCGCGCCGTTCACGATCACGACCTGAGCGCCTTCGACGGCTAGTCCTCGAGACGAGAGGTGACGCGCGACGATCTCGCGCTCATGCGTGCGGCCTCCATGGGGCTGATAGCGCAGTAACGCATCCAGATCGCCGGAGGACGCGAGCTGGCGCAAGGCGCTTCTGAGCAGTTCGGCCTGGCCGGGGAGCGACGGATTGTTGAAATTGAGGTCCGCCAAACCCGCGTCGCCGGCGTGCTGGTCGATGCCCAGGCGCGCCGGCAAGGCAATTTCCCGCACGAAAGTGCCGCGGCCGGTTTCGCCGCTGACCAATCCCATCGCGTCCAGCTCGGCATAGACCCGCGACGCGGTGACAAGCGCAAGTCCCTCCTGCGCGGCGAGCTGGCGGTGAGTCGGCAGGCGCGTGCCGGGCGCGAGGCGTCCGGCGCGGATATCGATCGCCATTCTGTCGACCAGCAGTTTGTAGCGGGGCGTGGGCATGCGCGAATGTATCCATGACAATTATTTGATTGTATTGATTTTCGGCCATACGATGGCACATCGCAACTCTGTTCGCGCAGTCGCGGGACTGGCCGGGAGCCAATTGGCGCGGCCTCATGAAGCGACGGCAAACAGTCAGCGCCCCCTGGCTTACGGACGACATCATGCACATCGCCATCCTTACCTTCGAAGGCTTCAACGAACTCGACTCGCTCATCGCACTGAACGTGCTCAACCGCGTCAAGAAACCGGGCTGGCGCGTGTCGATCGCCTGTCCCACCGCGCGGGTCAAGTCGATGAATGGCGTGGTCATCGAAGCACAGGCTACCTTGCAAGAGGCTTGCGATGCCGATGCAGTCATCGTGGGCAGCGGCGTGCGCACACGCGATGTCGTCGCCGATAGTGAGTTGATGGCGCAATTGCGACTCGATCCATCGAAACAGCTGCTGGGCGCGCAATGTTCCGGCACGCTGGTTCTTGCCAGGTTGGGGCTGCTCGACGGCGTGTCGGCCTGTACCGATCTCACGACCAAACCGTGGGTTCAGGAAGCCGGGATCGATGTGTTGAATCAGCCCATTTTCGTCAGCGGAAACATTGCGACGGCCGGAGGGTGTCTCGCGTCGGCTTATCTTGCCGCCTGGATCATCGCCCGTCTGGAAGGGATCGATGCAGCGGCGAGCGCATTGCATTACGTCGCGCCCGTGGGAGAGAAAGAGGACTACGTGTCCCGCGCGATGGCGCGTATCACGCCGTTCCTTAAGCGGACCTGAAGCCTGCATAAGTCATAAGGGAACAAACCGCCTGCGCGGTCTCCAGATTATTCCTCGTATGGAATTCGCCATTTAAATCGCATTGCACATTGCGGCGGCCTAACCCGCCGCAATCCCATCCGTCTCGACCGCTCGAAACCGCGGTCGCCGCTGCGGTAAAAAGAAGGCTTCTCCAGCGCCTTCAACGCGGCCTGAACGTCGCTGCCCAGTCAAGCATTTTCTGCGTTCTCCGCTTTTTTCCAGCGTTTCCACTGCGCAAAAACCAACACTTGTTCCTCGACAACGTTTGCGGCGGTTCCATCCGCCCCAATCGGTATGTTTCGCTATTTACAAAACAGGAGGCTACCGAAATACTTCTGCAACGACTTGAAAGTTCCCTGTCAACGAGAAGTCATGCCAGTCCGTTGAACATGGACGTCACCCGTCGCGGGTCGACGCAACTTCTAATTCGCTTCCCCCCATGAACACAGCGTTTGCCCTAGGGTCGCAGCAGTCCGGGGAAAATATTACCAACGATTACAATCCGGGCCGTCGTTCGCAGGTTGGTCTGGGAGGTCAGTTCGCGCATGAAAGCATTGAGTGTTCTCCACAGCGAGTCGTCGCGGGGGTGGGGAGGCCAGGAAGTTCGCACGCTCAAGGAGATGATCGCCTTGCGGGAGTTGGGTCATAGCGTCGAACTCGTGTGTCCGGAAGACGCGCGTCTCGGTATACGCGCGCGTGCCGATGGCTTTGCCGTGCATCACGCGCGTATGCGGGCGGGGGCCGATCTGCGCTCCATGCTCACGATCCGCTCGCTGCTGGCGCGTCGCCGCTTTGACGTGCTGAATACGCACAGCGGCCACGACAGCCTCGTCGCCGGCATGGCGGGGCGGCTCGCGGGGACGCCGTTCATCGTGCGCACGCGGCATCTGGCGTTGCCGATCACGTCGCTTGCCACGTACAACTGGATTCCTCATCGCGTGGTCGCGGTCAGCCATCATGTGCGCGACTATCTGATCTCCGCGGGCGTGCAGGAAGACCGCGTGGAGACGATCTACGACGGCATCCTGAAGCCGGAAGCGGCGACTAGTTCCACGTTGCGCGATGAACTCGGACTGGACGCCGATGCGGTGGTCGCCGGCATGGTGGCGATCATGCGCGAGAAGAAGGGCCACGAGGATCTGATCGCAGCCGTCAGGCCGATGCTGGCCGAGCGCCCCAACCTGCATGTCGTGATGGCGGGCGACGGCGTGTGGTTCGAGAAGATCAAGGCGATTGTCGACGGCATGGGTCTCATGCATCGCATTCACTTGCTCGGCTTTCGCACGGACATTACCAACGTGCTGCGCGGCTGCGATCTGTTCGTCTTGCCCACGCATCAGGAGGCGCTCGGACAATCGTTTATCGAAGCGATGGCGGTGGGTTTGCCGGTGATCGGCACGCGCGTGGACGGCGTGCCCGAGTTGATCGACGACGGCGTGAACGGCCTGCTTGTGCCGGCGCATGACATCGATTCATTGCGCAGCGCGCTTGCGCGTCTGATCGACGATGCGCCGCTGCGCGCGCGCCTGGGGCTCGCCGCGCGTCTGAAGACCGACAACCGCTTTACGGTGGACGCCATGGCAAACGAGACCATCGACTGCTACATGCGCGGCATCTATGCCGGGCGCGCTTACTACGATGAAAGGCGGGCGGCGGCATGACGAAGTTTGCGCGCGCGGTGCCCGTGCTGATGTATCACCACATCAGCACGTCGCCGGGCATGATCACCGTCTCGCCGGAACACTTCGCCGCGCAAATGGCGTATCTGGCCGGCGCGGGTTATACGACCATCGGCAGCGCGCAACTGTCGGCCTATCTGGCGGGCGAGCCCTTGCCGAAGAAGGCCGTCGTGCTGACTTTCGACGACGGTTATCTCGACAACTGGGTGCACGCGCATCCGGTTCTGCAGGCACATGGATTGACCGCGCTGTGCTTTCTGGTGACGAGCTGGATCGGCGAAGGGCCGGTGCGTGCGCACGCGCGTTCGGGCGGCGCGCTGCCTGCGTTGCTCAATCATCGCGATGGCGAGGTGGCGATCGAAAACGGTGAACCCGATCACGCGATTCTGCGCTGGTCGGAGATCGACGCGATGCGTGAAGCCGGCACGTTCGAATTTCACAGTCATACGCATAGCCACGTGCGGTGGGATCGGGTGTCCGCCAATGCGGAGGAAAAGTGCGCCGGGCTGACACGCGATCTCGCCAGCGCACGTGCCACGTTCGAGCAAAAACTGGGCACCGTGTCGGATCACCTGTGCTGGCCGCAGGGATACCACGACGAGGACTATCGGCGCATCGCAACTGAGGCCGGCTTCCGGCACTTCTACACGTGCGAGACGGGTTCGAACTATTCAGGGCGCAACGATGGCGCGGCGCGCTCGATCACTCGCCTCGAAGTGCGTGACAGGCCGGCTTCGTGGCTGGCCTCGCGGTTGTGGGTGCATACGCGGCCCGCGATCAGCCGCGCGTATCTGAGGATCAAGCGGTAGCGCGCTGGAGTCTGGTTCGGCGCCGCCGCAGGACCCGTTCCCCATCCCTGCGGTTGCCAGGGGCGCCCCATGCCGGCTGCCCGTCACAACTGCGACTCGATCGGCAACAAACCCAGAAACCAGATGCCGACGCGCTTCATGCTCGACACACCAGGTTCGCCGAGTTCCCTGACCGTGCCATCCGGCGCGGTGTCGATCCATACGATCCTGCTCTTGCCGTTGGCGTCCGTACGGGTTTCGAGCCGCCACGCGAGCTGATCCAGCTTCGCCTCGACGCCGTCCGCGACTTGCGCGGCGAGTGGGGCGCTTTCGCAGTACACGCCGATTTCCGTATTGAGCGTAATCGACCGAGGGTCGAGATTCATCGAGCCGATGAAGATGCTGCTTCTGTCGAACACATAGGTCTTCGCATGCAGCGAGGCTTTCGAGGAACCCAGAATCGATTTCTTCTTCTCGTCCGCGTCCTCGCCCGGCGCGGGCTTCAATTCATACAGATGCACGCCGGCGTCGAGCAGATCTTTGCGATAACGCTGATATCCCGCGTGAACCAGGGCGACGTCGGTGGCGGCGAGCGAATTCGTCAGCACCGTGACGCGCACGCCGCGCTGAGTTTGCGCGCGCATCCATTCCACGCCCTTTTTGCCGGGGACGAAATACGGCGAGATGACCAGCACTTCCTTCGCCGGCTCGACACTCAATGCATGGAACTGCGATAGCAGATGTCCCTGCGGGTCGTTGGGCGAGCGGGTGATCTTGGCGGGATCGTCGTAGAGGAGCGTCGCCTTGCCCCAGGAGAAGTCGGCGTCGCGCGCTTGCAGCGTGTCGCGAAGGCGTGCTCGCGCCTGCGTGACGTACGGCGAATCGTACTCGGCCGCGACGAACGCCGTGAGCTTCGCGCGATGGGCCGGCAGCGCGTCCGCATCGGCGGCGTGTCCGGTCAGACTGGCGATCGGGTACGCGGCGTCCGAGTTCCAGAACTCGTCGAAGGCATTCGAGACCTTGTGCACCACGGGTCCGAAAGTCAGCACGTCGAGGTCGCCGAAATCGACCTCGCTGGATGCGCCGAAGTACTCGTCGCCGATATTGCGGCCGCCGAGAATCGCGGCCTGGTTGTCCGCGATCAGCGCCTTGTTGTGCATGCGCCGGTTGACCCGGCTGAACTCGAGCGCGGTCCCCAGCTTCTTGAAGGTCCGGTTGGCAATCGGATTGAAGAGCCGTATTTCGATGTTGGGGTGTGAGCTGATGGCGAGCAGAACTTTATCGTCGGCGCCCGTGCCCAGATCGTCCAGCAGAACGCGAACCCTGACGCCGCGATCGGCGGCCTTGAGCACGGCGTCGGCCAGGTGGCGCCCGGTCAGATCGTCGTGCCAGATGTAGTACTGCAGGTCGAGGGTGCGCTCGGCTGTCTCAGCCAGGACGATGCGGGCGAGCAGGGCATCGACGCCGTTGGGCAGCAAATGGAACGCGCTGTTGTCGGGATGCTTGCGCTCCTGCGGGATGAAGGCGGTGGCGAGACGCGTGCTGTCCGTGTCGGTCAGTGCGTGCGTCGTGGTGCGGCCAGTCTGCGGCGGCAAGCTCGCGCAGGCGGACAGCAGCATGATCAGCAAGACTGCAACGAGACCGCGGAGCGTCGCCATGGTTGTGCCCTTCGAACGTGCGTGTCCGTAAGATAGCCGCAAGCGTGAGGCGCGTCGAGTGGAGCGAAGCTGCCGCGCACCGGCGTGGATAGCGGCGATGGGATCGGTGCAAGTTGAAGCCTTGCCAATGCCGCAACGGCGGCCGGGCAAGCGACGAGGTGGGCAACGCGGATCCGCGAGCATTGCAGCTCGCGCTGAACCGGGCCGAGGTCTATGAACGGCTCGGCTCGCCGAAGGCGAACTGGCGCTCGCTCAAGCGCTCGTGTGTGTCGCTGTCGCGCCGAAGTCGCACGCGGTCGGCATGGCATGGCGCTCGGCGCTGTCATTCGTGTGCGGCGATCGCGCGCGGGCGGTGCCGCTGCATATTAGAAATGCGCCGACGCAACTCATGAAGGATCTCGGCTACAAAAAGGACTACCGCTACGCGCACGACGAACCGGATGCATACGCGGCGGGCGAGCATTGTTTTCCCGACGATGTAGCCGAACAACGCTGGTATCGGCCCGTGCCGCGCGGACTGGAATCCCGCATCGGCGACAAGCTCGATCACCTGCGCGAACTCGACGCGCAGGAGCGCGAGAAACGGAAGCGCTAGCGCGCATCGCACGCTGCCGAGCCGGCCGACAGCGCGGGTCACCACTGCATCTGCTGCCGGTTGCCTGCTCGCGAGCCGCGCCTTTGCGTCAGTTGAGCGCGACCGCTGCAGCGGCGCTCACCGGTGAGCCCTCAAGGGCCACCGATTGCGCGCCGTCCGGACCGACGGGCACGTCGCCGACGAGCGTCGTGCGATACAACTGCCGGTCGAAGTCGAGATCGAAAATATCCGTGGGCGCAAGGTGAGCCGTCGCCCGGTTGTCCCAGAACGCGACGCTGCCTGTCTCCCATTTGAATCGCACGGTGAACTCCGGCCGCGTGACATGTTCCCAGAGCAGTTCGAGCAACACCTGGCTTTCGCGCGGGCTCACGCCGACGATCGACTTCAGGAAACTCGGGCTCACATAGAGCGCCCGCTCGCCCGTTTCCGGATGAACCCTGACCAACGGATGTTCGGTGACGAGCGTGCGTTGCTCGACGGCTTTGTTGAACGCTTCCGTGCCGCTCGCGCCGGCCGGCGGCGTGAAACGATGCAGCCCGCGCAGACTGTCGACGAACGCACGCAGCGGTGCGGAAAGCTTCTGATAGGCAGCGACAAGGTTGGTCCACTGCGTGTCGCCGCCATAAGGCGGAATCGTCACGCCGCGCAGAATCGACGCCCACGGCGGATTGAGCGCGGCCGTCACGTCCGTGTGCCAGCCGGTCCATGGGCGTTGCAGCGTTTGTCCCTCGAAACGCGTCGCTTTGCGGTACTTCGAAATCGAGTAGATCTCCGGATGACCGTCCACGTGACCGAATACCGGATGCCCCAAGGTCAGTTCGCCGAACTGTGCCGAGAACGCGACGTGCTGCTCGTGCGTGAGGAACTGCTCGCGAAAGAATACGACGCGCCACTTCAGCAGCGCGGCGCGAATCTCAGCGATCTGGCGCGCGTCGAGCTTCTGCGTGAGATCGACACCGTGGATTTCCGCGCCGATATGCGCGGAAAGCGGCGTGACCTGAACGGACTGTATGTCCTGCACTGCGGCTGCATTCATGAAAGGCTCCTGATGTCCTGATGTCCTGATGTCTTTGTGAAGAGACGGTGTCCGGCGGCGTGCATGCCGTCGCCAGATCAGCTTGCTATCGCGGCTACCTGCTGCGCCGTTGACGCATAACGATTCACAGGGCGCGGCAGCCCGAGGTTTTCGCGCAGTGTGCTTCCCTCGTATTCCGTGCGGAACAGTCCGCGCCGTTGCAACTCCGGCACCACCAGGTCGGCGAATTCCGTCAAGCCACCCGGCAACCATGGCGACATGATGTTGAAACCATCGGCGCCTTCTTCTTCGAACCATTGCTGCAACTGATCCGCAATACTCCTGGGCGTGCCGACCACCTGCTGATGTCCACGCGCGCCCGCGATGCGCAGATACAGATCGCGAATCGTCAGGTTCTCGCGCCGCGCGAGGTCGAACAGCAGCCGTTGACGGCTCTTGCCGCCGTTCGTTTCCGGCAATTCGGGCAACGGCCCGTCGACGGGATACTGCGAGAGATTCATGCCGCCCGACATATTCGATAGTAGCGAGAGACCGACGGTCGGGTGGATCAAGTCCTGCAGCGCGGCGAATTTTTCCTCGGCTTCCTCCTGCGTGCGGCCGACAATCGGCAAAATGCCCGGCATGATCTTCAGATGATCCGGCGCGCGCCCATATTTCGCGAGACGTCCTTTGACGTCGCGATAGAACGACTGCGCTTCATCGAGTGTTTGATGCGCGACGAAGATCACCTCCGCGGTTTGCGCGGCGAGCTCGCGCCCGGCCTCGGACGCGCCGGCTTGCACGACGACCGGCCAGCCCTGCGGCGAACGCGCGACGTTCAGCGGTCCGCGCACCTTGAAGTGCTTGCCCGCATGGCCGAGCACGTGCAGCTTGTCCGGGTCGAAGTAGACGCCGCTCTCCTTGTCACGGAGAAACGCATCGTCTTCCCAGCTATCCCACAGACCCGCCACCACGTCGTAGAACTCGCGCGCGCGCTCGTAGCGGACCGCATGCTCCGGATGGCGCTCGGAGCTGAAATTGAGCGCTTCGGATTCCGTGCTCGACGTAACGAGATTCCAGCCCGAGCGGCCGCCGCTCAGATGATCGAGCGAGGCGAATTTGCGCGCGAGGTTATACGGTTCGTTGAATGTCGTGGAGACCGTCGCGATCAGGCCGATGTGTTTCGTCACGACCGAGAGGGCCGACAGCAAGGTCAACGGTTCGAAATGATCGGCGCGCGCGGTGCGGGACAGCGAAGGCAGATTGGTGTCGCGTACGCTCACGCTGTCGGCGAAAAAGATCGCGTCGAATTTGGCGCGCTCGGCGATCTGTGCAAGTTCCGCGTAGTGCGCGAAGTCGAGTCCGCCGCTCGCATGTGCATCGGGATGGCGCCATGCGGCGATGTGATGGCCTGTCTCCATCAGGAAGGCGCCCAGTCTGATCTGCCGCTTCGGCCGTTTTTCGCCGCTCATCGTCTGCTCCGTGAAGATTCGTTGTGTGTGGGGGAGAGCGCGTGCTTCACCATGCGAGCCGCCATTCGGTGATCGGCGGACTCACGGGCGGACTCACTGCTGGAATGCGCGTGCCGTCGTGCAGCTCATCGTCACCGCGGCCATCGCGGTCCACGCGTGATTCACGTCGCGTGCCGTCGTGCCCGGCGAAGTCGGCCAGCACTTCGTCGCGCAAGCGGATGAAGCGTGGATCGTTGCGCTCGCGCGGACGCGGCAACGCGACGTCGACGATCCGCTTGATGCGGCCCGGCCGCGGCGCCAGCGTGACGACGCGGTCGCCCAGGTAAAGCGCTTCGTCCACATCGTGCGTGACGAGGATCATCGTGATGCGTTCGTGTTCCCATATGCGCTGCAACTCGTTCTGCAAGCGGCCGCGCGTGAGCGCGTCGAGCGCGCCGAACGGTTCGTCGAGCAGCAGCACGCGCGGACGATTCACCAGACCGCGCGCGATCGCCACGCGCTGCGCCATGCCGCCGGACAATTGATGCGGGTACGAGTTTTCAAAGCCCTTGAGCCCGACCAGGCCGATATGTTCGGCCACGGCTTCGCGTTTCTCGCGTGCGGAAAGCGGCGCATTACGCAGCGCGGCGAGAATGTTTTGCGACGCCGTAAGCCACGGAAACAGCCGGTGATCCTGAAACACGATCCCGCGTTCGAGCGACGTATCGCGCACCTGGTCGCCCGCGACGACGATCTCGCCGCTATAGTCGGTGTCGAGTCCCGCAATCAATCGCAGCAGTGTGGATTTGCCGCAGCCGCTCGAACCGAGCACGCTGACGAACTCGCCGGCGCGCACGCGCAGGCTGATGTCGTCGAGCACCGCGAGCGGCGTGCCGCCTTGCTGCGCGTAGTGCTTGCTGACGTGAAGAATGTCGATGCTGTCGGAGAGCGTGGAAGAAATCATGAGCGGTCCGGAGAGTGAATGGTCATCTGCAGGTTCAGCGCCTGGCCGACTGGAACCGGCGCGCAAAGATTGCCCGCTCCACGGCGCGCGCCAGCGCGTTCAACGCCCAGCCGGTCACGCCGATCACGATCACGCCGAACAGCACCAGATCCATGCGGAACTGCTCGCTGCCGTCGATCAGCGTGTTGCCGATGCCGCTGCCGGCCACCAGCAGATATTCGGCGCCCAGCGTGGCGAGCCACGAATAGATCAAGGCGAGATAGATGCCGGTGAAAATCGACGGCAGCGCGGCCGGCAGAATCACGGCGCGGATGAGCTGCCATCGCGAGTAACGAAAAGCGCGCGCGACTTCGATATAGGCGCGCGGCACCGCGTGGATGCCGTCGCAAGTGTGCGCGGTGACGGGCAGGAGCGCGGCGAGCGAGAGGAACACGACTTTCGCCACGTCGCCCAGACCGAACCACACGGAAATCAGCGGGATCCACGCAAACAGCGAGATCTGTTTGAAGGTGTCGAAGCTCGGTCCGATCATGCGTGTGGCGAGCCGCGAGAAACCGAGCACGCTACCGAGCAGCAGGCCGCCCAGCGTACCGATCACGAAGCCGCTCGCCTCGCGCGCGAGCGAGGCCGGGAGCGCTTTCAAAAGCGCCCCGCTCTCGATCTGCTGCCATGCTGTGGCGAGAACCTGAGCCGGGCTGACGAGCAGTCCGCTTTTGCTCACGTGCGCTGCCGAAACGATCCACCAGATCGCAATCGCGACGACGGGCAAGACGGCGCCGCGCCAGTCGACGCGTGTCAGCAGCGGGCGGCGCGGTCGGGCCGCGCGTCGGAAGGAAGCGGGCGCGCTGCAATCGCAGGCTGCGCCGGCGGACTGTTCGGGCTGGCCGGAACGCTTGAAGAGCTTCATCGTAGTTTCCTCGCGTGTGGCGCCATGTGCGCGTCGTTCATGCGATCACTCGCGAAATGCCGATGGCTGTCCGCGTCGCAGGCGCGCTTCGAGCGCATCGAGCGCACGATTCACCGCGTAACCGATCGCGCCGACCACGACCACCGACGCCATCACCAGATCGAGTTGAAAGAGTTGGCGTCCGTAGACGATCAGGTAGCCGAGTCCTTCGGAAGACGCCACCAGTTCGACGACCACCAGCGCGAGCCAGGCTTTGGTGAACGCGAGCCGCACGCCCGTGGCGAGCGTCGGCACGGCGGCAGGCAGCACGAGATAGACGATCCGTTGGCAGCCGCTGTACTCGAACACGCGCGCGACTTCATTCAACGCGGCGGGTGTCTGGCGGAATCCCTGCAGGGTGCTCAAGGTGACCGGCACGAGCGCCGCATGCGCGATCAGAATGTATTTGAGCGGTTCGCCCACGCCCACGAGCAACAGCAAAAACGGCAGCCACCCGAGCACCGGAATCTGCACTAGCGCATTGAAGCTCGGCAGCACATAAGCTTCGAGCGTGCGCCACAACCCCAGCGCCGCGCCGAGTGCGAAGCCGAGCAGCGTGCCCGCGCCGAAACCGAGCAGCACGCGCTGCAGGCTGACCAGCGTGTTGCGCGCGAGGTCGCCGCTCCTCGCCAATTCGACCAGCGTCTCGAACACGCGCTCGGGCGGCGGCAGAATCTGCGGGGCGATCCAGCCGCGTTCGCAACCCACGGCCCACAGTGCGAACAGCAGCGCGGGCAACACCCACGGAGCGAGCCGCCACGCGAGCGCGCGCAGGCGCGGCTCGCGAAACAGCGGAACGTGTGGCGTTTGCGGCGTACTGGCAGACGCGAGCCGTTTGCGTTCGACGTGGATTGCGGTTTCGCTCATCGTGATCGCTCCGGTGGGTTAGCTGAGCGGTTTGCCGGCGGCGTCGTAACGCGTCCAGTAGTGGTCGAGCTTTTGCGTGCGCAGCGCGTTGTCGAGATATTTCGTTTCGAACCAGCCATCGACCTCGACCGGCTGGCGAATCAGTTTCAGGTTCAGCGCGTCCGTCGCGACGGCTTTGTAGCGCCCCACGATGAACGGATCGATCAACGGCGAGTTGCGGTCCTTCAACTTCTGATTGGCGAACTCGGCCTGCCATGACGAATAGGGCACGCCGCTTTTGGCCCACAGTTTGAAGAGCGCATCGCGGTTCGCTTCGTCGGAGGACCACTGCGCGCCTTGCACGAACACGTTGACGACGCGCTGCACGATATCCGGATGCGCATGATCGAAATCGTCGACCACGAGCAGATGCGATTGCCGCGTGAATTGCGGACCGTCGTTCTGCGATTCGTAGACCACCTTTGCGAGGCCTTGATCGCGCAGCTTGTACACGTGGTAATCGTTGACCGACGCGTCGATGCCCTTGGAGGCCAGCGCCGCGAGCGAGCTGGCTGTATCCAGATTGATCACGCGCAGATCGCGTTCGTTCAGCTGATTGGCGGCGAGCGCGTTGTCGGCGACGAGTTGCAGATTGGTGCCGCGAAAGATCGACACGCGCCGGCCTTTCAGATCCTTGATCGAATGCACATCCGAATCGGTGGGTACCGCCACCTTGATACCGGTGCGCACGCCCGAGGCGAGTAACAGGTGCGTTTTCAGGCCGTTGGCGCGGGCGAGCACGGCAGGCAGATCGCCCTGGAAGGCGAAGTCGAGCGACTTGTCGGCGATCGCCTCGTTGACCGCCGGGCCGGCACCCTTGAAGAACAACCACTCGACCTTGATGCCGTCGGCGGCGAATTCCTTTTCGAGCGACTGCTGCAATTGCACTGTGGCCGCCGGCGAGCCGCCGAAGGTGGGCGGATCTCCCGTGCCTTGTTGCGCCACACCGATACGGATCACCGCGGGCTTGTCGGCATGGGCGTAAGCCGCGGCAAGCGAGAGGGTCGCCACGGCGACGAAAGACTTCAGCAGACGGAAATAGCGCATGCGCAAATACCAATCGAGGGATGGGAGCGGGGATAGAAGCTCAGGTCGGCGGATAACCGGCGCGCCGGCCGCAGGTTCACCTGCCGCAGGAACTACACGTTAGATTCGCGTGCGCTCGAATCCAACCAATCATTGCAGATAAGAAAATCTGCAGAAGTGCGAACCGTGCCGCCCATAGCGCCGCTGCATGGCGCACCGCGAAGCAAGCGCGGAAATCCCGATTTGCATAGTTGAATTCGTCGTTTTGCCGGCGTGTAGCGGATGGCTACCATGCAACGCTTCAGCCATTCATGCGAAGTCCGAATCATGTCCACTGTTGCCTTTCCACCGACCACCGTCGACACTCAAACGCCCGCCGAAAGCGCGGCGCGGCCCGCCGTCATTCGCAGCGCGCAAGACGTTTCACGCATCGTCAACGCCGGCGCCGCGAAGGGCAGCAATGCGCGCGTCGTGATTGCGATCGCGCTCGGCGGCGTCTTTCTGGATGCTTACGATCTGACCTCGCTCGCTTACGGCATCAAAGACATCGCGCGCCAGTTTTCGCTGTCGCCGGTACAGGTGGGCTTCGTTTCATCGGCCATTACTTTTGGGGCGATTCTTGGCGCGCTGTTCGGCGGTTATCTGACGGACCGTATTGGCCGTTATCGTGTGTTCATGGCCGACATGCTGTTCTTCGTGGTCGCGGCGATCGCAGCCGGTCTTGCGCCGAATGCGTGGGTGCTCGGCGGCGCGCGCTTTCTGATGGGTTTCGGCGTAGGTCTCGATCTGCCGGTGGCGATGGCGTTTCTCGCGGAGTTCTCGCGCGTGGCGGGCAAGGGCAACAAGGCGGCCAGCGTCGCCGCGTGGTGCCCGGCGTGGTATGCGGCCACGAGCACCTGCTATCTGCTGATTCTCGGGCTCTATGCAATTCTGCCTGAGCATCAACTTGGCTGGCTGTGGCGTCTGACGTTGGCCTTCGGCGCTGTGCCCGCCATCGCGATCATTCTGGTCCGCAGCCGCTATATGAGCGAATCGCCGGTTTGGGCAGCGAATCAGGGCAATCTCGACGAGGCCGCGCGCATCCTGAAACGTTCGTACGGCGTTGATGCTGTGGTCGAGAAAAGCGACGCCCCGGTTAAAGCGCCGCGCGCCGCTTCATGGCGCAACTACGGCGTGCTCTTCAATACAACGTATCGCCGCCGCACGATTCTCGCCGCGGTGATCGGCAGCGCTTCTTCGTTCGGCTACAACGCGATCATCTTCGGCTTGCCGGTGATCATCACCAGCTTCTTTCATCAGGGCCCGCTCACGACGATCATCGCCGCGCTGGCGCTGAACCTGGCATTTGCGTTCGTCGGCGGTCTGATCGGCGTGCGTACCGCGCCCACTGTCGGCGCGTGGAAAATGACGGTGCTCGGACACGCGCTGCAGTTCGCCTCGCTGATCGGCCTCGCGCTGATCGGCAAACCCGGCAGCGGCGCGCTCGTCGTAGTCGCGATCCTGCTGCTCGGCGGCTATCTGTTCGGGCAAGGTTTCGGACCCGGCTCCCATTCGATGACGTATGCCTCGCTGAGCTATCCCACGTCGTTGCGCGGAATCGGTGTGGGTTTCAATCAGACGCTGGTGCGTTCCGCGTCGACGGTCTCGCTGTTTCTCTTTCCGGTGCTTGCCGCCGCGCTCGGCACGAAGGTGTTCTGGCTCATCGCAATCGCACCGCTGAGTTCGCTGCTCACGTTGCTGGTGATCCGGTGGGAGCCGTCGGGCTATGACATCGACGGCGAGGATTACGACGTCGAGCCGGCTTTGGCGGGGACGCGTTAATGTCCTCGCCTATCGCCCAGCCGGATTCACCGCCGCCGTCGCGCGCTCGCCGTCGCGTGCTTGGCCGCCTTGCGCTCGGCAGCCTCGTTGCCTCGCAGGCCGCATCGGCAAGTGAATTGCTCAAGCCGCTCGAGGTCGCGCCGTCGAGTCGCGTGCCCGGCGCGCCCATACTGGAGCATCCGTACGGCGTGCCGTCGCCGCATGAGGCGGATGTCGTACGGCGCAGCGCACGCGCGTGGCCGCTGCCCGGCGCGGCTTCGTCGATGACGCCGCTCGCCGAATTGCACGGCGCGCTCACGCCCAATGGTCTCGTCTACGAACGCCATCACGGCGGCGTGCCGGACATCGACCCCGATCAGCACAGGCTGGCGATTCACGGACTCGTGCGGACGCCGAAACTGTTCACGATGGACGACCTGCTGCGTCTGCCATCCGAATCGCGCATTCATTTTCTCGAATGCTCCGGCAATACCGGCAATGAATGGAACGGCCCGAGCGGCATGCCGGTGCAACTCACGCATGGTCTGCTGTCGTGCTGCGAATGGACCGGCGTGCGTCTTTCTACCTTGCTCGAAGAAGTAGGCGGCATCTCGGTCTCCGCAAGCGGAACAGCGGGCCGCTGGTTGCTGGCGGAGGGCGCCGACGCCGCTGCGATGACGCGCAGTTTGCCGCTCGAACGGATACTCGACCGCGCGCTCGTGGTTTACGCGCAAAACGGCGAACGCTTGCGCCCGGAGAACGGTTATCCGTTGCGGCTGATCGTCCCCGGCTTCGAGGGTAATACCAACGTCAAGTGGCTGCGTCGGCTGAAGGTGGTCGACGCGCCGTTGCAAACGCGCGAGGAAACCTCGAAGTACACCAGCCTGCTCGCGAACGGCACCGCGCGACAGTTCGCGTTCGAGATGGATGCGAAGTCGGTGATCACGCGGCCGTCACCTGGGCATCGTCTGACGACGCACGGTTATTACCCGATCACCGGCCTCGCGTGGTCCGGGCGCGGCACGGTTCGCAAGGTCGAAGTCTCGACCGATGGCGGCACGACCTGGCGCACCGCGCGTCTGGTCGGCGCGATTCATGATCGCGCGTTGACGCGCTTCGAGGCGGACTGGCATTGGGACGGCGGCGCGGCCGCGATTCTCTCGCGCGCCACCGATTCGACCGGCTATGTGCAGCCGACACGCGCTGAGCTCGTCGCCGCGCGCGGTCTCAACTCGCAATATCACTACAACGCGATTCAGCAATGGCGTGTCGAGGCAAGCGGCGAGGTGCGTAATGCGTGAGGCGCTTTTTGGGCACAAGTCCACACGTGTGGCGCTGGCCGCGTTGCTGTCGCTGACGGCGCTGACGTCGTGTTCATCGGTCGCGCCGTCAGCGCGCAACGCCGAGGCGAACCACGACATTGGCACGCCTCTGACCGCGCAAGACCTCGCCGCCTGGAACATCGACGTCGCGCCGGATGGCCGCGGCCTACCGGCGGGCAGCGGCGACGTCGCCACAGGCGCGCACATCTTCGCCGCGAAATGCGCGGCGTGCCACGGCGCACAGGGCCAGGGCGGCCTCGGCGATCAGCTGGTAGGCGGGCAGGGCACGTTGACGAGCGCGAAGCCGAAACGCACGGTGGGTAGTTACTGGCCGTATGCGACCACGCTGTTCGACTACATCCGCCGCGCAATGCCCTACACCGCGCCCGAATCGCTTTCCGCCGACGAGGTGTACGCGCTCAGCGCATTCCTGTTGAACCAGAACGGCATCGTGCCGGCAAATACGCGGCTCGACGCGGCGTCGTTGCCGCGCGTGGTCATGCCAAATCGCGACGGTTTCGTCGCCGATCCGCGTCCTGGGCGGCTTTGACGGCGCCTGGCGGACACACATCAGGAATGGGCCGGCTGCCCGCAGCGCGTTAAAGCATCGGGTTTATCACTTCAGCAGATATCAGTATCGGATTTGCTTCGTTGTCGGCGCGCGCGCGCGCCGGTAAATTCGTCTGACTGCGCCCTTGCCGGCGTTTCCGAACAGATTCGACCAAGAGTTTCCTGTGACGACTGCCTTTGCACCCACCGCCGCCAGCGAGACTGGCCACGTCCATCAAGCCCAGTCCATCGAGATTCGCGCTTTCGACGCCCCCGTCGGCGCCGAAGTGCTGGGCCTCGACCTCGGCCAGCCGCTGAACGACGACGAGTTCCGCCGCATCCACCGCGCGCATCTGGATCATCACGTGCTGGTGTTTCGCGATCAACGCATCACGCCGGATCAGCAGATTGCCTTCAGCCGCCGCTTCGGTCCGCTGCAGATTCATGTGCTGCATCAGTTCCAGTTGAACGGCTATCCGGAAGTGCTGATCGTCTCCAACATCCTCGAGAACGGCCAGCCGATCGGTCTCGGCGATGCCGGTCATTACTGGCATTCCGATCTGTCGTACAAGGAGAAGCCGAGCCTCGGCTCGCTGCTGCACGCGCAGGAATTGCCTTCGGAAGGCGGCGACACGCTGTTCGCCAACATGCATCTGGCGTACGACACGCTGCCCGCGCATTTGCGTGCCGCCGTGGAAGGGCGTTCGGCGGAACACACGTATCTGGCGAAATACGCGGAGTTGCAAAAACGCAGCCCGTGGCGTCCGAATCTCTCCGCCGAGCAGATCGCGCAGGTCAAGCCGGTGGTGCATCCGATCGTGCGCACGCATCCGGAGACCGGACGCAAGGCGCTCTTTGTCAGTGAGCATTTCACCACCCGCGTGATCGGTTTGCCGGAACACGAGAGCAAGCAATTACTCGATGAACTCTTCGCGCATAGCGTGCGCCCGGAACATTTGTACCGGCATCAATGGGCCGAACACGACATAGTGTTCTGGGACAACCGCTCGTTGATGCATCTCGCAGCCGGCACGCCGGATCATCTGCGCCGCAAACTGTATCGCACGACGATTGAAGGCGACGTGCCGTTCTGACGGCAACGTAGCCCGCTTTACCAACATCACACGCTGACCGGAGTTCCGATGCTCGTCATGTTTCGCCCGACCGCCAGGCGGTCGTCTTTTGCTCGCCGTTTGACCGCGACGCTGCTGAGTTTGTCGACGGCGGTGGCCGGACTCGGCGCAGCCGTGCCCGCGCATGCCGAAGGGCAGATTCGCGTGGCCGAGCAGTTCGGCATCGTCTATCTGCTGCTGAACGTGGCGCGCGACCAGCAGTTCGTCGAGAAGGAAGGGCGCAAGCAGGGACTCGATATCAAGGTCGACTGGGTCAAGCTCTCGGGTGGCGCCGCCGTGAACGACGCGCTGCTCTCAGGTGCGGTGGATATCGCCGGCGCGGGCGTCGGCCCCTTGCTGACGATCTGGGATCGCACGCATGGCAAGCAGAATGTGAAGGGCGTGGCCTCGCTCGGCAATCTGCCGTATTACCTGATCAGCAACAATCCCGACGTCAAGACGATTGCCGACTTCACCGGGAAGGACCGCATCGCGGTGCCGGCCGTCAACGTGTCGGTGCAATCGCGCGTGCTGCAATACGCGGCGGCCAGGCGCTGGGGCGACAAGGATTACAACCGGCTCGACAAGTTCACGCAGGCTTTGCCGCATCCCGACGCGGCCGCGGCGATCATCGCGGGCGGCACGGAAATCACCGGCCACTTCGGCAATCCGCCGTTTCAGGAGCAGGAGCTGGCGGGCAATCCGAAGGCGCACATCGTGCTGAATTCATACGACGTGCTGGGCGGCCCGAGTTCGGCGACCGTCCTGTACGCGACGGAAAAATTCCGCGACAACAATCCGAAAACGTATCGCGCGTTCGTTGACGCACTGGCCGACGCCGCGCGCTTCATCACGGCGAATCCCGATGCCGCGGCCGATATCTACATCCGCACGAATCAGTCGAAGATCGACCGCAATCTGCTGCTGAAGGTCATCAAGGATCCGCAGGTGCAGTTCAAGGTCGCGCCGCAGAACACGTTCGGGCTCGCGCAGTTCATGCATCGCGTCGGTGTGATCAGGAACGAACCGAAGTCCTGGAAGGATTATTTCTTCGACGATCCGGCGACCGCCACCGGAAGCTGAACATGAAGACATACGCGAGCATTGCCGGATATTTAACGGCCCGAGCGGCCGGCTTACAGGGAGCGATCTGATGGTGGCCAATCCTACTGTGCTGTTTCCGGATCGGGTTGAAGCAGCCGCGCCTGCGACCAGCGAAAAACTGCTCGCGGTCGAAAACGTCAACCTCGAATACCGCACGCGTGAGCGGATCGTGCGCGCGACCCATGACGTGAGTTTCGACGTCTACGGCGGCGACCGTTTCGTGCTGCTGGGTCCGTCCGGTTGCGGCAAGTCCACTTTGCTCAAGGCGGTAGCGGGTTTTATCGAACCGACGTCGGGCAGCATCTCGCTCGACGGCCAGATTGTGCGCGGTCCGGGCGCCGATCGCATTGTCGTGTTCCAGGAGTTCGACCAGTTGCCGCCGTGGAAGACCGTGCTGCAGAACGTCGCTTTTCCGCTGCGTGTCGCGAAGAAGCTCTCGCGCGCCGAGGCCAACGAGCGGGCGCTGCATTATCTGGAGAAAGTCGGGCTCGCGTCGTTTGCGAATGCTTATCCGCATACGTTGTCGGGCGGCATGAAACAGCGCGTAGCGATTGCCCGCGCGCTGGCCATGCAGCCGCGCGTGCTGCTGATGGACGAACCGTTCGCGGCGCTCGACGCGCTGACTCGCCGCAAGATGCAGGAAGAACTGCTGCGTCTGTGGGAGGAAGTGAACTTCACCTTACTGTTCGTCACGCACTCGATCGAAGAGGCGCTGGTGGTGGGCAATCGCATTCTGTTGCTGTCGCCGCATCCCGGCCGTGTGCGCGCGGAACTCAACAGCCATCAATATTCGCAGGACAGTTTCGGACGCAGCGATTTTCAGCGCAGTGTCGCGCGTATTCATCATCTGTTGTTTGAAGAGACGGAGGCTGGGCAATGAGTTCTTCCGCCACTTTGCTGCCGCCGGTTCGCGAGGAGTACGAGCGTCCGCTCGAACCGCTCGGTGAACTCGTGCTCGAAGCTCCGCTGCCGCTCGGCAAGCGCATTTTCGCGCAGAGCTGGTTGCGCAAGACGCTGATTGCGCTGCTGTTGATCTGCATCTGGGAAATCGCCGCGCGTGCGATCGACAACGATCTGCTGCTGCCTACATTCGGCGCGACGTTCAGTGCGTTCGTACAAGGCGTGTGGTCCGGCGAACTGCTGCAAAAAACCGCCGTGTCGATGTCCGTGCTGCTGCGCGGCTATCTGCTCGGCGCGGCGCTCGCCTTCGTGCTGACGTCGCTCGCGGTGTCGACGCGTCTGGGCCGCGACGTGCTGTCGATGCTGACGGCAATGTTCAACCCCTTGCCCTCTATCGCGCTGTTGCCGCTTGCGTTGCTGTGGTTCGGCCTCGGCACCGGCAGCCTGTTGTTCGTGCTGGTGCATTCGGTGCTCTGGCCGCTCGCGCTGAACACCTATTCCGGCTTTCAATCGGTGCCGGCGACGCTGCGCATGACGGGCCGCAACTATGGGCTCACCGGCATGCGCCACGTGCTGTTGATTCTGGTACCGGCGGCGTTGCCGGCGATTCTGGCGGGCTTGCGGGTGGGTTGGGCGTTTGCCTGGCGCACCTTGATTGCCGCTGAACTCGTGTTTGGCGCGAGTTCAGGCAGCGGCGGCCTCGGCTGGTACATCTTCCAGAATCGCAACGAGCTGTATACGGACCGCGTTTTCGCGGGCCTCGCCGCCGTGATCGTGATCGGCTTGCTGATCGAGCACCTGGTGTTCGACACGCTCGAACGCGTGACCGTGCGGCGCTGGGGCGTGCAGCACTGAGGGATCGTCAAGGCGCTGAACGCGCACGCCGTACCGGACGGGCGGCGGCGCATTGCATTGACGAGTACGATAGTGCGGCAGGGCGCGTGCATACGACTAACGCTGCGCCGCACAAAACCTGGCAAAAACTCCCGGTTGCTCTCGCTGCCGCCGTGAACTACAAATCTAAAGCTGCGCCACGGTCCGCCGCCAACGGGCCGTGCATCTCACTGACACACGATGTTCCGTAACAAGGCGAGCGACCCGTCCGTGACGGTGAATACGCGAACGCCCTGGTCCAGAACCGGTTAGACAAGGAGAGCTCGTCATGGGTATGCGCCCAGATCCCACGTTCCATGCGTCACCGAAACTCGCGATGGAGGCGCCCGCGGAAGAGTACGCCTACACGGTGCTTCTCAGCCCCGACTTCTCGCAACCCGACGCGCTCGCCGTGATCGACGTGAAGCCTGGCTCGCCCACTTACAGCCAGGTCGTTCACACCGTGCCGGTGCCGTACAAGGGGGACGAGTTCCATCATTTCGGCTGGAATGCCTGCTCGTCGTCGCTTTCGCCGTTGACCGGCCACGCGTTCCTCGAGCGACGCTATCTGATCATTCCTGGCATGCGGTCTTCGCGCATCTACATCGTGGACACCCATCCGCATCCGACCCAGGCGAAGATTCACAAGATCATCGAGCCCGAGGAAATTTTCCGCAAAACCGGCTACTCGCGCCCGCATACCATTCACTGCGGGCCGGAGGGGATTTACGTCAGCACGCTAGGCGGCGCAGGGGAAGATGGCACCGACGGGCCGCCGGGCATCTTTATCATGGATTGCGAAACATTCGAGGTGCTCGGCCGCTGGGAGATCGATCGCGGGTCGCAGGAGAAGCACTACGATTTCTGGTGGAATCTGCCGCGCGACTATATGGTGTCGAGCGAATGGGCGTTGCCGCCGCAATTCGAGAACGGCATCGTCCCCGAGGATCTGCTGTCGAACAAATACGGGCACCGCATCCACTTCTGGGATCTGCGCGGTCGGCGCAATGTGCAGACGCTCGATCTCGGCGCGAACCATCAGATGGCGCTCGAAGTGCGGCCCGCGCACGATCCGAGCCGCGAGTACGGGTTTATCGGCGTGGTGGTCGATACGACGAATCTGGAAGGCTCGATCTGGACCTGGTGGCGCGAAGGGGGCGAGTTTCACATCGAGAAGACCGCGACTATTCCACCCGAACCGGCGGCCGCCGAACAGTTGCCGCCGTTGCTGCAGGGTTTCGGCGCCGTGCCGCCGCTCGTCACGGACATCGATCTCTCCATCGACGACAAATTCCTTTATGTCGCCTGCTGGGGCACCGGCGAGATGCGCCAGTACGACGTGACGGAACCCCGCAAGCCGAAGCTCACGGGCTCGGTTCATATCGGCGGGATCGCACGGCGCACGCCTCATACGAACGGCAAGAACTTCGCGGGCGGCCCGCAGATGGTGGAGATCAGCCGCGACGGCAAGCGTGTCTACTGGACCAACTCGCTCTATTCGACGTGGGACAACCAGTTCTATCCTGACGGCGTGCCGGCGGCGCAGGTCATGGCGCGGGCCGAACCTGGCGGCGGCCTCACGTTGGCCGACGACTATTGGGTGACGTTTCCGGACGGATACCGGGCTCATCAGATCCGGCTCGAAGGTGGAGACTGCTCGACCGATTCGTTCTGTTACCCGTCGGTGGGCGTTTGATTGGGGGAGGCTGGTCGCAGACCGGCCTGTGGCTGGCCATTCTGGCAAGCGGCCTCTATCACGGGATCAACCCGGCGATGGGGTGGCCGCTCGCCGTGTCGAGCGCGCTGATGGAGCGGCGCGCGCGGGCGCTGTTCAGCGCGCTCGTCTATCTCGCGGTGGGGCACGTGCTGGCCGTGTTACTGGTGATGCTGCCGTTCGCCATGCTAACCATCCTGCTCGCCTGGCAGCGCGCGATACAGGTCGGCGCCAGTGTGCTGGTGATCGGCTTCGGCGTGTTTCTGCTGATCCGGCGTCGCCATCCGCGTGTCCTTGCGCGAATTCCGCCGTCACGGCTCACGCTGTGGTCGTTCGCCGTCGCCATTGCGCACGGCGCCGGACTGATGCTCGTGCCGATCTATCTCGGGCTGTGTAGCGCTTATGACATGGATCGAGGGCATCGGGCCGCGCAAACCCTGATCGAAGCCAATCTCGGCATGGCGCTGCTCGTGTCGGGCGTGCATGCCTGCGCGATGATGGTTGCCGGTGGGCTTCTGGCCTGGCTGGTCTATCGTTACCTGGGGTTGAAGTTCGTGTCGCGCAGCTGGTTCAATCTGGATGCGGTGTGGGCGTTAAGTCTTGTTCTGATTGGCGCGCTCTCGCTGGCGCTCAATGCCGCGGTGGTCGGCGAGGTGTGAGCGGCGCGTGTGGGCGTTTCTGCTGGCGGACCCTTTGTCTAACTTCCAACACAACGGGCCGGCGTGTACCGGCCCGTTGTATCGTCAGGTGCATATGGCGACGTTGAGCGATACCAGAAGCACCGCGTCGTCGATCACGCTGGCTTGATGAGGCCGAGTTGCTGCAGGGCGGTGACGCCGTCGTCGAGTCCGATTTCTTCAACGATCATGCCGTCTTTGAGCCGTAACACGGTCGTGCCGGTAAAGCGCATGGTCCGGCCAGTCGCCGCAGGCAACGATCCGATGAGGAAGTCGCGGAACGCCGGACCCGTATGTGTGCCGCCACCTTCCCAACGGCCGACGACATAGTCCCCCTCGGCGATGAGATCGGCGGCGCCCCAGAAGTTGAGGTCCGGGAATGCTTCACGAAAGCCGCTCATGAAAGCCTTGATGTCTTCGCGGCCACGGCGCGGTTCGTGCAGCGAGTATTGAAGAAGCATGTCGGGTGCGGCGAGTTCGTCGACGATGTCGAGGTTGCAGGTCTTGCCCCAGAAGTCGGTAAACCAGCGGCCCACGACGGCCTTGTTGTCATCTTCCCTGGACATGGTGAATTCCTCATTGAATGTGGTTGAACGAGGGAAACGCCATCGCTGCCCTCTGTGATGAACAATATGGGCGCAGGCAGTCGGCCGCCTTCCGTTTCTTGCTGCAATACTCGCGTCGAACGCGGTTGCCGAGCGCATTTCGCCGATGGCCGCGCGAACAGATTTCAAAGCGGCGTGGAATAGATCGCCATGGTGAAGCGTTGTATCGGCAGCCCAGATGAACCGGTCGCCTGCACAACGACAGGTTCGTCAACGCGCGTTTCGAGCTCAGCCGAAACCTGCGCCGCCCGAACCGCCGGCGGTTCCCATCGACGTGACGCCGAGTGTTTGAAGAGAGGCGAGCCAGTTACAGGCTTTCACCGTTTCGAGTCAGAAGGAGCATCGCCATGATTCGTTTGTCACGCAGAACCCGCCATTCGATCAGCGTTATGTGGCTGTCGGCCGTGGTCGCCACGTCGGCCGGCGCCGCGCCGATCGACCCACCCGATGGGCGCGCGCTCCTGAGCACGACCGCGTCCGGCGTGCAGATTTACTCGTGTGAATACGATGCGAATCACACGCTCGGCTGGGTGTTCCGCAGTCCGCGCGCAACCTTGTTCGACGCGGCCGGGAACGCGGTGATCGAGCATTCGGCGGGACCCTCGTGGGAAGCCCGCGACGGCAGCCGGATCGTGGGCCATGTTCTCGCGCAGATGCCGAGCGAAGCGCCGAACGGCGTGCCACAGCTGTTGCTGGAAACACAGTCCACGGGCGCGAAAGGCATGTTGAGCGACGTGCGTTATGTGCAACGCACGATGACCGCAGGCGGCGTTGCGCCGACCGCGCCATGCACCGTCGAACATGCGACGGGCAGTTCGCCTTACATCGCCACTTATACTTTTTTCAAGTAGCAAGCGGCGACGGATATCGTGTGCGCGAGGCGGATCATTGGTGCGTTGTTTTCGAGCGGGCTGAGTTCGCAGGCGGAATCAGCCGCCAGGTCAGCAACACCACCAGACCGAAAGCGACGTATAGAAGCGTGAACACCCAACCCGGCAAATCGTAGTAGAGCAGGCGATTCACCCAACGCTGGATGAAGCCTTGCGCGATTCCTTGCCCATCCAGCGAACCCGTACGCAGCCAGTCCTCGAGCGTCGTCAACGGGCAAGCGATACCCAGCAGCGACAGCGTGGCGACGATAACGATCGCCGACAGATGAACGAGCCGGAAAAGCCGCTGGCGTACCCACTTCCAGCCAAGGGCCGAGCCCAGCCAGATCGCGACGAACCCGCACACGATGAACAACGCCAGCAGCGCGTGCACGACAAGCACCGCATCGGCCAGCCCGATCATGATCGGCTAGCGCGTCTTCAGCGCCGGTGGCGCATCACTTCCCAGCAGTCGCGATGGTCCATCCGCCTGAGCTGCCGCCGCCTGCTCATCTCGCGCCAATAATGTCCGGCGACCAGTAGCATGGCGACGCTCAACCCGCATAGACCCACGACGATTCCCGCCGCTGATTCGGCCATGCAACACTCCTTGACTGTGCAACTGATCAAGCGATACGTGTTATTCGTCGTTCAGGAGACGAGCGGCGGCCTTCAGAAATATTTGTCCGTCAGCGGTAATGAGCGGGCGTTGTTGCCCGGAAGCGAGGTCTTCCAGCGTGACGAGTTGGCGCTCCAGAAGCGCTTCCAGATCGGCACCGTCCAGACTCAGCAGATCCGGTGCATCCTTGAGCAACATGAGGGTCGCAAATTCGTGTGGACTGAGCATCGTCGTCTCCTGGCTGAGCTTGTTGCCTGGCTGGGAACCTGATCCGTTGGCCTCGCTTGGCGAGCAGGATCAATTCGGTGGTGTCGGCTGCGCGATGTCATCGTGCATTTGCACGGCATGTCGCGCGCCGAGGTGCCCATCTTAATGCTCAGGCCCACGAAAGATCAACATATGGGAAAAGCTTTTTTCGATCCGCTTTGCGTCATGGGTTCGTCAGCGCATACTTAATGCGTGCGAGATCTGTCCTGACGAATAGTCTGGCAGCGCTTCCAAACGCCAGCCTCGCTACTCGAAGCGAGGCCCGTGTGCCGGGCGCTGCGATCGAAACCTGAAGGAGATAACAGTTGACCACCTTCGTCCTACGTAACGGCGCGCTTCTCGATCCCACCCGTCCTGATCTGCTGGAAGGCTTTGAAATTCTCATCGAGGATGGCTTCGTGCGCGAAGTGTCCGACAAGCCGATCAATAGCAGCAAAGCGCATGTAATCGACGTCAAAGGCAAAACGATCATGCCGGGTCTGATCGATCTGCACGTGCATGTCGTTGCTATCGAATTCAACTTGCCACGCGTGGCGACGCTGCCCAACGTGCTCGTCACGCTGCGCGCCGTGCCGATCATGCGCGCGATGCTGCGCCGCGGTTTCACCACCGTGCGCGACGCGGGCGGAGCAGGGTATCCATTCAAGCAGGCGGTCGAGTCGGGACTCATCGAAGGTCCGCGCCTTTTTGTGTCCGGCCGCGCGTTGAGCCAGACGGGCGGTCACGCCGATTCGCGCGCCCGCTCCGATTACATGCCGCCCGATGCCCCCTGCGGATGCTGCGTGCGCGTGGGCGCGCTCGGCCGCGTGGCGGACGGCGTCGATGAAGTGCGCCGCGCCGTGCGCGAGGAACTGCAGATGGGCGCGGACCAGATCAAGATCATGGCGTCGGGCGGGGTGGCTTCACCCACCGATCCCGTCGGCGCATTCGGTTATTCAGAAGACGAGATCCGCGCCACCGTCGCCGAAGCAGAGGGACGCGGCACGTATGTGCTCGCGCATGCCTATACCCCCGCGGCAATCGCGCGCGCCGTGCGGTGCGGCGTACGCACGATCGAACACGGCAACCTGATCGACGAGGAGACCGCACGCCTCGTCGCGGAGCACGGCGCGTATGTCGTGCCGACCCTCGTCACTTACGACGCCCTTGCAAGCGAAGGCGAGAAATACGGACTGCCGCCGGCCAGCATTGCCAAAGTCGCGGACGTGCATGGCGCCGGTCTGCACTCGATCGAAATCATGAAGCGCGCCGGCGTGAAGATGGGCTTCGGCACGGACCTGCTCGGCGAGGCGCAGCGGCTGCAAAGCGATGAGTTCCGGATTCTGGCCGACGTCATGTCGCCGGCCGAAGTGATCGCGAGCGCGACGCTCGTCGGCGCGGAAGTGCTCGGCATGCAGGACAAGCTCGGCAGAATCATGCCGGGCGCGCATGCGGATGTGCTGGTGGTCGACGGCAATCCTTTGAAGTCCGTCGATTGCCTGTTGGGTCAGGGCGAGCATATTCCGTTCGTCATGAAGGATGGCCGGATCTTCGTCAACGAACTCGAAAGCGCTTGACCGTATGAGCGCGCGTGCGCGCCGCCCCTCGTGTCCTGATCGGAGCCTGCCCATGTCGATGATTGCCGCCCGTATCGAGCGATTGCCGTTTTCAGGTTTTCACCGCCGTCTGCTGCTGATGGGCGGCCTCGGCTACACCTTCGACGCGATGGACGCCGCCGTGCTCGCGTTTCTGCTGCCGGTGCTGCGCACGCAATGGGGACTGACGAGCGTGCAGACGGGCGTGCTGGGAAGCGGTACGTTCATGGGCTATTTCGTCGGCGCGATGCTCGCGGGCATGCTCGGCGACATCATCGGCCGACGCAAGGTCATGATGTATGCGCTCGTGATTTACTGTGTCGCCTCTCTTGCCAGCGCGTTCGCGAACGATTGGGGCTTTTTTCTGGCGACGCGTATTGTCGCCGGCCTGGGGACGGGAGCCGAGAGCGCCATCGTCGCTCCGTTTCTTTCGGAGTTCGTGGCGCGACGGTATCGCGGCAGTTTTACCGGCAGCCTCGCGGGATTCTTCTCGTTTGGCTTCGTGGCGGCCGCATTGCTCGGTTATCTGGTGATCCCGCTCGCACCCAATGCATGGCGCGCGGTCATGGTCATCACCGCACTGCCCATCGTGATGCTGCTCTGGTGGCGCCGCGCGTTGCCCGAGTCGCCGCGCTGGCTCGAGGCGCGCGACCGGCACGCGGAAGCCGATGCGATCGTGTCGCGGATGGAAACGGAAGTGCTGAAAGCCGGCGTGCAGCTGGAGCCGTTGCCTGCCGCGCGCGAGGAAGCGGTTCCTCTCGCGGCCGGACGGGCTTCGATCATCGCGAACGTCAAGGCGTTGTGGGCCGCGAAGCTCGCGCGCATCACGGCCATGACGTGGCTGATGTGGCTGTCCATCACGTTCAGCTATTACGCGTTTTTCACGTGGATTCCCGGCTTGCTGGTTCAGAACGGAATGACGATCACGCGAAGTTTTTCATATTCGCTCGTGATTTACATTGCGCAGATTCCCGGCTACTTTTCGGGCGCGTGGCTCAACGAGAAGATCGGCCGGCAGGCGACGATTGCGTCGTACATGATATTGGGCGGCATCTCCGCGCTCGGACTTGCGTTGACGGGCACGGATACCGGCATCATGGTGTCGGGCATCCTGCTTTCGTTCTTCATGAACGGCACCTATGCCGGCGTTTATGCCTATACCCCGGAAGTGTTTCCCACCGACGTGCGCGCGACGGGCACCGGGCTCGCGTCGTCGATTGGCCGGCTGGGCGCGATCGCCGCGCCTATCCTCGTCGGGTACGTCTACCCGCGGCTGGGTTTTGCGGGCGTGTTCGGTGCAACGACGCTGGTCCTGCTGATCGGCGCGATGGCGGTGTTGCTCATGGGCGTACCGACTCGCGGAAGATCGCTGGAAGACATTGCAGCAGGGCAAATCAACCCGTGAAAAAATCAGGCGCGACTATCGCGACGACCAGTCCGCCTGCGCGCCGTAGCGCAAGCTAGCGTTCAATCCACTTGGGGCTGAACGCGAAGCACCGCGTCCAGCCCACAAAAACCCTTAAGCGCGGGTCGGCGCGACGGCTGCGCGCGGCCGCAGCGTCGCCATGATCAGATACGTGCCGCCGCCTATCAGCACGCCGAAAAACCAGCCATAGGTATTCCACGAGACCGGCAGCAGCGTGGTGAAGTTCGGTAGAAAGGTCGAAAACACGCTGCCGATCGCTGCCGCGATCAACGCGTTGACGTTCCAGCCGCCTTCGTAACGGTACTCGCCGTACTCCTGATAGAGCGCTGCGACGTTGATGTTGCCCTTGGCCACCAGATAGTAGTCCACCAGAATGATCCCCAGCAGAGGGCCCATCGTCGCGCCGATGGCGTTGACGAAGTGTGCGGCGTTGCCTTCCCACGGCGCGAACGGGTAGAGCACCAGCGCGATGGTCGCGGCAATATAGCCGCCTTTCTTGAAGCTGATCTGCCTCGGGAAAACGTTGGAGATGTCGAACGCGGCCGAGACGAAATTGGCGACCACGTTGATGCCCAGCGTGGCGACCGCGAAGGTCAGCGCCGCGATGAGCGCCAGTACCCAGCTGTCGAACTTGGCGGAGATCTGCTCGGGGTGCAGCAGCACCTCGCCGTACACCTTGAAGGCGGCGATGGTGGTGATGCCGGCCACCAGCGAGAACGCGATCAGATTGACCGGCAGGCCCCACAGATTGCCTTTCTTCACGGCATCGCGATTCTTGGCGTAGCGCGAGAAGTCACAGAAGTTCAGGTACAACGCCGCGAAGTAAGTGATCCAGGTCGCGCCCACTGCCATCAGCGCCCAGAACGAGCCCGGCTCGCCGCTGACACCGGCATCTTTGGTTTTGTCGAGCAGCACGTCCATCGGAATGCCGTGCGAGAACGAGAAGCCGCCGGCCTTCACGCACAGCCCGATCGCCAGAATCAGCATCGCGACCCACACCGCCGGGCCGGCCCAGTCCTGAAACTTGCGCACCGTCTCCATGCCTTTCTGGATGATGAGCAACTGCAGCGCCCAGATGACCACATAGCAGATCACCTCCAACCCTGAGTGGCCGAGGAAGTGCGTGCCCTTGTAGAACGCCATCATGCTGTCGTTGCGGATGAGCAGCGCGACCAGCGCACCCGCGGCCGCCGCCGTCTGCGCGCCGTACCAGAAGCAGGCCACCACGGCGCGCACCAGCGCCGCAAGATTGGCGCCCCACACGCCGAAGGACGCGCGCGCCAGCACCGGATAAGGCACGCCGGTCTTCTCACCGGCGTAGCCGATCAGGTTCATCAGCGCGAAGATCACCAGCGAGCCGATTCCGATCGCCAGCACGAAGTTGGTGAACGTGCCGCACAACAGGAACAGGCTGGCGGCGAGGTAGTAGCCCCAGAGGCTGTGCACGTCGGAGGTCCAGACGTTGAAGATGCTGAAGGCACCCCAGTTGCGCACCCTTGAAGGGGCAAGATCTTCGTTGTAAAGGCCGGGCGAAGGGTCGCGGATTTCCATCTTTCATCTCCTTTGAGTTCGTGGAACTGAGGAAACGCCGCCGGAAGTCCCCGGGCGGCAATACCCCCGCGTCTGACGCAGGCTCGTATGCAAGAACTGTATGCAGTTTGATGCGCGGTTCTGAATGGGTTAACCCTTAAGCGAGAGGCATGCCGGCGCGAACCGGCTGCCAATGGAGCGTCTCTGGGCGATATGCGCGGAAGCGCACAGAGTGACCCGGGGCGCAGCGCTAGTCTGATGGATGCCGCAGAGAAGTCTCGCCGACATCAGGGAGCCGCGCTGTCGCGCGGAATGCAGCGTTTACGCCATCAGGTGCCACCGATGCGTCTCCAAGCCGCTCACTATGCGTTGCTCCTCGCCTGCGGATGCCTGACTCTCGCGGATGCATTTGCCGACGATGCCGCCGGTGTCGTCAAGACGGTCAAGGGCACCGTGCAGATCGAGCGGTCCGGAGCAAGTTCGGGCGCGGCTATCGGCAGCGAGGTGTATGGCAAGGATCGGATCGTGACCGGCCCGCAATCGTCCGTCGGCATCACGCTGCGCGACACCACCCAACTCTCTGCCGGCGCCGATACCATTCTCGACCTCAATCAGTTCGCCTTCAATACCACGACCCATGGCGGCGTGCTCGACGCTTCCGTCAAACGTGGTTCTCTCGCCGTGATCTCCGGCAAGCTGGCGAAGGCGAATCCGGATGCCGTTCGTTTCAGTACGCCGACTACCACGCTCGGCGTGCGCGGCACCGAGTTCATCATCGAAGTCGGCGATAAAGGGGAGGGGGCACGTTGAAGGCCTCGATCCGACGTTACGGGCTGGCATGGGCAGCGGCATTCGTCATGCTGGCTTCGCTGGCCGCGTGTAGTACTCCGGACAAAATTATTTTATTGCCGGATCCCGACGGCAAGGTCGGCGCGGTCGTGGTCCACAGCGCCACCGCAGAGCAGACCATCGACAAGGCTTACGCCGGCGTCGACGTCACCAAAGGCGGCAGCATCGAGCCAACGGTGGATAGCCAATCCACCGTGCAGGCACGTTATGGCGAGTTGCTCGCGGCCCGGCCGCCGCGGCCCATGACATTCACGATCTTTTTTCTGTTCGACTCCGCCACCGAATTGGCCCCGGCGTCGGCCGCCACGGTGCAGAAACTGAAAACCGTCCTCGCGACCTGGCCCGCGCCTCAGCTCGTGGTGGTCGGTCACACCGATCTGGCAGGCTCGCAGGAATTCAATGACAGACTTTCCATGCAGCGGGCACAAACGGTTGCCGCGTTCCTCATCAAGCAAGGTATTCCTGCTCAACGGATCGAGACCGCGGCCCGCGGCAAGCGCGAGCCACTGGTCCCTACGGCGGATGGGATTGCCCATCGCATGAACCGGCGCGCAGTCATCACCATCCAATGACCCGCGCCAGTCTGGGTGCTGAATGGCCTTGCCGTCGATGAAACGCTATTTCGCCCCACAGGTTGCGCGGATCAGGCGTCTGCTGAGGAGGGCCCAAGGGCGCCCGGTGGCGCTGGCGTTGCTGTTCGGCCTGAGCCTGCTCAATCTGACCAGCGAATGGCCGAGCGACATTCCGCGCCCGGCTTTCGTCGACGCGCTCGACGCCGCGCTGCCCGATTCCTTCAAAACCGCCCGGCAAATTCTGTTCAACCAGTATCAGCGTCACTACCCGCGGGTGCCGACTGCGCAACCCGTGACCATCGTGGAGATCGACGAGGAGACGCTGGCGAACGTCGGTCAATGGCCGTGGCCGCGAGACCGGCTCGCGGCTCTGGTCGACGCGATCGACGCACTGAAACCGCTGGCCATCGGCCTCGACATTTACATGCCCGAGCCGGATCAGACCTCGCCCGACAAGATTGCCGCCGCTCTGCCGAAATCGGCGGCGACGCTCGCCGCCGGCTTGCGGGCGCTGCCGAGTCACGAAGCCATTCTCGCGCGCTCGCTGCGTGCGGCGCCCACCATACTGGGCGCCGCACCGCTCGATCATGCCGGCCTCGGCGCCCGCACCGACATGCGCAGTGCGCCGATCCTCGTGCATGGCGCCGACCCGCTCGACTCGGTGCAACGCTTCGACTATGTGCTCGCCAGTTTGCCGGAATTGCAGGCGGCGGCTCACGGACAGGCGATGCTGAGCGTGGCGCTCGAACAGGGCGTGGTTCGGCATATTCCGCTCATCATGGGTTTGAGGGAGAAGCTTGTTCCCAGTCTGCCGATGGAAATGCTCCGCCTCGCCACCGGATCATCGGCGATCGACGTCTTTGCCGACACATCGGGCGTGCAGGCGGTGGGCGTCGCGGACGTGCAGGTGCCCACGCAGCCCGGCGGTGACATCTGGTTGCATTTCGCGTCCATTCGCTCGACGCTGAGCCGCTACGTGTCGGCACGCGACGTCCTGCAGGGGAGCGTCGATCCCGCCCGGATCCGCAACAAGCTCGTGCTGGTCGGCCTGACCGGCGCGGGCGTGACCGACATGCGCACGACCGCGCTGGGGGAGCTGGTGCCGGGTATCGAAATTCAGGCGCAAGTGATCGAGACGATTGTGGAGGAGCGTTTTCTGCGTCGGCCCATCTGGCTGAAATGGGCGGAAAGCGCCTTCATCATGACGTTCGGGCTGCTGATCATCTGGTATGTGCCGCAGCGTCAGTCGCGGTTCGCGGTGTTCATGCGAACCGTGCCGAAGGGCTCGACCGTTCTGGGCTTATTGCTGCATCTGCTCAATGTGCTGTGCTGCTTTCTGATTTTTATCCGGTTCGGGCTGCTGGTCGATGCAGCCTCGATTTTCATTATCCTGTCCGCCGTCATGGGCTGCTTTCTTACGCCCGCATTGCTTCATGCCGACGAACCAGGCAGGAGGGAAAACGCGCCGGCGCAGCGGCGTGAAGAAGGCGGTGATCGCACTGGCAAAGCGCCAGGACCTTGAGGAAGACTCTGATTGCAGGTGAAGCGCGCCCCCCTGAATGATGTCGGGTTGCAGCACATCCGGCTGCAATTCTACGAGTCATCCAGGCGAGCACGAAACGCCATTATTCCATCGAATCGTGGCGTCTGGGTGACCACGCGAATTATCGCGATGGTGGCGAAATTCTCGTTGAGCGCGCGGGGCGAGCGCGTCTCGCCACGCTGCAATGCAACGAATCGAACTCCATTTTGCTGCACTACGTCAAGGCGTAGTCCACCGATCTGCCACGTCCGGCACCCACGCCGCAAAGTAACCGTATATACTGTTTATACCGTTATTTTTCAGGGAGATTTTGATGAGTGAACCGAGCGTCAAGAAAGCAACGAAGAAGACCTTTCACTTCCCGAAGGGTGCCGATGCCGCGTCCGAAACCGAGAGCGGCGTGGCCGAACCCGCCGCGACCGTCGCGGTAAAGAAGAAGAGCGCAAGCGCAAAGAAAGTGTCGAAGGCTAAGAAGGTTGCAGCCGACGCGGCGGTGCCTGTCAAGGCAACCGTGGCGGTCAAGGACAAGCGCGCGAAGAAAGAGAAAGTCGTGCGCGACAGCTTCACGATGCCGAAATCGGATTACGACAAAATTGCTGCGCTGAAACAGAAATGCCTGGCTGCCGGCGTGTCCGTGAAGAAGGGCGAAATCCTGCGTGCTGGATTGCTTCTGCTCGAATCCGCGGCGCTGAAGCGTCTTCTGGCAGCGGTGTCCGCCGTCGAGCAGGTCAAGACTGGCCGTCCTGCGAAGTCGTAGGTTTCGACGAGCACCGGGGTGGTTCGATCAGCGAGCGACGTGGCTTCCGAGATCCACTGCCGGGTGGCAGCCGCTGGGCAGTCTCGATGCGCCGTTGGACGCCATGGTCAGCACTTCAACGATCCCCTTCGTTGAAGTGCTGACCGGCAGCGTGCCCACCTCCGTCACCCTCGCCCAGGTACAACGCGTAATTTCGTTGCTGGGCATCGGTTCGTCGCCATCGGCAAGCGTCGCGACAAATACGTGGTGGCAGGTGTGGATGCCGGTGAAGCCGAACAGGTACCGCATGTCCATCGCATGAAGGCGCGTTTCCTCCATCAATTCGCGCAGCGCGGTCTCACGCAGATCTTCCCCTGCCTCGGGCTTGCCGCCGGGTAGCGACCAGCGGGTGCCTTCCCGGCTGACCAGGAGGATTCGCCTGCCAAGCTGGCAGACAACAGTTGCTCGTTGCTTCACGGTGTCTCTCATGTTTTTTGCCGCGTTATGCCGAGCACGCCGCATGCCCGGTTCGGGCGCGGCGGGCCGCACAGCGGTCACTATCGTCGGGATGGCGGCAAAATCTCCGCGCCATGCCGCCCGTCCGGGCCATGGACGGTGCAACCATCGATCGTCGTTTTAAAGTGTGACAATAGTGTGGCGCCGGTGCAGCGGAGACCCTCGTGTGCAGCTTGGCGCCGACGATCGAGGGCGATTGAATTCACGCGACGTCGGTAGTGATCCGGTTGCGTGCGGCGGTATCCGCGAGGCTTTCCAACGCCTCGCTTCCGTCCTTGCGAGCGGCGTCTTCAACCGCGAAGGTTGTTTCGCTGAAGGCGATCAGTTTGAATCCGCTTCCCTTCGCGCGCGGAACCGTGATGCCCCAATGCCAGCCTCCGGCTTGCTCGAAGACATGCAATACGGGGACGGTTGGAGTGTGTGAAGACTGAGAAGTCGTCATGGCGCATTCTCCCGTCATATTGCGGCCGTGAGTGCACAATTGCAGTTGCCCCTTCTTTAGTCTACAGGTATTTTGCTGCACCGCAATATGTCGACCGTGGTAAAAATGTCGAATCGTGAGCGTCACAATTTTGAAAAGATTCGCCGCTCAGCAAGATATGCGAATATGAATTGACGAATTATCGATCCAACATGATCTACGGGGGCTCCATGAGTAGCCATTCGCTCATTTGGGCAGCGGTGCCGCACAATAGCGACGGCGTCGTCTTTCAGATTCGCATCGTCCACGGACTTCAACGTTTCCATGTATCGCGCCGCGCGCTCGAAGATGCGTTCGATCTCGAACCGCGCGCTTCGGACGCGAAGCAACTGCAGCATTTCTATTCGCATCTGACGCGCATCCTGGCTCGAGCCAGCGAGAAGCGTTCGATCTGCGGTTTAGATACGGTGCCACTTCAGGCGGCCGATTTCACGTCGACGAGCAGAGACTCGTTCACATCGAGTCGACATGCCATGGCACGAAGCGCGGCTTAAGCGACGGCACTGACGAGACTGCGTCTACAGCCAACGCCAGATGCCCGCGGCCCAGCCGGTGAGCGGGATATGTGCCCAGGTCGCCGCGAGCCAGACGACCAGGCCGCCCAACAGCGCGTGCATGCCGAAGCCGCCCAGCTGCGCGCGGCCGGCGGCGATCGCGGCGAACGGCAGGTAGCTGGTCTGCGATTCCCATGCGGGCCACAGGTCCGGTTGAAGCCGCTGCTTCTTCCGGTCCTGCAGCGCGGCGCCGACGAGCGCGAGAATCACCATGGCCGCTGCGAGGACGACGTTCTTGGCCACCGGAAACACGGCGATGTGACACAGCCCCCACAGCGCGATCGACCACATCATCGGGTGGCGCGTTACCGCGAACACGCCGCGCGCGGTGTCGGGAAACGCACCAGGCCGGCCGCCTGTAGGCAGCGCCGGATTACGGATCAGGGAACCCATCAGCAGGACCGACGCAATCAGCATCAGCACGGTCGCAATCGCCCAGAGCACGTCTCCTACCGGCCATAGCGGTGCGGAGAGCGGCGCCTTTGCGTAAGCCACGATCAGCCAGCCGAGCGTCACGAACGCGATCAGCGAATACACACCCAGGAATGCCGCTTCGCCGATTGCGCCGACCAGCGGTCTGCGCAGCGGATGGGAGAGGAGAAAGTGACTGCCCAGAAAGGCGATTGCCGCTGCCGCAACTGCGCTGGTGCTTCCCATTGATCGGGCTCCTCAGGTCGTTGACCGTAGCGCCGTCATTGTCGACGGCGCGCTGCATGGGCTCTCGACCTTGAAGCAAGGTTTTGCCCGTCCGCCACTCTCGCACACTCCACCATCCTGCCGCACAAAAACAAACGGTGCGGCTCCGATACAACGGAGCTCGCACCGTAACCTGGCAATCTATCTTCACCCGATTGGGTAGCGTTGCGTCAGGGCTGCAACCCTGACGCAAGCGCGGCGCCCGTTCAGGCGAGGTCGAAGCGGTCGAGGTTCATCACCTTGACCCACGCGGCGACGAAGTCGCGGACGAATTTCTCCTTGCCGTCCTCGCTTGCATAGACCTCGGAGAGCGCGCGCAACTGGGCATGCGAACCGAACACCAGATCGACGCGGCTGCCGGTCCACTTCACCGCACCGGTTTTGGCGTCGCGCCCCTCGAAGACGTTACGGGCCGGCGAGGTCGGTTTCCATTCCGTACCCATGTCGAGCAGATTGCGGAAGAAGTCGTTGGTCAGCGTTTCCGGCTTGTCGGTAAAGGCGCCTTGCGGATTCTGCCCGGTCCCGACGTTCAGCGCGCGCAGCCCGCCGATCAGCACCGTCATTTCAGGCGCTGTCAGCGTCAGCAATTGCGCCTTGTCGATCAGCAATGCCTCAGGCGAGACCTTGATGTTGCTCTTCAGATAATTGCGGAAACCATCGGCAACGGGTTCGAGCGCGCCGACGGATTCCACATCGGTCTGGTCCTGCGAGGCGTCCATGCGTCCCGGTGCAAACGGCACCGTCACCTGATGCCCGGCGCTCTTTGCGGCTTGCTCGATGCCGGCACTACCGGCCAACACGATCAGGTCGGCGAGCGACACCTTCTTGCCGCCGGACTGCACGCCGTTGAACTCGCTCTGGATGCCTTCGAGCGTCTTCAGCACCTTCGACAACTGCTCGGGCTGGTTGACGGCCCAGTCTTTCTGCGGAGCGAGACGAATGCGCGCACCGTTGGCGCCGCCGCGCTTGTCCGAGCCGCGGAAGGTGGACGCCGACGCCCAGGCCGTCGACACCAGTTGCGACACGGACAGTCCCGACGCCAGGATCTTCTGCTTGAGCGAGGCGATGTCCTGTTCGTCGACCAGCGGGTGGTCGACTGCCGGAATCGGGTCTTGCCAGATCAGTTCCTCGGCGGGCACTTCCGGTCCGAGATAGCGGGCGCGCGGTCCCATGTCGCGGTGCGTCAGCTTGAACCATGCGCGCGCGAAGGCATCGGCGAGCTGGTCGGGATTTTCCAGGAAGCGCCGCGAAATCTTCTCGTAGGCCGGATCGAGGCGCAGCGAGAGGTCGGTGGTGAGCATTGTCGGGCGCTGCTTCTTCGAGGGATCGTGAGCGTGCGGGATCGTCTCGTCGGCACCCTTGGCGACCCATTGGTTGGCGCCGGCCGGGCTCTTGGTCAGTTCCCATTCGTACTTGAACAGGTTCTCGAAGAAGTTGTTGCTCCACTTCGTCGGCGTGGTGGTCCAGGTGACTTCAAGGCCGCTCGTGATGGTGTCGGCGCCCTTGCCGGAGCCGTAGCTGTTCTTCCAGCCTAGCCCCTGCTGCTCGAGCTCCGCGCTCTCGGGTTCGGGACCGACGTTATCGGCCGGACCGGCGCCGTGCGTCTTGCCGAAGGTGTGGCCGCCGGCGATCAACGCGACGGTTTCCTCGTCGTTCATGGCCATGCGACCGAAGGTTTCGCGGATGTCGTGCGCGGCGGCAAGCGGGTCCGGGTTGCCGTCCGGGCCTTCCGGGTTGACGTAGATCAGGCCCATCTGCACGGCGCCCAGCGGATTTTCCAGGACGCGTCCGTTGTCGTCGCGGCTGACCTCTTCGCCGTGCTTTTCCACGTCGGCGACGATTACGCCGCCGTCGTCTTCATTGCCCGCGGCGCCCTTGCCATAGCGGACGTCGCCGCCCAGCCAGGTCTTTTCGTTGCCCCAGTAGACGTCCTGATCCGGCTCCCACGTGTCGGGGCGGCCACCGGCGAAGCCGAAGGTCTTGAAGCCCATGGTTTCGAGCGCGACGTTGCCGCTCAGGATCAGCAGGTCGGCCCAGGAAATCTTCTGGCCGTACTTTTGCTTGATCGGCCAGAGCAGGCGGCGCGCCTTGTCGAGGCTGACGTTATCGGGCCAGCTGTTGAGCGGTGCGAAACGCTGCTGGCCGCGCCCGGCGCCGCCGCGGCCATCGCCGATGCGGTACGTGCCGGCACTGTGCCAGGCCATGCGGATGAAGAGCGGACCGTAGTGGCCGAAGTCGGCCGGCCACCAGTCCTGCGAATCGGTCATCAGCGCGGCGAGATCCTTCTTTACCGCGGCCAGATCGAGGGTTTTGAAAGCCTCGGCGTAGTTGAAGCTGCCGTCCAGCGGGTCCGACTTGCTGGAGTGCTGGCTCAGCAGATCCAGCCGCAGTTGCTTGGGCCACCAGTCGCGGTTCGTCGTGCCGCCGCCGGCGGCATGGTTGAACGGGCACTTTGCTTCGCTTGACATGCGCTATCTCCTTGTGAGGACGTACCCACTATTCGTTCTGTTGCGGCGTCTGTCTTCTATGGCGCATTGCACGATCCCGCGCCGAGGGCAGCCGGAACATTACCTAGTGGGCTCTTGTGAGTGTACTGGGTGTACCGCTGCGATTACATGACGCACATGCTTTCCATCCGATACGCATGTCGTGGCATGCTTTTGGCGAGGAGAGTTCGCGTCGTCGGGCCTGCTGCTGCAACTCAAAATATAGGTGAGACTCACCATCAATAGAATGAGATTAAGGCAATGCCGCCGATAGTACACGCCTATGAAATGCCGCGTGCTTTCGCTGCCATAGCGTGTGCTGACTGGCCCCATTGCTGGGGCGGCCGAAGAGGGTGGCGTCGCGGTAGAGGAGAAAACAGAGCTGGGCGGTTGACCGAAAAGTCCACCAGGTATCAAAGGCGGCGGAAGGCGGCGCTTATCCGTTCAGTTCGGCGACAAGACGGGTCAGGCGGGCAATGCGATAGCTGAACAGCGGCGCGTGCGGACAGTTTTTCAGATGTTCGACGCGATCGCGCCAGTAGGTGGGCGGGAACGGTTCACGCGACGCGCAGGCGATCACCCGTTCCAGATGAACGAGTTCGCTTTCGAAAATGTGGTGGTGCATTGATTTGAATCCCCGTGAATGGCTAGTGTGGTCCGCTCACGGCGTCGCTAACGATCTGACGCCGCGTAGGGTTGCAAAAAGCAGATTCCGTTCACGCAGTGGATCTGCGTGGTCATGCAATGCAAGAGGCCGCTGGTCTGACGATCCAGAAAAAAATCTGTCGGGATGGCCGGCCGTGCAATGCCGCCGGCCGAGGATTCGAATGCCCCGCGAAGGATCGGTGAATGCGCCGCGCGTGACGCAGCCTGATAAAAAAAGCAAGCCGCCGCTGCTTGTCCCGCAAGGGAAGGCAACGACGGCCGCACCCCGTGACAGCTCGCCTGGTACATAGCCAGACGGAGTCCGCCATTTCGCCGTGAGGCATCGCGACGATCTTCTCTATGGAAGCATTCGGTCGCGATGCGTCGACACACGACAGTCACAGCTACAACAACAGCACAGCCCTCTCTCGGTCTGTTGCCAACGACACCGCGTCGTTGGACTCGATCCGCGCGTCAATCATGGTTCGGATCACTAACCGAACGGCCTCGGTAAATACACCGGGGCCAGGGTTCGGCTACGTCGGCGATTCAGCAGTAGTCAGCACGTCGCCGGACGTGGGTGTGTCGAACGCTTTGCAGCGCGTGATCTTGTTGGTCTCTCAGGTTCCCCCGGCTTGTCGGACGGATTTGCTACATGTTCCGGAAGCCGCCTGTCCAGCTTGCTTATTCAGGCGACATTTCGTCTCAATATTTAAGCAATGACCGTGCCAAGCCTTTAAACCGTAGTCAGGTGGGCATGCAGGCGACTTTTGGACTGGCGATTGGTCAGTCTCGTCCATGCCTTGCCTCAAGATTGGACGATTTCGTCCAATTGACCGTATTGAGCATGACGAGGGGGCGCTTTCGTCCACATGGGGACGAAAGCGATGAGGAGGCGGGGGAGGTGTGGCACCGGGAGAGCGGAGGGATCCGGCGCGGTATGCTTGCCGCGCCGGACCAGCACGACGTGAGAAGCGCCCTACGACTGCAGACTGACCTTGCTATAAGTCAGCCGGCTGGGACGTACCTTCATCCGCACGAGCGAGACGAGGAAGCTGAAGCCGGCCTGATTCGGATCGATCACCGGCACATAAGCGCCGAGCGCCTCGGTGAGCAGCGTGGACACGCGGCTCGCGACGTCCACGAAACCTGTGCAGCCGAGCAGAATGGCCTGCGCGCCGTCGTCCTTGATCGCCTTCAATGCCGCCTCGAAGGTGCGAACGACCACCACGTCGACGTTGTCGAGCTGCGAGACCGGGCAATCGATCGCGCGGATCGACGCGAAGTTGTCCTGGATGCCGTAGGTCTGCGGATGACCGCGCTGCATCGCCAGCGTGCTTTGCAGGATCGTGATGATCGAGAAGCGCTGGCTGAGCGCGAGCGCGGTGAAGGCCGCAGCGGGAAAGCCGCCGATGATCGGAATATCGATCACTTCGCGCGCGGCCTCGACGCCGCACATGTCGAAGTCGGTCAACCAGATGCCGTCGAAGCCGTCGTTGGCGATCGCCTGCGCGAGTTCGACCACCGGCATGCCGTTCTGCAGCCAGTTCGTGCGGTTCTCGATATCGGGATGCCCCGTGGCGATATTGCGGATCTCGACCTGCACGTCCGATGGCAAGACCGGCGCGATGGCCTTCATGATGCGGTCGTTGTAGGCCGACGTGGCGACGGGCACGAGCACGCAGATGCGGATAGGGGAGTTCAAAGGCGCAGTCAAGATGCGTCTCCCTTACGTGCGGACTGCAGCGAATGGAGCGTTTCAAGCGGCACATACGGCCCGAGATAGCCGAGCGTGTTCAGCAGCTGCATGAAGCTGTCGAGAATCAGGCCGGGCTTGCGCAACTCGGCTTCGGCACGCCAGGCGATCAGCGTCACGGGGCGCTTGCCGATCACCGGGTTCAACGAACCGTCGTCCTGGAGCAAATCGCCGTTGCTGAAGATCGCCTGACCTTCGCCGCCGACGAAATACGCGACGCTGTCCGGCGACAACACGATCGGCTGCGGATTGGCGCTGTCCCACGCGAGCAGCGACTCGTTCTGATACAGCACTGTATAGGTCCGCGCGCCGGCCTGAATATGCACCTTGCCGACGTCGAAGCCGCCGCTCGTATCGACCTCGGCCGAAACGAGTTCGCCGGGCTCCGAGATGGCGCGCGCGGCGAGTCCGCAATGCTCGGCGAGATAGCCGATCATCTGCTGCGCGCTGCCGATCCGGCCGGCTTGCAACGCGCGCCCGAGTTCCAGCGCGCGCGTCAAGGTGCCATGAATCGGTGTGGCGCGGCGGATCTCGGCCGGCTTCATCACCCACATCGCGAGGCCGCCGAACTGGCCGAACTCGGGATCGGCGACGACCGGACGCATCATCTGCTCGACGATCGCCGACACGTCGCGTTGATGGGTCGGGCCGCCCTGATTGCTGTTGCGCGGCGTCACGTCGAGTTCGACGCACAGGCCTCCCTGGCTCACGAGAAACGCCGGGCGCGGATCGATCTCGGCGGCCGCGAAGGTGAGCATCGGCAGCGAGGGCACGGCGCGGCCGGCGCCGTCGGCGTCGATCACCGCGAGGCCGAGCTTCGCCGCCACCAGCGCCGCCACCGTGAAGCCCAGCGCGCCGCTTTCCGGCGGCATCACGTAGGCGAGCTTCGTCGATTGCGACGCGAGCCGGGCCTGGACGTTCTGCACGGCCGTCACGGGGCCGAGCGGATACGTCGCGGAGTTGATCGCTTCAGGCGCGCCGAGGTAGGCGACCATGACGGCCGCGCCTTCGGTGGCCTCGTCGACCGACACGACCTTGACCGTGTCGGTGGGGTAATAGTCGCCGGTCACGAAATGCTCGGCGAGATGCCGCGCGGATTCGATCGTGCCGCCGCCGCCGCTACCGAAGAACGCTGCTCCCAATAGCAGCGGTTCCAGATCTTCCCGGCGTAATTCATATGCCATTTGCGATTCCTTTACTGTCGAGGTTGAAAGACGCATCCAGCTGAAGTTCGGCAAGCAGATTCGCGGCGCTGGTGACGCGAGTCGTCGGATCCGTGGTCAGCGAGCGCAGGCCGCGCTCGAGTGTGTCGATGGCTTCGGCGCTGCGGCCGGTGGAGCGCAGCAGATCGGCGAGATAGCGCGCGGCGTCCACACGCGCCGGCACCGAACCGAACGCGAGCGCGGTGGACAGCGCGGTGCGCAGACCGAGTTCGGCGGCGTTCACGTCACCGAGCGCCCACTGCGCGCGCGCCCGGGTCACCAGCAGTTCGCCCAGATAGACGCGCTCCTGGCGGGCGAGGGTCTCGTCGATCGCGGTGGCGAGAATCGCCTCGCAGAGCTTCGCGCGGCCGGCGCGCAGCAGCAGTTCGCCGTGCTGCCATGTCTTGAACGAATAAAACAGCGCACCGCCATTGCACACGACATGGTTGTCGTAGCCGTCGAGCATCACGGTTTCGGCTTCGTCGGAATGGCCGAGCGCGCTGAGGTGGCAGGCGCGCAGCACCTGGCCGACGCCGCGATAGAACGCGAAGCCGTTCGCGATCGACACCGATTCGAGTTCGCTCGCGAGATGGCCGAGCCGGTCCACGTCGTCGAACAGGCAGGCGAGCCACGCGGCGCCCTGCAGGTTGACGGCATGAGCGAGCGCATGCGTGCCCGGTTCGGATGCGCGCAGGATCAACATCTCCATGGCGCGCCGCGCCTGGCCGAATGCGCCGATCTGATACGCGGCCAGCCCCTCGAAAGTCAACGCGAGGCTGGCGAGATCGATTCCCTGCGAGCCCGTACGGGTGTCGTTGCGCCCCACGCCGAGCAGGTTGCCGCGCGCGAGACAGGCCAGCGCTTCCTCGCTGTCGCCGAGCCAGAAGAGGGTGTTGGTCATCGCGACGTGGGCTTCGTCGAGCGAGACCCGGTCGCCGCCGTTCTGTGCGCGCTCCAGCATGTTCTGCGCGGTGCCGCGCGCCTGCTTGAGTTGGAGCGTCGTCAGCTGCGTGGTCCAGATGCCGAACTGGATCGCGGCGATTTCGGCGGGCTCGCAGACGCCTTCGCCGATCGTCAGCGCGGCGGCGTAGCAGGCGGTGGCCTCCGCATAAAGCCAGCCGTGCACGCTGCGCAAGCTCATGCCGAGCAGCCGGTAGGCGTCGAACTGCAAACGGCGCACGGCCTCCTGTTCGTGAGGCGTCTGAAGCAGGTCGAGGCAGCGGCGCAACAGTGGAATCGCTTCCGCGAACTTCGACTCCTCGATCAGCGCGCTCGCGTGTTCGAGGCACTTGCGCGCTTCCCGGTGATGTTCCTCGCGCGACTTCAGGCGCCGCTCGATGGTCTTGCGCCCCACGCCGAGCATGGTGGCGGCCGCGCTCTTGTTGCCGCTGGTGCGCTCGAGCGCGCGGTCGATCAGCAGGTCTTCGGCGGCGGCGAGCTTGTCGCGGCCTTCGAGCTGCAACAGCATGTCGGCGAGACTCGCGCGCGACACCGGCCCGCTGGTTTCGTTGGCGAGAAACGGCTCGAGCGAGTCGACATCGATCAGCGTGTTTTCGGCGAGCACGCTCAACTGGCTGATCAGATTGCGCAATTGCCGGATATGGCCCGGCCACGAGTGCTGGCAAAGCCGCCGGATGGCGGCCGGCGAGAACTCGAGGCGGCGCGCGTGTTGCGCCGCGAAGTGGGTGACGAGCGCCGGGATGTCCTCGATGCGCTGCTCGAGTCCGGGGACGGCGAGCACGAACACCGCGAGGCGGTAGAACAGGTCCTCGCGGAATAGCCCTTCACGCGCGAGTTCGCGCAGGTCGCGATGGGTCGCGGCGACGACGCGCCCCGCGAAATGCAGACTGTTGGATGAGCCGATCGGACGGAAGGTCCGCGTTTCAAGCACGCGTAACAGTTTCGGTTGCAACGCGAGCGGCAGTTCGCCGATTTCATCGAGCAGCAGCGTACCCTTGCCGACCTGCTGAAAAAGTCCCTGGCGGTTTTCGGCCGCACCGGTGAACGCGCCTTTCACATGCCCGAACAGTTCGGCTTCGACGAGATTCTCGGGAATCGCGCCGCAGTTGACGTCGACGAACGGTTGATCCTGGCGCTGGCTGTGCGCATGCACCCGCCGCGCGACCAGTTCCTTGCCCGAACCCGTCGGGCCGAAGATGAGCAAAGGATGATCAGTCGGGGCGACCCGATCGATCATCCGGACCAGTTGGCGAAACGCCGGGGCGCCGCCCACGAAGGCGCCCGAATCAGCCTTGTCGTGGGCAAACGGAACGACAGGGGGGTAACTCATTGCAAAGCACGCTCCACTTGAACCGCGCGTGGCGCCACGCGGAAATTGCCGTCGAAAGGACGGAGCGGACGGTCATGCATGGATCGCGTTTCCGGTGAAGTCTTCCGGATGCGTTGCTGTGACCGTCCGCCGCAAGAAGAGACAGAGTATGACGGCTTGTTGCCGATCTTGCCCTTTTCCAAATTAATCGTCGCAACCGCGCATTTGCGGATTTCGCCGCAATGTGTTGCGAGCCGTGCAGCGCTGTCCGGCGGGAGGCTGATGAAAGCTTGCGGCGCTGCCGCCGGTTCGGCGGCAGGCGGGGTAGATGGCGTGTAAGGGCAAGGCACGAATGGGTATCTGTGCGACGGCAAAAACGCGCCTGGCGGTTGATGTTGCGTTACCCGGATAACGGCGTCCCAGTCATGTTTCTTGAATAAAAGTGGGCCTGCGGGTCAGGCCGCCGCGCCTCGCAGATCCCTGATGTGTTGATAGACGGTGGCGCGCCCCATTCCGAGTACGTTCGCCACGTAATTCGCGGCGCTTTTCCCTTTGAACGCGCCCTCGGCCCACAACGCTTCGACCAGTTCGCGGCGATGGTCGCGAGTCAGGGAGTTCAGCGCCAGCTGACGCTCCTGCAGCCAGCTGTGAAGGAACGTGTTGATGCGCTCCTGCCAGTCGTCCTTGAACAGTTCCTCGGGTTGCTTCACCACGCCGGCGCCGGAAATGACGCGGTCGATCACGTGCTTCACGTCCTCGAATACCGCGATGTTGTAGTTCACGCACATCACGCCGATGGCGGTCTCGGCGTCGTCGAACAGGACCGTGCTGACGCAGCGCATCCGCCTGCCGTCCCAGTTGATTTTTTCATAAGGGCCGACGGTGCCGGACTCGGCCGTATGATCCATTTCTTCCAGCGCCGACTCGTCGCCGAGCTCGCGCTTGGACAGGTTGTTGGCTATGTAAGCAACGGTCTGGCTTTGCAAGTCATGAATGACGATTTCGACGTACGGGAAAAACAACAGCGCGATGCCGTCGGCGACACGGCTGTATCGATCCAGAAGCAGCCGGCGGGCGGCCGTGGTCTTGGTCTTTCGCATAGGGAGGGATGAAGTTCCGGTTTTCGGAAAGTCCGCAGCGTGTTGCGTCATGGTGCTGCAGGTCCGTGTGTTATCCGCCATTTTGCCATGGGCGGGACCTCGATCCAGCCGCGCGCACTGTCATGCATCCCGCTGCGTCAGGTGCCTGAAGAGTTCGAACGCGATGGCCACGTCTTCGAGTCCCAGTCCGATTGAGCGGAAAAACGCGTGCTTCTGATAGGACGGCTTTTGCGCGACGCCCGACACCAGTTCCGGCAAATCGGCCACCACGTTTTCCGCGGACCAGCCGTGTCGCTCCGCGGCCAATCTCATTTCCCCCGCGCTGGCCGGCGTGGTCTGCCGGTAATCGCAGTAGACGTCCATGGCGGGAATCCATGAAGGCGGAATTTCGTGGGCGTTCGCAGCGTTGGTGCTGATCGACGTGATGAGCGCCGGCTTGCCGAGCATGCCTTCGAGCAGCACCGGCGTGCCCGATGAGGTACACAAGGCCACCACATCGGCATCGCGCACGCAATCTTCAAGCGCGGTGCAAACGGCGGTGCGCTCGTCGAGGGCCGCGAGCGTGGCGCGCTTCGCCGCGTTGTCCTTGAGGTCGGGCGAAAACACCTGAATCGAACGCCAAGGGCGGACTGACGCCAGGTGCCGGAGATGCGCCTGGCCCACCGCGCCCGAGCCGATGATCGCGAGCCTTCGCGCATCGGTCGCGGCGAGGTGCTCGACGGCTAGCGCCGTTGCGCCGGCCGTGCGTTCGACCGTAAGCAGGCCGGCATCGCACCACATCAATGGCTGTCCGGTTTCCATCGACATCAGCGCGGTCCACGCGGTAATGACCGGCCTGCTCGGCGTGACGATATACGGCGACAGTTTCGCGCCGAATACCCTGGCGCTCGCCATCACGCCGAGATAGGTAATGAAGTCCCCCGCGCCGCCTGGAAATAGCGTGAGCGTTTGAGGCGGCTGCACGGCGGCGTCGTTGCCAAGCGCGCGAAACATCTGCGTCAACGCCTCGCGCACGTCGAGATGAGGCAGGGCTTGGCGAACGGTTTCCTCATCGACGATCAACGGAACGGCTTTGTCTGTCTTGCTCATTGGACTGCTCTCCACAACGTTGCCGGCCTGCGGCGTGGAAGCAATTCTAAAGTCAAAATGTCCAGTCTGGACTGTTATTTTGAAAATTGCTTGCTTTTACCGGAGTCCAGAATAGACTGTTGATCCAGAGAAAGCGTGAGGCCGGGTCGCTCCGGTGCCATCAGCGCCGTCTCGAAGCTTTGCAGTCAGCCGTCGTCCGTGCCTTCAATTCGCGATGCCCTCACCACACAGGGAGCCACCATGCTTCAGAAGCTTTCACTTTCCATTTTCGTCGCTGCTGCGTTGCTCGGTTCGGTCGGCACCGCCAGCGCGGAGACTCAAAACACCTTGCGTTTCGGCATCGAAGCCGCGTATCCGCCGTTCGAAAGCAAGTCGCCGACCGGGCAACTGGAGGGCTTCGACGTCGACGTCGGCAACGCCGTCTGCGCGAAGATGGGCGTCAAATGCGAGTGGGTGGAGAATGCATTCGACGGGCTGATTCCCGCCTTGCAGGCCCGCAAGTTCGACGCGATCAATTCGGCCATGAACATCACCGAAAAGCGCAAGCAGACGATCGCTTTCACGCGGCCCATTTATGTCGTGCCGATCGTGATGGTCGCGAAGCGCGGTTCGGGATTGCTGCCTGACGTGAAGAGTCTGCAGGGCAAACGCGTGGGCGTGCTGCAGGCGTCGTCGCAGGAAGATTTTCTGAAGCGCCATTGGGCGAATGCCGGCGTATCGATCGTCTCTTATGCCGACCAGGATCAGGTGTACGCCGACCTCGTGGCCGGCCGCCTCGATGCCGCCGTTCAGGAAGCGCAGACTGTTCAGGACGGTTTCCTGAACAAGCCCGCGGGTCACGACTATGCGATTGCCGGCCAGCCGCTCAGCGATCCGGCGACGCTCGGTGAAGGCACCGGTTTCGGCTTGCGCAAGGGCGACCGCGCGCTGGCCGGGAAAATCGATGCCGCGCTCGACGCGCTGAAGAAAGACGGCGCGCTCAGTGCGCTTTCGCAAAAGTACTTCAAACGCGACATCATCGCCAAATAAGGCGTTGTCGAACCGGTGCGAGCGGATTCGCACCGGACCTGTGTGCGTGCTGTCGCATGCATGCTTCCGGTCCCGCCAGGGAAAGCAGAGCGAGTGTATGGATTTCGATGTAATCGTGCTGGGTGCGGGGATCGTCGGCGTGTCGTCCGCGCTGCACTTGCAGGATCGCGGCCGCCGGGTGGCGCTGGTCGACCGGCGTGGTCCGGGTGAAGAGACCAGTTTCGGCAACGCCGGGCTGATCGAAAGTTCGTCGGTCGTTCCGTACGCCTTTCCGCGCAATCTCGGCACGCTGTTGCGTTATGCGCGCAATCGCTCGACCGATCTTTACTGGGACTATCGGGCGCTGCCGTCTTTTGCCGGCTGGCTCGCGCGCTTCTGGTGGGAGTCGTCACCCGAACGGCTGATGGCGGCGGCGCACGATATGCTGCCTCTGATGCGGCACAGCGTTGCAGAGCACGATGTGCTGATCGCGCGTGCCGGCCTCGAACAGCTAGCGAGCGACAAAGGCTGGATCGAGGCGTTTCGCACGCCGGCGGAATTCTCGCGGCAAGCGGCGGCGGCCGAAGTAACGGCAAGTACCTATGGGTTGCGTGTGACGACGCTCGACGCGGCGGTACTGGCGGCGCGCGAGCCCGGCGTCGCAGAGGGATTCTGCGGAGCGTTGCATTGGCAGGATCCGAAGAGCATCGTCAACCCCGGTGCGTTGACGAACGGCTATGCACGTCTGTTCGAGGAGGGCGGCGGCGCGCTGTTGATCGGCGAGGCGACGACGGTGAACGCGGAAGGCGGCGCGTGGATCGTGCAGACCTCGTCGGGCAGGATCAGCGCGAAAGAGGTCGTTGTCGCGCTGGGCCCGTGGTCGGATCGGGTGGTCGCGTCGCTCGGATATCGCATTCCACTGCGGGCGAAACGCGGCTATCACATGCATTACCAACCCACGAAACCCATGCTGTCGATGCCGCTCGTCGACTCGCAGCAGGGTTACGTGGTGGCGCCGATGCAAGGCCGCTTGCGGCTCACGACAGGCGTCGAAATAGCCCGGCGCGAGGCGCCGCCGACAGGCGTGCAACTGGAGCGCGCGGAGCGTACTGCCAGACCGACCTTCGGTCTCGGCGCGCGGCTCGACGAACAGCCGTGGCTCGGCTTGCGGCCGTGCACGCCCGACATGCGGCCGGTCATCGGGCCGGCGCCGCGCCATCGAGGGCTCTGGTTCGCGTTTGGCCACAACCATCATGGCTTGACGCTTGGTCCGGTGACGGGCCGTTTGCTGGCGGAGATGATGACGGGCGCCCAGCCTTTTATCGATGCGCGTCCATTCCGTCCCGAGCGGTTCCGCTAGATGTTCACCAACGGATTCACTGATTGAATAACAAAGGAGAGTGAGATGAAGATCAAGGACTTCGGCGTCGAACGCTGGATGGATCTGTACGAAAACCGGTGTACGTACAACCTGGCGGAAACCTGCGTGGAATCGCTGACGGTCGATCAGTTGCTGACGCTCGCGAACAAACAGGACAGCATTCTCGACGAGCTGCGCGGGCTCAAGCTGACCTACGGCGCGATCGAAGGATCGGCCCGCTTACGCGAGGCGATCTCGGCCATGTACGCGCGCCAGTCGCCGGAAAACCTGATCGTGACGCACGGCGCCATCGGCGGCAACGCGCTGGTGTACGAAACCCTGGTCGAGCCTGGCGACACGGTGATCTCGGTTCTACCGACCTACCAGCAACACTATTCGATTCCAGAGAGCTACGGCGCCGACGTGCGGATTCTGAAGCTGCGCGAAGAGAACGGGTTTCTGCCTGATCTCGCCGAATTGCGCAGTCTCGTCAATGACAAAACCCGGCTCATCGCGATCAACAACCCCAACAATCCCACCGGTTCGCTGATGGACGAGGCGTTCCTCGCCGAGGTCGGCGAAATTGCGCGTTCGTGCGGAGCGTATGTGCTCTGCGACGAGGTGTATCGCGGCACGGACCAGGAAGGCAGCGGTTATACCGCTTCGATTGCGGATCTGTACGAGCGCGGCATCAGTACCGGCAGCATGTCCAAAACATACTCGCTCGCGGGTTTGCGGCTCGGCTGGATCGCCGGCCCGAAGGATCTGATTCGTGCCGTGGCGATTCATCGCGACTACAACACGATCAGCGTCGGCATGATCGACGATCATTTTGCTTCCATCGCGCTGGAAAATCGTGCGGCGATTCTGGCGCGCAACCACGACATCGTGCGGACCAATCTGGCGATCGTGGACGCATGGATCGCCAAAGAACCGTCGATGTCTTATATCAAGCCCAAGTCCGGAACCACGGCGTTGCTGAAGTACGACCTGCCGATGTCGTCGCTCGAATTCTGCATTGAACTGATTGAACAAACCGGCGTGATGCTGACGCCGGGCAGTGCGCTCGACATGGAGGGTTATGTGCGCCTCGGGTATGCCAACAACCGCGACGTGCTCGAAACAGGGCTTGCCAAAATTTCAGGATTTCTCGCGAGGCGTCGAGCCTGATTCATTGCCGAGCGGGGCGTGAGGGCACTTACTCCTCGCACTTCACGTCCTGTCTTCGCACGGAGATGATGACCGGATACGTTCCGTGTTCGAGTTCCACGCGCGCGACGACGGACATCGTCTCACTGTCGATGTCGTCGTACACGCTGACCTTTTCATGCCGCAGGCTCGTGAGTCCGGTACAGCCGGACGCACGACCTTCGTCGGAAACCTTGCATTGAATCGGGTTGTCCGCGAGGAAGCGATATCGGTCTCTTTCCGGTGTCGCCAGATATTCGCGAAAGCTCTGCGCCGACCCGCCGATACCGGTGACATACCCAATTGCGCACTGCAGTTTGGGCGTGTCGCTGCTCCCGGATGTCTGCGCGGTCGCGGCCGTGCTTGCGGCAGCGACGAGCGCCACGAGTGTCGATGCGAGGAGATATTTCATGGCGCGAATCAAGGTTGTCCGATCGAAGTGCTGGATTGTAATGGCATCTCCGCAAGCATGCTCCGCTAGACGTTGAACAGCTCGCTGCGCGCCGCGTCCAGAATCATCGCGACAGCCGGATGGCTGATCCGGCGCTCGATAGAAATCGCAAAGAATTCCTCGACGATGGAATTGATCTGCCCGACCGTCGTGAGTTTGTGCTCGGCCTGCAACTGGCTTTCCAGTACCGTGGGCGCGAACAGCAAGCCGCGGCCTTCGCGAGCGAACGCCATGGTCATTGCGCCGTCGTCGAATTCGCCGACGATGCGCGGCGAAATGGCATGGGACGCCAGCCAGTGGTCCAGCTTGCGGCGCACCGCCGATTCCGTACCGGGCAGCAGCACCGGCAACTGACCGAGCGACAACGGGAAGCGTTTCTTGCCGCCCTGGATCAGCGCTTGCGCGCCGAAGCAACTGAGCGTGGATCGGCCGAGCCGGTGATTGAATGCCTTGACATTGACGTCGGCGGGAATGGGAGCATCCGCGATGATCAGGTCGAGGCGGTGCAAGGCCAGTTGCGCGAGCAGCGCATGCAGCTTGCCCTCGTGGCAGATCATGCGCACCGATACGGACGGGCTTAGCGCCGGCTCCAGCAGCCGGTACGCGATCGCCTTCGGCACCGAATCCGCGATGCCGACGCGAAACCGCGTTTGCGGGCCCGCTTCGTTCTCGCGCCGCACGGCGCTTTCGAGCTCCGAGCCTAGCGAGAATATCTCGTCGGCGTAATCGAGCGCAAGGCGCCCCGCGTCGGTCAGTTCGAGCGTGCGGCCGCTTTTCCTGAACAGCTTCTTATCCAGCGCTTCTTCGAGCAGTTTGATCTGGCCGCTCAACGTTTGCGGCGAGATATGCAACTGCTCGCCCGCCCGAACGATGCCGCCCGCGTGCGCCGCGACCCAGAAGTAATGCAGATGCTTAAAGTTCACGATTGCCCCACAGATTACGCAATGCTACGGTTTTCTCGAAGTATCGCTATAAAAAATACGCATTTTACGTTATCTCACGTTCAGGTAGATTGAGGTCTCGCCCAAGGGTTCATGTGGGCGGTTAACGGTAGCTGACGGAGGTGGCAGATGGCATCGGTTGCACAATTCCTGCGTTCAAAAGCGTCCCAGACGGTATGGTCGACCCAGGCATCCACTTCGGTTTACGACGCGGTCGCGATCATGGCTCACCGGCGGGTGGGAGCGCTCATCGTCGTCCATGAGGGGCGGGTGGCCGGCATCGTCACGGAGCGCGACTACGCGCGCAAGATCGCGCTAATGCACCGCTCATCAAGGAATACGCCGGTGCGCGACATCATGTCGACGACCGTGCGCTATGTCGGCCCGGAGCAGACCACCGAGGAATGCATGGCGCTCATGACGGAGTACCGGATTCGCTATTTGCCTGTCATTACGGAAGGGCAGGTGATCGGCATGGTGTCGATCGGCGACCTGATCAAGAATTTGATTGCCGAGCAGGAAGACACGATCCGGCAGTTGGAGCATTACATCCATGGCAACAGTGTTCAGGTCGGCCACCGTGGCTTTCAAACGCACTCACCAGCCGGTTTTGCGACCTGAGAAAAATTACTGTTCGTAATGTGTTCGGCGCGACGAGGCAGAGCGCGCGAAGCGGACAGTCCCCTGACTTATCAAAGAGGCTTTTTATGTACACGCAAATCATCAATCAACTTCGACGTGCTGCCGGTGCGGTGACGCGCGGGACGGCGGTGCTCGGTCTGGCAGGGCTCCTTGCTCTCGGCGCCGTGGCTTCGAACGATGCCGAAGCGAAGCGCGTGGGCGGGAGCCAAAGCATCGGCAGACAGTCGCAAACGGCGTCGCCGTCCGGGCCGGCACAGCGCAGCCAGCAAGCTCAACCGGCGCAGCAGGCCGCACAGGCGCCGGCTGCCGCGGCGGGTAATCGCTGGATGGGTCCGCTCGCCGGGCTCGCCGCCGGACTCGGCATCGCGGCGTTGCTGTCATCGTTTGGCCTCGGCGAGGGACTCGCGCAATTGATGTCCAACGCGTTGCTGATCGGCGCGGTGATTCTCGCGGGCGTCATGCTGTTCCGCTTTATCGCCAATCGGCGTCGTCCGGATCTCGCTTATGGGAACGGCGCCGCGAACCGGCAGCAAAACGGCGGCACGCCGTTTCTGAATCAAATGGGGCAAGCGCGGCCTGAAACGACGAATTTTCGCGGCTGGCCGCGTGCCGCGATGGGATCGGCCGCGGTAGCGGACACCGTGAAGGCGCCCGAGCTTTCGTCCGGCCCGGATCAGGCGGCATTTCTCGTATCGGCGAAGGCGATGTTCATGCGGCTTCAAGGCGCATGGGACCGCAACGAGCAGGGTGACCTGTTCGAGTTGACGACGCCGGAGATGTTCGCGCGTCTCAAGCAGGATCTGGAAACACGGGGCCGCGAGCCTAGCCACACGGAGGTGCCGCAACTCGAAGCCGAGTTGCTCAGTACCGAAAGCAACGCGGACGAGACGCTGGTCAGCGTGCGCTTCTACGGTCAGATTCGGGAAGACGATGCACAGACCGCGCAGCCGTTCCAGGAAATCTGGAACCTGGTGAAGCAGGCACAGGGTGACCAGGCGTGGCGACTGGCCGGCATCCAGCAGATCGACTGATAGCGGCATGGTTGAAGCCGGCGCGAAGAAGCGCCGGCTTTTTGCCGCTCATGCATTCCATTTCCTGTTTCAAAGAGCGGCGAGGAATGACCCTGCGACCGGCATCATCCAGACACTGAGGCGCGGCTGCTATCGATTGCCGCGACGCAATCGATCTCGATGTCGAAGCGCCCAGGCCACGCCGGCACATTGACGAAAATCCGCGCAGGCGGGTTCGCTCCGAAGAAACGCGCATAGATCGCGTTCACGGCCGGAAACGCTTCAACCGACGTGCAGTACACGTTGCATTTGAGCACCTGATCGAGCGATGAACCCGCCGTCTCGACGCACAGCTTCAATTGTTCCAATACCCGTTCCGTCTGCAGTTCGATCGGCGCGTCCATCACTTCGCCGGTGCGTGGATCGAACGGCGGAAAACCGGACACATAGATCGTGTCGCCGTGGCGGGTGACGGCGGAAGTCGGCGCTTTCCAGCGTTCGAGCCAGCTCGAAAGCGGTTCGACACGAATGATTTCACGGCTCATGATTCACTCCATGCAGAAAGGGCCGAGCGGTTTTCAGCAGTAGTTGCATCGACTCGGCACATGATCGATCTCCTGGTCTAAGCGTGGCAGCGCGCTGTCGCCAAGCGACTTCGGTTTCGACGACCGGAAAATCGACCTCGGTATTGAACACGTTATTCACGAAGTTGGTCAGCATGAATTGCGCCGCGAGCGCGATGATTTCGACGATGTTCGCATCGCTGAAACCGGCTTCGCGCACGGCGTGCAGATCACTTTCGGTGACCTTGCCGCGCGTCTCTATCAGCGTCTTCGCGAACGCGACAGCCGCGGCGGTTTTGGGCGTATGTGGCGACGAAATTGCTAGTGAAACAGGCATGTGTCATCCGCGGGAAGTGAGGCAATCAACAGATGTTTGAGCATGGACGATGATTGTCGCAGGTTTCCGGTGAACGCAATCGTGTGGCGCAGGCGGCGCAGCTGCGCGTGGACTCGCCAGGCGGCCCGCGCAATGAACAAACGGACGCGGGACCGAACTAAGACAGACATCGCTTAACCTGGCGCGGGCGGCTTATTCAGCATCCCGAACGCACCGGTAATTTATGTACCGCTCATTGAACGAAGTGCCCGCGGCCTCCAGAAGCTGGCAAGGAGTGGCAAATGGAAAACAAACTTCATACCACGCAGAATCGGCTGCCCGGAGATGCCGACCACGCTCGTTTGCGACGCGCTCAAGGAGCCACGCTTCGCACGCTTCTGTTTGTGGTCTTGTCGTGCTTCCTGAGCACGGCGCTTCCGGCGCAACCGCCGGCATCCGCCGATACCGGCCCGGCAAGCGCGACGCCGGCCCCACGCCATCTCGATCGCTCCGGCAAGACGCGCAAGGGCAAGGCGTCGTACTACGGTCGGGCGTTTTATAAAAAAGAAATGGCCGACGGTATGCCGATGAATCCGCAGTCCAACGCCGCCGCGAGCAAGACGCTACCGCTTGGCACCAAGGCCCGGGTCACGAATCTGAAAAACGGTAATAGCGAGGTGGTCGAAATCAGGGACCGCGGCCCCTATGTCAAGGATCGAATCGTCGACCTGTCACCCAAAACTGCGGACAAGCTCGGGTTGAAGAAAGACGGCGTCGCGCCCGTCGAAGTCAAACCGGTGGAAGTTCCGCAGGCCGACGGTACCGTGAAGCCGGGCGCAGGCGCACAGGAAAGCGAACGCGGCAGGTCGTCAGGCTACGCGCAGGATAGTCATTCGTTGCGTTGAGTGGACGGCACAACGACAACGCACGCTTATCGTTGTTCGGCTCGTCACTCTGACCAACGAGCGTCGAAAGAATCACGGGTCCGTTATCTGAGGCGAGCACGATCTGTCCGCCGCGCCACTGCACATCGAGCCAAACAGCCAGTGGCACGCAATTCCATTGCATAGAATCAGGTTACGCGCAGAACGCTTTCGGGCAACCCGATCGCAGCCGCGTTCGCGATCGAGCTTGCGCGTAGACAACGCGATTTCGACTAATCGTCAGGAGAATCGTCATGGCGACCTATGTGGTGCTTGCACAATTCACCGATCAGGGCATACGCAACATCAAAAACAGTCCGCAGCGGGCTGGTCAGGCGGCGGAGTTGGCCAAGTCCTTCGGCTGTGAAATGAAACAGATCTTCTGGACAGTGGGCAAATACGACATCGTCACGGTCATCGACGCACCGGATGAACAGAGCTTCGCGGCATTCGGCTATGCGCTGGGATCGGCAGGCAATGTCCGCACGCAAACGCTGCGCGCGTTTACGAAGGACGAATGCAGCGCGATTATCGGCAAACTTCCATAAAACAGGCCCTCATCCGGCACGTGAGCCGGTCTCTTTCCGCGACTTTTTCTCAGGAGATCACAATGAACGCAAAAACAGGCGACAGTGAAGCCGTACGCGCATTCGTTCAAACGGCCGAGCAGGCTGGCGAGTTTGTCTGGGTGATAACGTTGGTCGACTTCGAAGCAAAAAAGGTCAAACGGTCGATGGTTTCGGACGACAGGTTCGCCATGCGCGCCGCGGCTCAGGACGCCGGCGACGCTTATCTGAAAGGGCTGACGGAAGACCGATAAAGAGGCGCGGGAGCGCCTTGTTATCGCTCAGTGACAGCCCCCGCCTGCGAGGCGAGGGTGACTATACTTAAAGAGGCCGCCTCTGATTCAGGTTCGCCGGCTTCAGGTGAGAGAGGCGCCGGGCAGGATTTCGACGCGAGCCGGGCCAGGTCGCGGGGGGAGAAACGTATGTTCAAGCATCTGCTGGTGCCGATCGACGGCTCGACGCTTTCCGAGGCCGCCATTCAGATGACGGTAACGCTCGCCGCGGAAAGCGGAGCCAAAGTCACGGGCCTCCATGTCATTCCGGAGTTTCATGTCCTCGCGTATGGCACGGAGATGATTGCCGACAACGAGGATCGCATCATTCAGACCGCGCGACAGCGCGCGGATGACTATCTTCGCGTCATCAAAAAAGCGGCCGCGCAGGCTGGCGTGGAGTGCAATACGGTCTCTGAAAGTCGCGCCCATCCTTATGAAGCGATTATCAGCGTTGCAGCGCAACAGAACTGCGATCTCATCGTCATGGCGTCGCACGGTCGAAGCGGCATGAGGGCGTTTTTGCTCGGCAGCGAAACCCAGAAGGTACTGACGCACAGTTCAATCCCGGTTCTCGTCGTGCGGCAGTCGGCGCCAGGCGGCGCGCATCCGGCGCACTAGCCAGCTTGACGGACGAGGAAGGGCGCCAGCGCGGAAGTACGCGAGTCAATTCAATCGGCATCCTCATGGTTAGGATCCCGCGTTGAACCTCACCCCTTGCGGGCGGCGGTTCGTTGCTGGCGCAAAATCCTCACGAAGTTCAGTACGGTCGGCGACTTCTCGCGCTGTCGATGGATCAACGCGATACCCGTCGACAGCGGATTGCCCCGCAGTCCGTGATACGACACGCTTTCAACCTGGATCTGCCGGATCGACGCGGGAACCACCGCAACGCCGAACCCCGCCGCCACGAGATTCGCCGCCGATGAGATCTGCGGCGACTCCATGCCGATCAAGGGCGCGAAGCCGGCTTCACGGCAGGCGCCGATGATCGAGTCGTGCAAATCCGGGCCGATGGGGCGCGGAAAGAGGATGAACGGATCGTCCGCAAGATCCGCCAGATCGACGCGCCGTCGCCGGTTCAAGCGATGGTTTGCCGGCAACACCGCCAACATGTCTTCGTCGACCAATGGTTCGACTATCAGATCCCGGCAGTTCAACGGCATGCGCACCAGCGCGGCATCGAGCTGCCGGTCGGCGACTTTATCCAGCAGCAGCGAACTGTTGCTCTCCTCGCAACTGATCGACACACGCTCATACGCGTGCCGATAGCGCTGCATCGTCATCGCGACCGCCGGATGAAACACCGTCGAACCCGCGAAGCCGAGCGAGAGGCGCCCGGTCTCGCCGCGTCCCGCGTTCTGCACTTCGACGAAGGCCTGCTGCGCGTCATCCACGATACGTTGCGCACGTTCGCGAAAGAGTCGTCCCGCCTCGGTCAGCTCGACGCGGCGTGGATGGCGGAGGAACAGCGAGGTGCCGATTTCCCGCTCGAGCTTCAGGATCTGCTGGCTCAAAGGCGGCTGCGCGATGCCCAGATGAGTCGCTGCGTCGGTGAAATGCAGGTGTTCGGCGACGGCGAGGAAGTAACGCAGTTGGCGAAATTCCATATGTTTTTCGTCTCCAAATAGCGTCTTCAAGATATTGGACTAATGACGGCACTGATTTTAACCTTCGTGTCAATCCGATGCGCGCAAAGGCCGCAGCCGACAACGCTGGACAAGGTCGCGGCTCGCATCGATACCTCACGAGGAGAATCCGATGTCAGCAGCGCACACACCGTTAGCCACCGCCCGCCCCAATGTGGCCCACACTTTGATCGCGGAGCTACGCAGCATCGTCGGCAGGAAACACACGCTGACCGATGACGCCGCGACCCGCAGCTTCCGGACCGGCTTTCGCTTTGGCGCGGGCAAGGCGCTCGCGGTGGTGCGCCCCGGTACGATCGTCGAGCAATGGAAAGTGCTGCAGGCGTGCGTCGCGGCGAACGTGATCGTGATCACGCAGGCATCGAACACGGGCCTCACGGGCGGCTCGACGCCCGACGGCGACGACTACGATCGCGACATCGTGATCGTCAGCACGAGCCGCATGAAGAAAGTGTTTGTGATCGACGGCGGCAAGCAGGTCGTCTGCCTGCCCGGCGCAACGCTCGATCAATTGGAAAGGACGCTGAAGCCCCTTGGCCGGGAACCGCATTCGGTGATTGGCTCGAGTTGCATCGGCGCGTCGGTGTTTGGCGGTGTCTGCAACAACTCGGGCGGTGCGCTGGTGCAGCGCGGCCCGGCGTATACGGAAATGGCGGCATTTGCGCAGGTCGATGAAACGGGCAAGCTGCAGTTCGTCAACCATCTCGGGATCCGGCTCGGCGAGACGCCCGAGGATATGCTAGGCCGGCTCGAACGCGGTGAGTTCTCGGATTCCGATGTCCAGCACAACGCGGGCGCCGGGTCGGACCACGGTTACGCGCGCCATGTGCGTGAGGTCGATGCCGATACGCCGGCGCGCTTTAATGCCGACCCGCAGCGCCTTCATGAAGCATCAGGCTCGGCCGGCAAGCTGATGGTGTTTGCCGTGAGACTCGACACGTTCCCGATCGAACAGAACGCCAAGGTGTTTTATATCGGCACGAACCAACCTGACGAGCTCACCGAGATCCGCCGCCACGCGCTGCACGACTTCAAATTCTTGCCGATCTCGGGCGAATATCTTCATCGGGATGCTTTCGACGTCGCCGAAGAGTACGGCAAGGACACCTTTCTGGCGATCAATTATCTTGGCACGTCGCGCCTGCCCGCGCTGTTCGGATTGAAGAGCCGTTGCGATGCGTTGTTCGATCGCCTCGGCTTTCTCCCTTCGCATTTCGCGGATCGCGTCATGCAGGCCGCGAGCCGCCTGTTCCCGAGCCATTTGCCGGTGCGGATGAAACAGTATCGCGACAAATACGAGCACCACCTGATGCTGAAGGTCGCAGCCGAAAGCGTCGGCGAAACCCGTGCGTTCCTCTCCGCGTACTTTGGGAACGCCACGGGTGCTTATTTCGAATGCACCGATGAAGAGGGCAGAAAAGCGTTCCTGCATCGCTTCGCTGCCGCCGGTGCCGCGGTTCGCTATCGTGCCGTGCATACCCGCGAGGTGGAGAATATCGTCGCACTCGACATCGCATTGCGCCGCAACGATCGCGACTGGATCGAGACGTTGCCGCCCGAGATCGAGGAAACGATTGCCATCAAGCTGTACTACGGCCACTTCCTGTGCCATGTGTTCCACCAGGATTACATCGTCAGGAAGGGCAACGACTGCCTGGAGGTCGAACATAAAATGTGGACACTGCTGGACCGCCGCGGCGCCGAATATCCGGCGGAACATAACGTCGGCCATCTTTACCACGCGAAGCCGCAGCTTGCAGCGTTCTATCGGCAACTGGATCCTTGCAACTGCTTCAATCCGGGGATCGGGCAGACGTCGAAGTTCAGAAATTATCGGGAAACGGCGGTTTAGCTGAACACGGTTACTGCGAACTGCCCACGCCACTTAGCGACCGTTAAAGCAGCCGCAAGCCTCCGTCGCATTCGATGACAGCACCGGTCATGAAGGTGTTCTCCATCAGAAACTGAAGCACGTGCGCCACGTCTTCCGCGTGGCCGACGCGTCCCACCGGCAGCGTTTCCGCTTGCTGGCGGAACAGATCCGTCTTGACGCCGGCGGGGAACTTGTCCCACCACGCGGTATCGATCACGCCTGGCGAAACGGCGTTCACGCGCCGTGGCGCGAGTTCGCGCGCGAGCGTGCCGATCATGCTTTCCAGTGCGCCGTTGATCGCACCCAGGCCAGCGGTGCCGGGATTGGCGATGCGTGCGGAAATGGCGGTGACGAGTGTCAAGCTGCCGTCGCGACGGAGGGCCGGCAGGCCGGCCTGCGCCGCTTCGAGCTGCGGCCAGAGCTTGGCCTCGAAGCCGCGACGCAGCGCAGTCAGATCGAGCTCGTCGAAGCGGCCGCCGCCCTCGCCGCCGGAGAGCGTCAGCACCAGATGATCAACGGCGCCCACGCGAGCGAAGAAACGGTCGAGCGCGGCGCGGTCGTTGCAGTCGAGCGCTTCGCCGGCAACCTGCCCACGTCCTTCGATGCCCGCGAGTGCCTTGTCAAGTTTGCGCTGGTCACGACCGACCGCGACGACGTTCGCGCCGGCCGCGGCCAGACGCGAAACCGTCGCGAGGCCGATGCCCGACGAACCGCCCAGCACCACGACTTTCTGATTTTGCCATTCCATATCGCTGCTCCTGTAGATGAGGGGGGAGCAGGCCGAGCCGGCCATCCCATCGCACGTTGCGGCGCTCCCATGGCGATAGAATGCGTGTCAGACGCATATCATTCAAATCGTTCATTACGATGACCAACATCATTGAAAATGATTTCAGGCATTTCGACCTGAACCTGCTGCTGACGTTTCGCGCGCTGTTCGAGGAGCGTAGCGTCACCCGGGCGGCGCAACGGCTCTTTCTCGGCCAGCCGGCGGTAAGCGGGGCGCTCAAACGGTTGCGCGAGGCGTTCGGCGACGATCTGTTCGTGCGCACTTCGCGCGGCATCGCGCCTACCTCGCGCGCGCTCGAACTGGCGCGGCAGATCGAGCCATTTCTGCAATCGCTGCATCAGGTGCTCACGCAGCCACCCGTGTTCGACCCGGCGAGCGCGCAGCGCGTGTTCCGCATCGGCTTGAGCGATTCATTGGAGGTCCTGATGATGCCGGAAATCATGGATCGTCTGACCGCCGCGGCTCCCGGCGTGAAGCTGATCGCGCGGCCCACCGATTCGACGCGTGCGGCCGCGATGCTCGACGAAGGGGAAATCGAACTCGCGGTCGGCGTGTTCCCCGAATGCGTGCAATGGCAGCGGCGCCGGCCGCTGTTTCAATGGCGCTTTGTGAGTGTCTACAATCCGCGCCTCATCAAGACCCGCCGCAAACGTCTGACGATGGAGGAATTCCTGCAACATCGGCACGTGCTGACTTCGTTTAGCGCCGGCCTGCAGGGCTTTATCGACGAGCGGCTGGCAATGGAGGGGCTCAAGCGCGATGTAGTGTTCTCCAGCGCGAATTTCGCCACGAGTCCGTTTATCGTCCAGCGCACGCCTGCGATTGCCACGGTGCCGGACTTCATTGGCCGCGTCTGGCGCGACGCGCTGGATCTGGCGATGAGTCCGCTGCCATTCGACGTGCCGGGCTACGAGGTCTCGCTGATGTGGTCCGCCGCGCGCGACCAGGATCCGGGGCTCGCATGGCTAGCCGACGTGTTCGCGCAGGCGTTCGAAGAGAAGCGGAAAAGACGCGGCAGTCAGTGACGAATCCCGCGGCAAACGATGCCCACATCTGAGGATGGCCAACTCAGCGCAGTTTTATACGGTCGATTCGAGCGTGTCTGCCTGAGCTTTGACTGGAGCGCGCCACGCATCTTCCCGTCCTGAATCAAACGGCACATTCACACCTGTTATGCGAACTCGAAGCGCTTCGATCCATAGGCATCGGCTGCACGGCGCGGAAGTCGAGAATGTCTGCGGCGAGCACCTCTGCTCCGAGCGCCTTCAGCCTCTCCGACCGTTCGTCTTCCTTGCGAACCAGCGCCCGAACGTCGAAGCCTCTGGCCAGGAGAAGTTGCGTTGCGATACTGCCTGTTTGTCCGGTGGCACCGGAGATAAGAATCTTCGGGTTCATAGCAATGTCCTTCGGTTTGTCTGGATTGCGTCAGCGGTCAAAAGACGCCGGCGCGCATAAATCCAATGGCGCCGTCGATGAAAATGGGTTTCATCAACGGCACCTTCCGAACTTACTTGCCGTGAAGCAGCATGCCGAGCGGCTTGAGGGGGCCAACCGGCAGATACTCGAAGTCGAGATAACCAGCCGAGGCGAGCGGCATGGCGGCCACGGTCGCCTTTGCATCGTCCAGTGATTCGACGTTCATCAGGAAGACAACGCCGGGGTTTTCGTCGATGAAGTAGAACTGCTCGATCTTGCCTTCGAGGTAGAGATTCAGTGTGTGGGGGACTTCCTTCGGCATGATCTGTTGCCGGACGTCATCCGTAATTGGCTTTACGCCCTTTCCGATCGCAAACACTTTCATTCCAATCTCCTTGTCTGTCATGAATTGACAAGGGAAAGTCTAGCGACGGGAAGCGCGAAAGCGTACAGTCGTAAATGCCAACTTTATGGTCATTCACGCCATGCACCTTGTTGTACTTGCTCTTGATGGGGTCTTCGATACAGGATTCACTGCGTTGCTAGACGCACTCCGTATCGCGAATAGCTTTTCCGCACAGGAGGGAAAGCCGTTGCCTTTTGAAATAACCGTTGTGGGCGTGCGAAGAAAGGTGCGAACCAATGGGGGGCTGGTCATCCCGGTCGAAAATATCGCGCCGATGCTAAAGCCGGATTGGGTGGTCGTGCCCGCCCTGGGAACCTCAACCCCGGAGCTTCTCGTACCTGCGCTAGCGCGGCCCGACGTGAAGCAGGCCGTTGCGCATCTTCGGAAGTGGAATGCGATGGGCGCCAGGATCGCCACGTCGTGTATTGGTGTATTCCTGTTGGCAGAGACTGGCCTTCTCGATCACCGTGAAGCGACAACGACCTGGTGGCTTGCTCCACTGTTCCGGCAACGCTATCCCGAAGTGCAGCTTGAAGAATCCCGGATGCTCGTGCCGACCGACATTGGCGTCACAGCGGGCGCTGCAATGGGACACCTCGATCTTGCGCTTTGGCTCATCCGCAAGGTCAGCCCTGAGTTGGCAATTGTCGTCTCGCGTTACCTGCTGGCCGATCTCCGATCGTCACAGGCGCAATACATAATCCCTAACCATCTGGCGCATGCCGATCCGCTTGTGCTGCGGTTCGAGAGGTGGGCGAGGGAGCGTCTGAAGGACGGTTTTGCATTACAGGATGCCGCTGCTGCACTGGGGACCAGTGCCCGCTCTTTACAGCGGCGCTGCCAGACCATATTGGGTAAGTCACCCCTATCGTATTTCCAGGACTTACGCGTTGAACATGCACAATCGCTTCTGCACGGCGGTCTCGATCTCGAAGCTGCGGCCGCCGAAGTAGGCTATTCCGACGGAGCCACATTGAGCACTTTATTGCGCCGGCGAACTGGGCGCGGCGTTCGAGAGCTTCGCGCCGGCCTGCGCTGAGAGATCGAGGCGGCGATTCGTGCGGCCGGGCGGGCCGTCCTCTGCCGGACGGCGACTGGCGGCATGCGGACCCGTTCCAGACGCGCGGAGCTTCGCCGATCCAACGGCAGCATCCGGGGACCACCGGCCATCCGGGTGTCGTCGCCCCGGCCGGGAGCCCGACGCCGTGGGCCGTTCCCAATGATGACGAGGCAGAGCCAGTGCGGGCCCGCAATCGGGCACGGCTGCCATGAGCTTCGCGCGGCCGGTCGACTTGTCGGCATTGGGATTGGTGATGACACGCGATGAGCATCGGGAGCGAGATGCTCACTTGCGGCGGACATACCGAAGGCGGGAGTTCGTCTGTACGGTAGCGAACGCTTGAAAAAGCTCGCTTCGCCTACCATCGTACGTGACAGTTCTTCACATGTCCCCCGGGAGCAATGATGGGAAACACGCTGAGCACGGATCAACAGGAGCCTGGCGCTAACAACACGCGCCAGCGCGAACCATCCCCTGAACGGCTACTCCAACTGGGCATGGGATTCTGGGCGTCCAAGACCCTATTGTCCGCAGTCGAACTCGGTGTGTTTTCGCGCCTCGCGACCGGTCCTCAGGACGCCGCGCAGCTCGCCGAGGCACTGGAACTGCATCCGAGACCGGCCCTTGATTTTCTTGACGCACTGGTCGCACTGAATCTGCTGGAACGCGAAGATGGGAAATACAGCAATACGCCAGACGCCGAGTTTTTTCTGGACGCGGCCAAGCCCAGCTACGTAGGTGGATTGCTGGAAATGGCCAACGCGCGGCTATATCCGTTCTGGGGTTCTCTGACGGAAGCCCTTCGCACGGGGCAGCCACAGAACGAGGCAAAAGCGGGTGGCAATCTTTTCGACGCGATGTATGGTGACGAACACAAACTACGGGGTTTCCTGCGGGCGATGAGCGGGGTCAGCCTGGGCGCGGCGAAGGCGATTGCGCAACAATTTCCCTGGCAGAACTACAGCACCTTCATTGATATCGGCGCGGCCCAGGGTGCGCTACCGGTGCAGGTCGCGCTCGCGCATCCCCACCTGCGCGGCGGCGGGTTCGATCTGCCGGTAGTGCGCCCTGTATTTGAAGAATACGTAACGTCGCATCGCCTGCAGGAACGGCTGCATTTCTATCCGGGCGACTTCTTCAAGGATCCCTGTCCGGCTGCCGATGTGCTCGTGATGGGACACATTCTCCACGACTGGGACCTCGCGCAGAAGCTCGAGCTCCTCGCGAAGTGCTACGCCGCGCTACCTGCCGGAGGCTGCCTGATCGTCTACGACGCGGTAATCGACGATGACCGCAGGCGCAACGCCTTTGGCTTGCTGATGAGCCTCAACATGCTTATCGAGACACCTGGCGGATTCGACTATACCGGCGCGCAATGTCGTGAATGGATGCAGAAAGTCGGGTTCACACAGGTACGCGTCGAGCCGCTCACCGGTCCCGATTCAATGGTGATTGGAACCAGGTAGAAACTCGCCGGGAAATCCGCAGGCATTCTCACCGGCGGGAACTGACGACACGGTACTGGTTTGGCGCGGCTGGTGCGTTGCGCGATATGCCGTCGTTTGCAACGTCGAATGTTCGACGCGGAGCAGCGGCTCGAATGGCCACGCGACTGCGATCTCGAACGACCGCTCCTGGCCGCCTAGGGACTGACGAACAGGAAAGCCACACAAGCTACGCGCACGTGCGCTTCTCCAAAGGTCGCCGCCCGCGCCCCAGTTCGGAGTTCCGCGCGAGTCGCCTGTCCAGCAGATACATTCCTCTCACCTGCATGCACAACGCAATGCACACTGAGGCCGATCTCACGCAGCCGCTTCGCTCTACTACAGCGTTGCAGTTGTGCCGGCTCAAAAAAAACACCCCGAATCGTCAGACAGGTGTCCAACTTTTCGGGGTGCAATTCAAACACCTATGGCGCTTTTTTGCGTCATCTACAACGCGCGTCGCACGTCGTAGCTAGTCATCACGATTTACATCGTGACAGTATCCGCCAGGTCCTTGAAGTCTTCGATCTGGTCGAAGTTCATGTATTGGTAGATCTTGTCACCGCTGGCGGTCAGCACGCCCATGTCGGCCATGTATTCCTCTTTGGTCGGAATCTTGCCCAGCCGCGAGCAGATTGCCGCCAGTTCGGCCGAGCCGAGGTACACGTTCGTGTTCTTGCCCAGACGGTTCGGGAAGTTACGGGTCGATGTGGACATGACCGTCGCGCCTTCGCGCACCTGTGCCTGGTTGCCCATGCACAGCGAGCAGCCCGGCATTTCGGTACGCGCACCGGCCGTGCCGAACACGCCGTAGTGGCCTTCTTCGGTCAGTTGCTTCTGATCCATCTTGGTGGGTGGCGCGACCCACAGCTTGACCGGAATGTCGCGCTTGCCTTCCAGCAGCTTCGACGCCGCGCGGAAGTGACCGATGTTCGTCATGCACGAGCCGATGAACACTTCGTCGATCTTCGCACCGGCCACGTCGGACAGCGTCTTCACGTCGTCCGGGTCGTTCGGGCAGGCGACGATCGGTTCATGGATGTCGGCGAGGTCGATCTCGATCACGGCCGCGTACTCGGCGTCCGCATCCGGCGACAGCAGTTGCGGGTCGGCGAGCCATGCTTCCATGGCCTTGATGCGGCGCTGCAGGCTGCGCGGGTCCTGGTAGCCCTGCGCGATCATCCACTTGAGCAGCGTGACGTTGCTGTTCAGGTACTCGATGATCGGTTCCTTGTTCAGGTGCACCGTGCAGCCGGCAGCCGAACGCTCGGCGGATGCATCCGACAGTTCGAATGCCTGCTCGACCTTCAGATCCGGCAGGCCTTCGATTTCGAGCACGCGGCCCGAGAAAATGTTCTTCTTGCCTTGCTTGGCGACCGTCAGCGTGCCTTGCTTGATCGCGTACAGCGGGATCGCGTTGACGAGGTCACGCAGCGTGACGCCCGGCTGCATCTTGCCCTTGAAGCGAACCAGCACCGATTCCGGCATATCCAGCGGCATCGTGCCGGTGGCCGCGGCAAATGCGACCAGCCCTGAACCCGCCGGGAAGCTGATGCCGATCGGGAAGCGCGTGTGCGAGTCGCCGCCGGTGCCGACGGTGTCGGGCAGCAGCATGCGGTTCAACCACGAGTGGATCACGCCGTCGCCAGGACGCAGCGCAATGCCGCCACGATTGCTGATGAAGTCCGGCAGCGTGCGGTGCGTCTTCACGTCCACCGACTTCGGATACGCGGCGGTGTGGCAGAACGACTGCATGACGAGGTCGGCGGAGAAGCCGAGGCACGCGAGGTCTTTCAGTTCGTCGCGCGTCATCGGGCCGGTGGTGTCCTGCGAGCCGACCGAGGTCATCTTCGGTTCGCAGTAGGTGCCCGGGCGCACGCCCTGGCCTTCCGGCAGCCCGCACGCACGGCCGACCATCTTCTGCGCGAGCGAGAAACCCTTGCCGCTATCGGCCGGCTGCTGCGGCAGGCGGAACAGGGTGGACGGCGCCAGGCCGAGCGCTTCACGCGCCTTGGCGGTCAGGCCACGGCCGATGATGAGAGGAATACGGCCACCGGCGCGCACCTCGTCGAACAGCACGTCGGACTTGACCTGGAATTCAGCGATCACCGCGCCGTTCTTCAGTGCCTTGCCTTCGTAAGGACGCAGTTCGACCACGTCGCCCATTTCCATTTGCGACACGTCGAGTTCGATCGGCAGCGCGCCTGCGTCTTCCATGGTGTTGTAGAAGATCGGCGCGATCTTGCCGCCGAGGCACACGCCGCCGAAGCGCTTGTTCGGGATGAAGGGGATGTCTTCGCCCGTGAACCACAGCACCGAGTTGGTGGCCGACTTGCGCGAGGAGCCGGTGCCGACCACGTCGCCGACGTAGGCGACCAGATGGCCTTTTTCTTTCAGCGACTGGATGAACTTGATCGGGCCGCGCTTGCCGTCTTCCTCCGGCGTGATGCCGGGGCGCGCGTTCTTCAGCATCGCCAGCGCGTGCATCGGGATGTCCGGGCGGGTGGTGGCATCCGGCGCCGGCGAGAGGTCGTCCGTGTTGGTTTCGCCCGTCACCTTGAACACGGTGATGGTCAGGCTTTGCGGCACCTCCGGACGGCTCGTGAACCATTCGGCGTCGGCCCAGCTTTGCAACACGGCCTTCGCGTTGGCGTTGCCCTTGTCGGCCAATTCCTTGACGTCGTGGAACGCGTCGAACATCAGCAGGGTTTTCTTCAGCGCCTCGGCGGCAACGGTGCCGACTTCCGCGTCCGACAGCAGTTCGATCAGCGGCTGGATGTTGTAGCCACCGAGCATGGTGCCGAGCAGTTCCGTGGCGCGAGCGCGCGAGATCAGCGTGCAGGCGGTTTCACCCTTGGCGACGGCAGCGAGGAAACCGGCCTTCACGCGGGCGGCTTCGTCCACGCCGGCGGGCACGCGGTTGGTGATCAGGTCGAGCAGGGTTTGCTCTTCGCCTGCGGGCGGGTTGGTGAGGAGTTCCACCAGCTCGGCGGTCTGCTGGGCGGTCAGCGGCAGGGGAGGAATACCGAGCGTGGCGCGTGCGGCTGCGTGAGCGCGAAAGTTTTCAAGCATGAAAGAACCTGCTGATGTTGGCGTTTCAGGGGATGGCATCCGGCCCGCCATGGCTGCGCCGGGTAGCGTTTAGGTGCAATTTTAAAGGTGACAAGCGCCTGCGGTCAATTATCTTATATCTTATATAAGAGTTGAAGGCGCGAGCGGAGGCTTCTGAACGGCCGGGAGACGGGGACTCCACGAATGATTTATCCGAGGACGCCCCGTCAGGATGAAGCTTTTCGCGCGCAGGCACGACGTGCCCCCGGTGATGGACGCCATGGTCGCGTGACGGGAGGTTTAAGCAAGGTCCATCCCCTTTCATACCAGCTCCATGCCGTGACGAAGCCTGGCGGGGGCGGTCGCGGGGGAGGTCAGAAATGAGAGCAATGCTCTTGAGGCATCTCTTGTCGGGATGCCATGCATATGGCAACCGAAAAGGTAGTGATGGTCTGCACTTCGGCGGGCAAAGAACCGATGACATCGATATCCGGCAGGTGCATCGACTCGCTCGATTGCTGGAAACCGAGCTCGATGTCCCCGCGCGCGACGAGCGTGCCGACCGGAACACCCGGAGGCGCCGGCACGATGCGCGGCGCAATGGTCTCGGCGATGCCCAGCGTTCGAAACAGGCGGGTTAGGTGTGAACCGCTCGGGCCCGTCGCGTAGCCGATACTACGCGCGGCCAGAATGGCGTCGCGCAACGCGGCTTCAGTGCCGATCGCGGGCCGCGGCGCGCCGGCTGTCACTGCAATCGCAACACCCACCCGAGATCAGGGTTTCCCCATGACCGCGGTCTCGCGACGCTGGGCCGTCGCACCGTGTCGTACGTGCACCCGGTTCATGCAACGATGCGCGGCTTCGGCGAACAGAAACGCGATCGCAATCAGCGCGGCCGCAACGAGACTCAGGTACTGCGCACCGGTCTCCCGCAGCACCGCGCCGCCAAGCACGCCGGAGCAGGCGAGCCCGATATATGTCGCGGTGTTGTTGAGAGCCAGCAGCAGAGGCGCCACGTCCGGTTTCAGTTGCACCAGCCGATGTTGTTGCGGGACGATCAACCCCCATCCACATATGCCCCAGATCGTGAGCGCAACGATGGTGCTGAATACATGCGCGGATGCCCACGGCAACGCACAAAAATTGATGATGGCAAGCCACAGCATCGCATTGATGATGTGGCGGCTCCTGAACCGGTCCACGAGGCGGCCGGCGAGAAGATTGCCGGCCGTCGCCGCCACGCCCCACAACAGGAACATGCCGGCGAGAATGCGTCCGTCGCCGTGCGTGACACGTTGCAGCACCACGCCCGCATACGTGTACACCATAAGGAACCCGCCGAAGCCGAATAACGAAGTGAGCAAGGTGAGCGTTATCCGTGCGTCGCGAACCGGTGCAAGCCGTTCTCGCAACCTCACGGACGCAGGGCGGGGAACGGATGGCAGCATCGTCCAGACGCCGATCATCGCCACCGTCCCGAGCAGCGTGACGAACCAGAGCGTCGTTCGCCAGCTTCCGAATCCGCCGATAAACGTGCCGATCGGCGAGCCGAGCGCGGTCGCCCCCGTCAGTCCAGCCGTTACCGCGGCCAACGCACGGCCGCGTTTTTCGGGCGGAGCAAGCGCGGAAGCAACGCCCAACGCAGTGGGCGAGAACAGCGCCGCGCCGAAGCCGGACAGAGCCCGGCTGAATAAAACCCAGTGCAAGTCCGTGGCGAGCGCGGTGAACATGTTGCCGGCCACGAAAATGCCGAGCGCGGCAACCAGCAGGAGCTTGCGCGGCCAGCCGCCCGCGAGAGCCGCCATGACCGGAGCGGCCACCGCGTAGGTCAATGCGTAAAAGGTGACCATCAGCCCCGCAAGGCTGACCGATGTGTTCAGCGACGCGGCAACGCCTGGCAGGATACCGGCGACGACGAAGTTGTCGGTGCCCATTGCGAACATGCCCACGGCCAGTATCAGTAGTCGGCGATCCATACAAAGTTCTCGTGGTAAGCGGTTTGAGGTTCAGTCCGAAGACGCGCGTCGCAATCTGACTGACACGCGATCGCGGCGTCGGGCCGACCGGCTCTGTGCGCCGGAACGGTATGGATGGAGAATAATCGCCGTTGACCGTGTCTCAAATGTCATATATACAAACGATTCAGGACATGCCTTGGGCAAGCTATGCACACGATCGGCTTCGTTGTATTTCCAGATTTCTATCTGATGGGCTTTGCGGCAGTGACGGCCTTTGAACTGGCGAATGTCGTGCTCGAAGAGCCCGCATATCAAGTGACCTTGCTCTCCGAAGAGGGCGGACTCGTGTTGTCCTCGGCGGGTATCCGCGTGGAAACGCAGCCGTTCTCCGACGCCGCGTTCGACACCGTCATGTTCGGCTCCGGCGTCGAGATCGACATCGTCTCGACCGCATTGACTGCGTTCGTCAGGCGCGCTTTGACAACGTCGCGGCGAGTCGCGGCGCCATGCACGGGCGCGTTTATCCTCGCCGAAGCAGGGGTGCTGGACGGGCGCCGGGCGACGACCCATTGGCGTTTCGCCCATGACCTGCAGCGCCGTTTCCCCAACATAGCGGTCGAAGAAGACCAGATCTTCATCGTCGACGGACCGATCTGGACGTCGGCCGGCATGACGGCCACGATCGACATGGCGCTCGCCATGATCGAAGGGGATCACGGCCAGGACGTTTCCCGCGCGGTAGCCCGCAAGCTGGTCGTCTATCATCGCCGCGCCGGCGGGCAATCGCAGTTTTCCACGTTGCTCGACCTGGAGCCCAAATCCGACCGTATCCAGAAGGCTATCGATTACGCGAACGCCAATTTGCGCAATGCCTTGACCGTCGAGGAATTAGCCGACGTCGCCGGCCTGAGCCCACGCCAGTTCAGCCGCGCTTTCAGTGCCGAAACGGGGCAATCCCCCGCCAAAGCTGTCGAACATTTGCGGGTCGAAGCCGCGCGGCTGTTACTGGAAAAAGGGCGTTTATCTCTGGATGTGATCGCGAACGAAGTCGGCTTGACGGATCGCGAGCGAATGAGGCGGGCGTTCCTGCGGACCATCGGGCAGCCGCCTCAAGCGGTCCGCCGCTTCAGCAGGGAAAGCCGTGGGCCGCTTGGGGACGCCCGCCAATAAGCGCGGGGTCCCGCGCGCGATGAACTACAGCGAGCGCTCGATCGCCTGTCCGAGCAGATCCAGGCCCAGGTCGATCTCATCCTCGTGAACGGTCAACGGAGGGGCGATCCGGAACACGCCGCCCATGCCGGGCAATTGCACGATGTTCATGCTGAGCCCCAGCTTCATGCACTCGCGGGTGATCTTCGCGCCCAGCCCATCCGCCGGCTCCTTCGTGCGGCGGTCCTTGACGATCTCCATTCCCAGCAGCAGTCCTCGGCCGCGAATATCGCCGATGCAGTCGAAGCGTTCCATCAGATCCAGCAGGCCGCGTTTGAGTCGCGCGCCCATCAGGTTCGCACGCGCGACCAGACCCTCGCGCTCGACCACATCCAGCACCCGCAAACCGACGGCGGCAGGAAGAGGATCGGACACGTGGGTCGTATAGAACAGGTAACCCAATTCATGGGCGCGCTCCTCGATCTGCGCGGATGTCACGACGGCCGCGAGCGGCAGACCGGCGCCCAGTGTTTTCGATAGCGTGACAATGTCGGGCGTGACGCCGTCGCGCTGACAGGCGAACATCGTGCCCGTGCGGCCGACGCCAGTCTGCGCTTCATCGAGGATCAGCAGCATGCCGCGCTCCTCGCATTTGCGCTTCAGGGCCGCCATGTAGCCTTCCGGCAGTTCGATGATCCCGCCGGAACTGAGGATCGGCTCTGCAATGAAAGCGGCCAGATTGCCGCTGGACTGACGATCGATCAGATCGAACGCATAGTCCAACTCCGCCAGATAATCGTATTCGCCATGGCGCTCGAAACGCGGCCGGTACAGAAACGGTGCGGGGATCGCGAAGGAGCCGACCGCGGCTGGACCGACGCCTTTGCGACCGGCGCTATAGGTGGCGGATGCCGCTGCCCCCGTCATGCCGTGCCATGACTGCGCAAACCCGACGATTTCATATTTGCCCGTGACCAGCTTCGCCATGCGAATGGCGGCCTCGTTCGACTCCGCGCCCGTACTGAGCAACAGCGCGCGGTCGAGTCCGTCGGGCGTGATGTCGGCGAGCCGGGTCGCCAGGTCCACCACCGGTCGCGACAGCATGCCGCTGAAGAGATGGTCGAGCTTGCCGGCGTATTCGTTGATGACCGAGACGATTTCCGGATGGCTGTGTCCCAGCACCGCGCTCATCTGGCCGGAGGTGAAATCCAGAATCGCGCGGCCGTCCGCGTCGTACACGAAACTGCCCTGGGCGCGCTCGATGATCATCGGCTCGAAGGTGCCGCCGTAGCGGATGAGGTGCTGTTTGGCGTTGCGCCAGAAAACTGCATCATTGTTTCGCGACACTTGCTTCTCCTTGACGGCTAGCGGGAATAACTTGCAGTCTAGATGGCGCTCTGGTTTCATAGAATCGAATAGTTCTTATCGAAGATAGAAGCGGGCCTAATACCTTGAGTCTTTCACTCGAAATCGATCTGCTGCGCTCGTTTACCGTCGTCGCCGAAGTTCGTGCGCTCAGTCGCGCGGCGAACCGCATCGGCCGGACTCAGTCGGCGCTGAGCCAGCAGATGAAGCGCCTCGAAGAGATCGTCGACCAGCCGTTGTTCCAGCGCACGGGTCGCGGGGTGGTGCTGACGAATCCCGGCGAACGCCTGTTGATTCACGCGCAACGCATTCTGCGGCTGCACGACGAGGCGATGGCCGATCTATCCGGCAAAGGGCTGTCGGGCACGATCCGCTTCGGCTGCCCGGACGATTACGCCGCTGTTTTCCTGCCGCATTTGCTGCGTCAGTTTTCGAGCCAGCATCCGCATGCACTGGTCGAGGTGATTTGCGCCCCCACGCCGCGCCTGCTCGAACAACTGGAAATGCATGCGCTGGACCTCGCCATGATCTCGTTGCCCGACGACCCCGCAAACGACGACATCATCCGCCGTGAGCCGCTGGTTTGGGTCGGTTATCCGGGACTGGATTGCGCCCATTTCGATCCGTTGCCGCTGGCCCTTTCCGATCCGGATACACTCGACCATGTGGCAGCCTGCGAAGCGCTGCAACGCGCAGGCAGGGCGTACCGCATCGCTTATGCGAGCAGCAGTCTTGCCGGCCTCACGGCCCTCGTGCGTTCGGGGCAGGCCGTCGCCGTTATCACGCAAACTGCCGTCGCGCCGGATCTCTCCGTACTCAACGGCGACCCCGCGCTCCCGCCTTTGCCCACCATAGGCATTACGCTGAAGTTCGAGCGCAAGCGCCCGTCCCATCTGATCACGGTATTCGCGGAGCACATCCGGTTGACGTTGCCGTTGCTGTGATCGACCAGGCTCGCGCATGGAGCGTTGCGCGGGTTCACGGTGGCGAGAACGAATTGCACTCCGAACGAGGCGAAACCGCGTTCGCCGTACGACTGCCGCGCAACGGGCAGCGATTCGCTGTCGCGCCTTTTCAATGCCTGGCGGCGGGCACGTAAATAACGCTCCCATACCTGCGAACGCATCCCGGCAATCGGACTCGCGTGGTGGCCGCTTCGCTTCTCCGGCTTCTCCGCAGAACCATGGTGCTGGCCTCGCACGGCCAGTTAAGCAATCGTATTTGCACAATGGGCACAACGCATGCTGAACAATCAGCGGCAATGCGTTGCCATGCACGGCATTTCCGCCGAGCATCCGCCAGAGCGTCCGCTCTGAGAGCCGGACGCCCACCGTTGGGTGCGGGCAGCCATTCGGTTGCACTGCTGTCCGGATTGATCCATGGTCGCACGCGATTCTGGACGGGTACAAGGACATAACAGGTCCATGTCTGCGCCCGCACGGAGTTGCTTCGGCCAATCACCGGAGAAGTCGCATGTTCATCCATAACAAACGCCTCCAGTACACCGTGCGCGTCGCTGCGCCGAATCCGGGTCTCGCGAATCTGCTGCTCGAGCAATTCGGCGGGCCCCAAGGCGAACTCGGCGCCGCCTGCCGATACTTCACGCAGGCGATCGGCGAAGACGATCCTGGCAGAAAGGATCTGTTGTTCGATATCGCAACGGAAGAAATGAGTCACCTGGAAATCGTCGGCTCGATCGTGGCGATGCTGAACAAGAGCGCCAAGGGTCAACTCGCCGAAGCCGTGGACGCGGAGGCAGAGCTCTATCGTTCGATGACGGGCGGAGGAAACGACTCCCACACGACCGCGTTGTTATACGGCGGCGGCCCGGCTCTGACCAACTCGGCTGGCGTGCCCTGGTGCGCGTCCTACGTCGACACGATCGGCGATCCTACGGCCGACTTGCGCTCGAACATCGCCGCCGAGGCTCGCGCGAAGATCGTCTACGAACGCCTGATCAACGTCACCGACGATCCGGGCATCAAGGAAACACTCGGCTTTCTGATGACACGAGAAATCGCCCACCAGAAATCGTTCGAGAAGGCTCTGCATTCGATCCAGCCGAACTTTCCGCAGGGCAAGCTTCCTGGGGTGCCGGAATACACGAGCGTGTACTACAACATGTCGCAAGGCGATGATGCGCCGCGCGGGCCATGGAACGAAGGTCCGGATTGGGAATTCGTCGAGTCGCCGGAGCCGGCCGTGGATGGCGGTGATGGCCTCGCCACCGTCAACGTGTCGCAACGTGATGTGAAAGTGTTGCAGGCAATGGCAGCGAGAACCGCGTCGGATGCGGACTCGGATCCGACGACAGGCGCGGACCTCGGTTCGGGCCAGACTGTTTGACGTGGTGCCATGCGCCGTACGCATGAGTTGATTTTTTTAATGAATTGGTAAGGCCGGACGAATTACGGTCGAATGGCGGGCGCTGCGCGCCGGATGCGGTTCCGGCAGCGGAGCCCGCCGCTCATTCGTTAAAAAAGTCATGAAAGGAGAAACATGAAATCCCTGCTTGCAAGCCTGACCATTGCGCTGCTGGCTATCTCGTCCGGCAACGCGATCGCGAAGGAATGGTCGACCGTGCGGTTCGGTGTCGACGCGAGCTATCCGCCGTTCGAATCGAAATCCGCCGACGGCAAGCTGGTCGGCTTCGACATCGACCTGGGCAATGAAATCTGCCGCCGCCTGAACGCGAAATGCATGTGGGTCGAAAACGCGTTCGACGGAATGATTCCCGCGCTCAAAGGGCGCAAGTTCGACGGCGTGCTGTCGACCATGTCGATGACGCCGGCGCGTCAGGCGCAGATCGCGTTTTCTTCGAAGGTATTCCGTATCCCGACCCGTCTCGTCGCGAAGAAAGGCTCGACGATCACACCCACGCCGGAAGCGTTGAAGGGCAAGCGAATCGGCGTAGAGCAGGGCTCGATCCAGGAAACCTATGCGAAGACTTATTGGGAGCCGGCCGGCGCGGTGATCGTGGCTTACCAGGATCAGGATCTCGTTTACTCGGACCTGATTGCTGGCCGCATCGATGCATCGCTGCAGAATGCCGTGCAAGCTGACGTCGGTTTCCTGCGCACGGCGCGAGGCAAGGACTTTGCGTTTGCCGGCAACGCGCTCTACGACGCGAAGACGCTCGGAAGCGGCACCGCGATCGGTTTGCGCAAGGAAGACACCGACCTGAAGGCGCAGATCGACAAGGCGATCGCCGAGACACGCGCGGACGGCACATACGACAGGATCGCGAAAAAGTATTTCGACTTCGACGTGTACGGCCAGTGAATGCGGCGGCATTCGCCAAGGCCGGAATGTCTTGCCCGACTCATGCATGAAGTGTCCGCAACGGGTGCGGCTCCGTACTGACATCTCATACGGATTCGGGCATCCTGAAGGTCTCGCACGCCGCGCAATATGACTGATCGGTAGCGAGACATTCAGATCGTTGCCCGCGTTGAAAACGCTATAGATACGGCGGAACGGAGAGCGAATTGGACGATCCTTTCAACCTGCAGCGCTTTGTCGACGCGCAGGATCCACTCTACGCACAGGTCTGTGACGAGCTGCGCGACGGGCGTAAGCGAAGCCATTGGATGTGGTTCGTGTTTCCACAGATCCAGGGGCTTGGGACGAGTGCAATGGCGCAGCGGTTCGCGATTTCGTCGTTGGCCGAGGCCGATGCTTATCTACGCCATCCGGTACTGGGTGAACGGCTGAGGCAATCGACCGAATACGTCAACCTTGTCGAGGGTCGTTCAATCGAGAACATTTTCGGGTATCCGGATTATCTGAAGTTTCATTCGTCGATGACGCTGTTCGAGCGCGCGGCGATCGACAAAGCGCCTTTTGCTGAAGCGCTCAGGAAGTATTTCCACGGCCAAGGTGATCCACTAACGTTGGAGCGCTTGTAGCAAGTGGTTACCAGCGTGGCGCAGGCATGGCGCGTCCCGCGTTGATTCAGCCTGGCGCCGACACGCACGGCTGTGCGCGTTGCCACGGCGTCAAAGGCCTTAAACATGATGCACACTTGCAGGCTCGACATGCCACGTGCGGTTCGAGTCAGCTACGCGTACGCCTTTTCTTTTTGGGTTTCGGCGGTGCGAGCGCAGCGGTCCAGAAAGCGGTGGTCCCGCGCTTTGCCGCTGCCGTCGCGTGACCGCGCGCTGAGCCCGCCACTGCGTTGGCTCCGCTCAGCCACATGCTGAGAAAGGGGTTCTTTTTCATCCACGGATTTTTCATGTCGGGCCCGATCGAATAAGGGTTGTCCAGTTCGTCCCTGACGAAGATCGCAACGGGCATACCTGTCGGGCTGCGATCGCTGCATCGGTGCAAATCGAGCGTGGAATTGATCTTGTCGAAACCTAAATGGGGAAAACGTGCGCGCGAGACGGCAGCCGTCGGCGGAGATCGCTTCGCAGACCGGCTGCGACTTGAATACGCCAGTTGTACATTCGTGCACTCGCGCATCGCGCCGACATCCAAGAAGTTCCGCTAATCGCTTCGGCAGCTCTCGCGGCGAGTGGCATATCGTTTGCTAAGTGACAAAACGTCAATACGTCGGTTGCAACGTTTGAAACGATGAAGGCGGCGCGTGGTCGAGCGCTTGCTTATCCGATACTCGTTGGTCGTTTGGATTGAGTCAGGCGTGCAAGTCGGGCGCGAAGATTCCGAGGAAGAGCGATAAGTAAGGGATGGCGCGCAGCCCCCGCGCTTTGCGAAGGAGGGTGTACTGATGACGAACAGTGAATCAGTCGAACAAACCGGCGGATGTGCGTGCGGCGCGGTGCGATTTCGCGTCACCGCGACCCCGCGGCGAGTGTCGATATGTCACTGCATGACATGTCGGCGCATACATGGCAACGTGTTTGGCGGTTACGCCATGTTCGAGCGTGGCGCCGTGGAGTGGTCCGGTCCTACACAGGCGTGGCAGAGTTCGCCCGGTGCGCGAAGGCATTTTTGCCCGACATGCGGGTCGGTCGCGTTCATGGAATACAACGACAGTGACGAAGTGGATCTCCCGCTTGGAGCCTTTGACCGCGTAGGCCTGTATGAGCCGAGCTACGAGCTTTGGTGTTGCCATAAAGAGCCATGGCTGCCCGCCGGGGTGCGCGCCGAATATGACGAAGACAGAGTATGACTATGACGCCTGCTCGATACGAGCGGCAGTAGTTTTACGGCGCGGACGCCACGGTCGCCGACCGGTGACGAATTCGGTTCGCTTGCTTTGACTAGCCGGCAGGTAGTCCGGCCGCAATGAGGTATCGGTTGCCGAAGCGCAATTCATGCGGATGCAATTGAAAACGACGGATTAACGCCGGCGGGCGGTTCTATCCTTGCCGAACGATTTCAACCGACAGCGGCATGAAGTTTGCACGAGAAGACCTGCCCGACCTTCTGGAGCCAGTCATGACTACACAACACGCCACGCCTTCGTCAACTGGCGAACTCGATACCGTTCCAGACACATCGAGCCCTGCATACGCCGGCCGTCATCCGTTGACGCGCCTGTTCGACCGCTTTGCAAGCCTCGTTACGCGGTTTGCCGGCTCACCGGCTGCATTCTGTCTTGCCGTACTGACGGTCGTCGCCTGGGTCGTCACAGGGCCTATCTTCCATTACTCGGACGGATGGCAGCTGGTCATCAACACAGGCACCACCATCGTCACCTTTCTAATGGTCTTTCTGATCCAGCAGAGTCAGAACAAAGACAGTGTCGCGTTGCACCTGAAGTTGAACGAACTGCTTTCCTCGCATCGGCCCGCGAATAACAATCTGATCGGCATCGAGGACGCGTCTGAGGAAGAGCTCCGAAGACTCGCGGCAGCTTACCTGCGTTTGTCCACTCAGTCTGCCGCTTGCGCTCAAGGTTCGCCCGCGAAGGGCGGCACGGTGGAGGAACCGGCCGGGCAGACCGTCGAGAGTTGACATCGAACGAGTCGGCGGATAAGTGTCGCGCGTGATGATGCGCCGAGTTTGACGCCCGCTTCGATGAGCGGGCGTTAAGGATCGACGATGAGTCACTCGCTCACTGAGGTAACCGCATGGCTAAGGCTATTCGATCACATGGCGGCCTGAAAGCCGGACTGCGCCTGTTGGCCAGCGGCACGACGCGCTCCGCAAGCGCACCAAGCGAACCCCTTCGGACTAGAACAGCGGGTGCTCGTGCGGATACAGCGCCGTCCTGAGGGCAAAGCCACCGAGGACAACGAAGATGACCGCGGCCAGAATGTGGACCGCCTTGGTCGGCAGACGGTCGGCAAACTTGTGTCCGAGATAGATGACGGGCACGTTGGCCAGCATCATGCCGAGCGTGGTGCCGGCGACCACTCCGAAGAATTCGTGAAACCGCGCGGCCAGAGCGATCGTGACAACCTGCGTCTTGTCGCCCATTTCAGCGAGAAAGAACGTCAGCGCAGTGGTGCCGAACACTCCCATCGGATGCGTGGTCGACACCGCCTCGGCGCCGTCGAGCTTGTCGGGAATCAGAATCCACACAGCCATGACGGCAAATGACGCGACGACTGCCCAGTTCAGGATAGTCGGACTCAGAACGCTGGCAAGCCATGCGCCCAAAGCGCCGGACGCAGCATGATTGATGAGCGTTGCGACAAAGACGCCGAGAATGATTGGAATGGGTTTGCGATATCGGGCGGCCAGCACCAGGGACAACAGTTGGGTCTTGTCGCCGATTTCGGCTAGACCGACCACGCTGGTCGAAACGAGGAACGATTGCATAGGTTGTGAGCCGGGCCGCGCAGTACGTACGCGATGACGCGCATTCCGGCGACCCGGTCAGGTCGGAATGCGAGTCATCGGTCTTGCCAGGCATAGTGCTGTGCGCGCCATGGCGGTCTGTCGACCACCAAGTATGTTGACGGGCACCCTCGAGCATTGCGGTCGAGGCGGCTACTCCCCAATGAGAGCGGCGATTCTACATTGTCTCGGTCGAGTAACGCAAATCGTCAGCTTTGCGGAAGCGGGTGCGTTCAGATCTCACGGCCTCTGCTACGGAAGAATGCACGACGCTGTTTCGCGCGCGCTCCTGTGGTTCAAGCTGCAGCCTTTGTGCGGGGGACTTCGTCACGGAACCGCCCTGACGCAAGGTGGCCTCTCACATCATGCCGCCGGTGCTCCCAATGCCGCCGACTCCGGTGCCGCCCGTGCTGTTATTCGGCGACGTAGCAATCGGATGTGCCGCCCCGGTTCTGGCCATCAGCGCGACGGCGGCGGCGTCCGGTTCGCCGTTGGCGTCGATCGCGCCGCGGGCGAGGAGCGCTTCGAGATCGCTGTCCTCGCCAGGTTGGCCGGCAGCGAATGCCGTAGTCAGGAAATTGGGCGCGGACAGCGTGACACCGTACGTTTGCTGCAGATTCTGCACGACCGCGGCCTGCGCAGTCAGAACGTCGGCCTGATTCGCCAGCACTTGCTGGAACTGTGAGTTCACCGCGAAGCCGGCGATGAGGCCGGTTTCATTCGTGCCGAGTTGCGCCGCCAGATACGACACCAGCAGATCCGTCTCCGGCGTGACGTTGTATGTGCCGCCGGCGAACGCAACGGAATGCAGCATCGTTACACCCGAGGTCGCGGCGATCATGCATGGCATCACGGCGCCGAGGGTCGCGTGGAAGTTTCCGTTCGCATCCGCTGCAACCGACAGCGAACCCCGCGCGCAGTCGATGTTGATCGTCGCGTTCGCCAGTGCCTTGCCCGTTGCCGCCGTGCCGGCGATCGAAACCATCGACGTGCCGCTGCCGCTGCTGCCGCCACCACCTCCGCAGCCCGCGAGCCACACGACGCCTGCCATCAGCAGCGTTACGCCGGCAGGTCGAATGAAATGCTGCTGTCGAATGTTCATCGAAGTCTGCCGTTGAATCGGACATGCTGTCTAAACGATCCGGCGTCACCGCCTATTCCATCTTTCGCGCAAACCTTCACTTCACACGATTGGAATAGAGCGGCCCCGCCGGGCGTTTATTCGGGGTATTGACGCTGGGTCTTTCGAGTCCGGCATCAGGGCGGGTAGATGCAAACCGCAACCCAGTCATGAACGACGACACCAACCGCGGGAGGCGAGGCGTGGGCAGTATGGATTGGCGGCCGCTATCGGCGTTTGCCGACAACGAGCTGTGCGCGTCGGAGCGCGCGGCCACGCTCGTCTGGCTGACGACCGACCCCGAGGCCGCCGAACGCGTAGCCGATTACCGCGCGCAAAAAGCCGCGCTGACGGCATTGTTCCGGGAGCCGCGAGACGACGCGCGTTGTATCGTCGTATGCCGCCTCGCGCCGAGGTGGCGGCGGGCTGGCCTTGCCGCCTCCTGCATGGCGATGGGCGTGGCGCTCGGCTCGTCATCCGCCTGGGTGTCGGCGAAATTCGCGGCCGATACACCCGTGTTCGTGGAGCGCGCCGACCTCGCTTTCGCGGTGTACGCGCCCGAGCAACGCCACCCCGTGGAGGTCGCGGCGCTGCAACGCGATCAGCTGGTCAACTGGCTGTCGCGGCGCCTCGATCGACGCTTGTCGGTGGCTTCGCTCCGGGAATATGGGTATTCGCTGATCGGCGGTCGCCTGCTGCCCGGCGAATCCGGACCTGCCGCGCAATTCATGTATCAGAACGGCCGGCGCCCGGCTCGCGATGTACGTCGAAGCGGTTCCGAAAGATGCGGCGGCGTTCCGTCTGTTTCACGACGGTGATCGCAGCACGTTCTACTGGGGCAGTCAGGGAACGGGGTGCGCGCTGACCGGTCAACTCTCCGAGGCCCAATTGCGGCCCATGGCGATCGACGCATGCAGCACGCTCGGGCAATCCTTCAAACGCCGGTAAACCAGCACGGATCAAACCCATGACGTTTTGCGGGTCTGGCATTTCCGATCATCCGGTACGCCGGCACATGCTGCCTGCCGCGCGACGCCCCGCAATCGCGCGGATGTTGCTGTATGTGCTCGCATTGACATGCCTGGTTGTCTCGGCGGGCGCGTTTGCGCAACCGGGCAGCCCGACGGCACCGGCTTCGTCCGCCACATCGGCGGGATGTGCTGGTGCGGGCGCGTCGGATACCGTAAATGCGGACATCGACGAGTTCCGCTGTCTCACGGCTCGCGAACAGGCGACGTCGTTACGCACGCGGATCGAAAACCACTCGATACTGACGCTGACCGACGATCAGATCCTCGCGCTGATGGACGCGATGAAGCCCGATGCCTTCGTCGAGTACGCGAAGTCCGGGATGATTACCGACGACGCCTACGAATACAGCATGTTCCGGCAGGAGCGCATCTCCGGAAGATGGCCGGAGCGGCCCGATCACATGGTGATCCGATATCAGGAAAGCCCGCGAAGAGTCTACGCAAAATGGCTGCCGGACGGCGCCCATGCGGGGCAGGAGATTGTCTACGACGAGACCACGGACCCCAACAGCATCGTCGGCCATCTCGGCGGCCGCTTGCATGTCGTGTCGGGCAAGGTCGCCGTCGACGGTCCGTTCGCGCACGCGCAGTCCCGCCATAGCGTCCGGGATCTGGGCTTGCAGTTCATCGCGCGCACCGTCGAGCACGATGCGCGCAGTTTTCGTGAAGAGGGCCTCAGCGAAAAGCCGAGCCGTATCGAACTCATGAACGCGCACGGCACGCGGTTGCTGGCGTGGACATGGACGGCTCCGTCAGGACCGCCCGCGCATTACGCACCGCGTGTGCGGCTGCTGTTCGATCTTCAGCACACGTGGCCCAGCGGCGAAGCCGCCTGGGACGAGCAGGGCGGCCTGCTGGAGCTGATCCGTTTCGAAGACGTCGAACCGCGCCACTGGAGCGAATTGGTTTTCGATCGCAGTAACCCCGAATATGGTTTCCGTTGACAGCGCGCGCTGCTAGGAAAGTTCACACGAGCGCTGCTTCCTCGCCTTCGTCAATCGTCCATTAATATCTTTTCCGACCTAATCGTGCCGGAAAAATATATTGGACGTCTTACGCGTCCTCTCGCACTATTCGTACCTTCCCAGCCGCGCGCGCGTGTCATTGCCTGCCGCCATCCGCGGGCAATCGCTGCGCCGTCGCTGTCCGCAAACGGCGCATCGGCCAGTCTGGGCACAATTCCAATTTGACGACCCCAATACCTGAGGATACAGATGCCTGATTATCGATCGAAAACTTCGACCCACGGCCGCAACATGGCCGGCGCGCGCGCCTTGTGGCGCGCCACCGGAATGAAGGACGGTGATTTCGGCAAGCCCATTATCGCGGTGGTGAATTCGTTCACGCAGTTCGTGCCGGGCCATGTGCATCTGCGCGACATGGGCGCACTGGTCGCGAAGGAAATCGAAGCGGCGGGCGGCGTCGCCAAGGAATTCAACACCATCGCCGTCGACGACGGCATCGCCATGGGTCACGGCGGCATGCTGTATTCGCTGCCTTCGCGCGAATTGATCGCCGACTCGGTGGAGTACATGGTCAACGCGCATTGCGCCGACGCGATGGTCTGCATCTCCAATTGCGACAAGATCACCCCCGGCATGCTGATGGCCGCCATGCGCCTGAACATCCCCGTCGTGTTCGTCTCCGGCGGTCCGATGGAAGCGGGCAAGGTCAAATCGCCGACGGACGGCCAGGTGATCGCCAAGATCGACCTGATCGACGCGATGATCAAGGCAGGCGACTCCCGCGTAAGCGACGCCGAAGTGGCGGAAATCGAGCGCAGCGCCTGCCCGACGTGCGGTTCGTGCTCGGGCATGTTCACCGCGAACTCGATGAACTGCCTGACCGAAGCTATCGGTCTGGCGCTGCCGGGCAACGGTACGATCGTCGCCACGCACGCCTGGCGCAAGGGTCTGTTCGAGCAGGCCGGCCGTCTCGTGGTGGACCTGTGCCGCCGCTACTATCAGGAAGACGACGCCTCGGTCCTGCCGCGCAGCATTGCCAGCAAGCAGGCCTTCGAGAACGCGATGGCGCTCGACGTCGCCATGGGCGGTTCGACCAATACCGTGCTGCATCTGCTGGCCGCCGCGCAGGAAGGTGGCGTCGATTTCACGATGTCCGACATCGATCGCATCTCGCGTAAGGTGCCGTGCCTGTGCAAAGTGGCGCCCGCCACCGACAAGTTCCATATCGAAGACGTGCATCGCGCCGGCGGCATTCCCGGCATTCTCGGCGAACTGGCGCGCGCGGAACTGCTCGATCTGTCGTGCGGCAACGTGCATAGCGGCACGCTGGGCAACGCCATCGCCAAATGGGACGTCGCCGGTGGCGCGGGCGAGGAAGCGCAGAAGTTTTTCCGCGCGGCGCCGGGCGGCATTCCGACCACGGTTGCGTTCAGCCAGGAAGCCACGTTTGCCGCGCTGGATACCGACCGCAACACCGGTTGCATCCGCAGCAAGCAGAGCGCCTATTCGAAAGACGGCGGCCTTGCCGTGCTTTACGGCAACCTCGCGGAGAAGGGCTGTATTGTCAAGACCGCCGGTGTCGATGAATCGCAGTGGATTTTCTCCGGGCGCGCGCGCGTCTTCGAGAGCCAGGACGACGCCGTCGAAGCCATTCTGGGCGACAAGGTCGTGGCGGGCGACGTGGTCGTGATCCGCTACGAAGGCCCGAAGGGCGGTCCCGGCATGCAGGAAATGCTTTACCCCACGTCGTATCTGAAGTCCAAGGGATTGGGCAAGAGCTGCGCGCTCTTCACCGACGGCCGCTTCTCGGGTGGTTCGTCGGGGCTGGTGATCGGGCATGCGTCGCCGGAAGCGGCTGAAGGCGGCACGATCGGCCTGGTGGAAGAGGGCGATGTGATCGAGATCGACATTCCCAACCGCAAGATGCACCTGGTCGTGTCGGACGCGGAATTGGCGCGCCGTCGCGAAGCCATGGAGGCCCGCGGCGACAAGGCCTGGCAGCCGGCGAATCGTGAACGCGTGGTGTCGCAGGCGTTGCAGGCCTACGCCGCGCTGGCGACCTCCGCCGATCGTGGCGCGGTGCGGGATCTTTCGCAACTCAAGCGCAAGTGATGCGGGACGGCTCTGGCGCTCGCTGTCGGGCGGCCAGGGCCGGAAGGGATCGATAGGCAGAGAAGTGTCTATCGATCCTCGCGCTGCCCATCGAAATCAGCCTCACTTTCCCTCAGGCTTGGAATCGTCCCAGTTCATGCGGTGGCGATCCACCGTTTCGCGATGGCGCGCATCGTCCTCGGTGTGGAGGTAGAGGCTGGTCGTGTTGAGCGACACGTGGCCCAGGTTGTCACGGATCGTGCGCAGATCCACACCGCCATCCGCTTGATGCGAACCCGCGGTATGCCGAAGCCAGTGCGCCGAGGCTCGCTCCAGTTCATCCGCCCGATCGGAGAACTCAGCGCCTTTCGAGCGCAACCACCTGGCCGCATTGCCAAAAATGCTCTTGATCGCGTCGTGAATGGCGGAACGGGACAAACATCGGTTACGGCCTCTGAATGGAATGACCAAGGGCGTTTCTTCACTGCGAGTGGGCAGCGGCGCCAAACCATTTTCTGTCCGGTAAAGCCGCATTTCCTGAATCAGTTCGGGCGAGGCGGGGACAATGCGCTCCTTGTTTCCCTTGCCGAGCGTTTCGAGCCACCACTGATCCTTGCCATCAGCGCCTAGTCGCCGGGAAAAGTCCCCCATTTTCCCGCCCGCGACTTCAGATATGCGCATGCCCTGAAGATAGAAAAGCGTCGTCAGCCAGCGGCTGCGGGCGTAATAGGCGCGCTCGTCAGCGGTCTCGCGCGGCAGTTGTTCGACAAACACCTTCACTTCATCCCACAGCGACGTAGACAGGTAGCGCGTTACGCGCGGCGCGGAGCGTTTGGCGCGCTGTCGAAGCAGCGCCATGGGATTGCCTCGCAGATAACCGGCGTTGACCAGCCAAGTGAACATCGCATTCAGGATGATCAACGCCTGACGCTGGCTTGCCGGCGACAGCGGCCCGTTGAACGGACGCCAGCGCTCGTCGCCGCGGGGAAACTTGCCGCCCGTGCTCGACACCCAGCGAGCCGCCGGCTGCGGATCGACGAGAAAGCCCTTGAACATCAGTAGGTCCTCATGCGTCAGCGACGACAGCGGTTTGCCGAGTTGCACGACGGCCCACAGCAGCAGCCGCTCAGCTTCCTTGCGGTAGTTGTCGAACGTTGTTCTGGTGTCGGCGTAATTCGAAAGCCAGGCGCGCACGGCGTCGAGATCGTTGGTGGCCGACAGTTGCGAGCCGCCGGCAACGCCACGATTGGTGCCGTCGCGACCGTCGAGAATTTCGGGAACGACGAGCGATTCGACGGGCTGAACGGTGACAAGTTGAGCATCAGGCACGGTTTTAGAGGTCCCAAAGGCAAGGTTCGATGCGAAAAGCGTCTAATACCAACTAAACGACATTATAGTACTAATGTCGTGTAGTAAATAGTGTAAAATTGGTTATTTAACGTTATACGTTGTATTATCAACACATCAGGACAAATCAGCCGCCAAAGGACTCCCATGCCTCTCGAAGCCGAAATTGAAGCGCTGCGCGAACGCGTCCCGGACACGCAGGAGCTCTACCGTGAGGTTTGCGCGCTAATGTTCTTCCGTTACGGAGAAACGCCGACAGCGAACAAGCTCTATCAACTGGTTCGCAAAGGCAGCATGAGCGCGCCGGCGAAAGCCTTGCGAGACTTCTGGACGGAAGTCCGGGACAAGACGCGGGTCGATGTCGGGCAACCGGATTTGCCAGCCGAAGTCGCGACGGCCGCCGGCGAATTGGCGGCGACGCTTTGGCGGCTATCCGGCGACGCGGCAAATGCGGCGCTGGAAGCCTTCAGGCAGGACGCCCAGCGCGAAATTGCCGAGGCACGCGAACGCGTACAAGGGTTGGCTGCAGAACGCGACACTGCGCTCGCTGCCGCCGAGCAGGCATCCCGTGACACGGCCGACGTCAGGACTGAAAACGCGAAACTGCTCGCTCGCCTGGTCGAACTGGAAACCGCCAGAACCATGCTGACCGAGCAACTCGCGCAGTCCAGAAAGGAAAGCGCGGCCGCCTCGACGGCGCTGTCCGACGCCAGACGGGAATTCGCCGACGAATTGAGCAAGCTGCGTGTCATGCACACTCAGAGCGAACAGCGCCTCGCCGCGACTGAAAAGCGGGCGCTTCTCGAGATAGACAGCGAGCGGACGGCCGCGCGCCAGACGCGGCACGAGCTACAAGCCGCCCTCGATCGGATGGCCGAGGCTCAAGCCACGTATCAGGTGGAGCGAGACCAGCTGCGTGATGCCCTTACTGCGGCGAAAACACAGTTGGCGACGTCGCTGACACGTTGCTCGAACGTCGAAGGAGAATTGGCGTCGCGGCAAATTGCGCTCAACGAACAGATAGCGGCGAGCGAACTCCTTCGCAAAAAGCTCGAAGCGCTGTCTCATCAACTGGTGGAAAGCGGGCGCCCCGCTGCTACGCCCTCACCCTCTCCTCGCCGTCCCTCTTCAGCCAGAAGGCGGAGCGTGCGCCGCGATCTGAAGTTCACGGAAACGGCAGCGGTTCGCAGGTCGACCGCCGAAGGCCAGTGAAATAACTGGCGCCGCATGTCGCGCGCAGGGCGCGCTCATCGAACACCATCCTTGACGATTACAACCTGCAATACCGCGGAACGGGACTTGCGACAGGCGAAGCAGGAATACGCGACGAACGGCGGGAGCGCACCGCTGCATCGCCGGGAACGTCGCCGCTTCTAATCGTTTTCAAGGAGAGAGTGATGGCCGACACCGTTGGCGATTTCATCATCGAACGGCTCCATGCCTGGGGCGTTCGCCGCATCTACGGTTATCCGGGCGACGGCATCAACGGCGTCTTCGGGGCCCTCAACCGCGCCCAAACCGAAGCCCGCAAATATCGCAAAGACAAAGACAACGAAGCACCGGCTCCGATCGAATTCATCCAGGTCCGTCACGAGGAAATGGCTGCCTTCATGGCCGCGGCGCACGCGAAATTTACCGGCGAGCTCGGTGTGTGCATCGCCACCTCGGGGCCCGGCGCCTCGCACCTGCTTACCGGTCTGTACGACGCGCGGATGGATCACATGCCGGTCCTCGCCATCGTCGGCCAGCAAGCCCGCGCGGCCCTCGGCGGCCATTATCAGCAGGAACTCGACCTCGTCTCGATGTTCAAGGACGTCGCCGGCGCCTTCGTCGAACAGGCCAGCGTTCCCGCTCAGGTTCGCCATCTGGTCGACCGTGCCGTGCGCGTTGCGCTCTCCGAGCGCAAGGTCACCGCTATCGTGCTGCCCAACGATCTGCAGGATCTGCCCTACGAAGCGCCCGGCCGCAAACACGGCACGCTGCATTCGGGCGTGGGCTACCGCGCGCCGCGTCTCGTGCCCTATCCCGACGATCTCCAGCAAGCCGCCGATGTCCTCAACGCTGGCAAGAAAGTCGCGATCCTCGTCGGCGCCGGCGCTTTGAATGCCACCGACGAAGTCATCGCCGTCGCCGAAAAACTCGGTGCCGGCGTCGCCAAGGCGCTGCTCGGCAAAGCCGCCCTGCCCGACGATCTGCCTTGGGTCACGGGTTCGATCGGCCTGCTCGGCACCAAGCCGAGCTACGACCTGATGACCGAATGCGACACGTTGCTGATGATCGGTTCGGGCTTTCCTTATGCAGAGTTTCTACCGAAAGAAGGTGCGGCCCGCGGCGTGCAGATCGACCTTAAGGCCGACATGCTGAGCCTGCGTTATCCGATGGAAGTGAACCTGGTCGGCGACAGTGTCGAAACCCTGCGCGCGTTGCTGCCGCTGCTCGAAGAAAAGCCGGACCGCGCGTGGCGCAAGAAGATCGAAGGCTGGACCGCCGACTGGTGGAAGACGCTCGAGAAGCGCGCGCATCAACCCGGCAAGGACGCGGTCAATCCGCAGCGCACGGTGTGGGAGTTGTCCAAACGCATCCCCGCCGAGGCCATCGTCACGAGCGATTCCGGATCGTGCGCGAACTGGTACGCCCGCGACCTGAAGGTGCAGCGCGGCATGATGTGTTCGCTGTCCGGCGGACTCGCGTCGATGGGCGCGGCCGTGCCGTACGCGATCGCCGCCAAGTTCGCCTTTCCTGAACGGCCCGTGATCGCGTTGGTCGGCGACGGCGCAATGCAGATGAACAACATGGCGGAGTTGATCACGGTGTCGAAGTACTGGAAAAACTGGGCCGATCCGCGCTGGATCTGCATGGTGCTGAACAACGGCGATCTCAACCAGGTCACGTGGGAGCAGCGCGCGATGGAAGGCGATCCCAAGTTCGAGGCATCGCAGGATATTCCCTCGGTGCCCTATCACAAGTTTGCCGAATTGATCGGCCTGAAGGGCATCTATGTCGACGACGCCGAGCAGATGGGCGCGGCATGGGACGAAGCATTCGCCTCGAATTGCCCGGTGCTCATCGAAGTCAAAGCCGATCCGAATATCGCGCCCTTGCCGCCGCATATCACGCTCGCGCAAGCCAAGGCGTTCGCGTCGACCTTGATGAAGGGCGACCCGGACCAGGGCAACGTGATCGTCGAGACGGCCAAACAGGTGCTCGGCGCGGTGCTGCCCGGCCATCACGACAAATAGACAACGCGTCATGACGGCTCGGCCGACGCCGCCGTCTTTTATGTGAGGTAGACCATGAAGCACGCCGCTCAACAGACCCCGGACGATGCCGCCGAACACCAAGGGCATCGCAAGCCCCTTTCTGACGAATCAGCCAGGAGCGACGCGTCACTAAAAGACACCGCTCAAAGCGCGCAAGACGCAAAGGAAAAGCGGCGGCATCCGGCATCGGAGAACACGCTCGACTCGTCTCAGGACAAAAACCCGATTCCTCCTGATTCGGTAAAAAAGTGAGCCGCGCACGCTGATAAGCGATCGCGCAATTGCCGACGCTACATGCATGCCTTCCACGGCCGCTATTTGTGCAAGGCATGCCGCACCGCGGACACGTCACGAGTCGTGACCGGTTCTGCCGCATTGCCCCACGTGTTGCGGATGAAGGTCAGAACGTGCGCGAGTTCGCTATCGGTCAGTTTGTCCGGAAAGGCTGGCATCTTGCGCGGCTCAGGACCGCCATCCGTGCTCGGACTGCCCCCGCCCTCAACGAGCAGACGTACCAGCGAGGTCGTTTGCGGAGCGAGCACGGCCGGATTGCCCGCAAGGCGCGGATATTTTTGCGGTACGCCCGCGCCGTCCGACTGATGGCAGCGCGCGCAATACGCTGCATAGATGCCCGCGCCTGGCCGTTCGAGTTCACCTGTTTTCAGCGCCTGCACGCTCTGAAGCGCGCCCCGCGAACCTGCATTGAAGTGCCCGCTCTGAGCGCGCGGCGGCAGGCTCTTCAGATAAGTGGCGATGGCCGCGAGGTCGGCATCGTCGAGATACTGCGTGCTGTCTTCCACCACTTGAACCATGCTGCCGAACGTGACCAGGCCGCCGCCGTGGCCGTGCTTCAGGAAAGCGGCGATATCCTCCGCGGAGCTTCGGCCCAGGCCTGAACCGGCGTCGCCTGTGAGGTTCGGTGCGAACCAGTGATCGTTGGTGCCGCCGGTCAGATAAAGCGGACTCGCCTCGGTGTAGCCGCGTTCTTCATAAGCCGGCCCGCGTGGCGTGTGGCACGCGCCGCAGTGTCCCAACGATTGCACGAGATACGCGCCGCGATTCCATTGCGCGTCGCGCCCTGCTTCCGGCTTGAAGCGCTCGCCCGGCACGAATGCCCAGTCCCAGAACATGAGCGCCCAGCGCTGGTTGAATGGGAACGGCAACCGGGTTGGCGGAGCCGGCGTGGCCACCGGCCGCACGCCATGCATGAAATAAGCGTAGAGCGCGTGCATGTCGTTATCGTCGATCTTAGCGAACGATGGGTACGGCATCGCCGGATAAAGCCGCTTGCCGCCTCGCGCAACGCCGTCGCGCAATGCACGTGCGAAGTCGTCGTAGCTGTAGAGACCGATACCTGCCTGCGGGTCTGGCGTGATGTTCGACGAATTGATCGTGCCGAACGGCGAGCCCATGCCGAGACCGCCGGCGAACGGTGCCCCCGGAATCGGCGCCGTGCCGGGCCGCACGACGCGTGGCGCGGCCGTATGGCAGCCTGCGCAGTCGGCGGCCTTCGCGAGATAGGCGCCGCGCGCGATCTGTGCGGCGTCGGCCGACGTTGCGCTGCCGAATGCGGCGCCTGCTACGGTGTAGCTGGAAGCAGGCGCGCCGAGGGTCATGGCGAGCATCGCGGCGGCAACGCGTGGGCCATGCCGAAGCCATCGCCTATGCGGGCCTTCGCGGCGTAGTGAAACAAACGGATTACGCGCGCGCATCATCACGACCACTTGCACGGCGACACGAGCGCCAGTGCGATATCGGTTGCAATCAACGCGAACAGAAACAACGCACTGCTCATCGCGGCGATGCGTGTCAGGAACACGTCGAGTCCGCTGCGCCTCCGGCTTGCGCCGCCCGAGGCGCCCTCTTTCGCTGCTTCGAGACGACGAACGTTTCGCCAGGCCGTCAGCGCGCCAAACGCGCCGGCCGCGAGACATAACGCGCTAATGACGACGAGCGCTGGCCTCATCCACGGCAGTGCCGGCGACGCCAGCGGCTGGTCGAGTGGATAACAACTCTGCGCGGCCAGCGTCTCAGCGATGACCGTCTGTGCGAGCCATGCACACGGCGCGACCAGCAGGCCGACCAGCACATGTCGCATGGACACGGCGGACGATTCGCCGCTCAGCGGCGGCTTCATGCTCCCGGCCATGACAGATTCCGAAACAGGTAAGGCGTCAGATACAGCGTGCTGAAGATGAACAACCACACGACGTCGACGAAATGCCAGTACAGGCCGCCGATGGTCAGCGCCGCGCAGCGTTTCTCGTCGAAATAGCCCAGTGCGGTCCACAACAGCAAAAACAGCAACACGACGATCCCAACCACGACGTGCGCCATATGGAATCCCGTGATGGTGAAATACAGCGAGCCATACAGATGCGTCGTCAGCCCATACGGATGATCGTGCCATTCGAGCAACTGAATGCCCACGAATACGATACCGAGCAGGACGCCCAGCGCCATCGAGGCCACGGCCCGCCTCAAGCGCCTGCGCCTCACACAGCGCTCGCACAGCCAGACGAACACGCTGCTCGACAGCAGAATCGCCGTGTTCGTGATGCCGAGGCCGAGCTTCGGCAGGCCTTCAGGCGGCCAGCGCTGCGTACTCTGCGAGGCCAGATAGAGATATGAAAAGATCAGGTATCCGAACAACGCGCCTTCGGTTGCGATCAGCGTGAGGCAGCCCCACCAGCCGCCCGAGCGTTCGCCCGCGCTGCCGATCGGCAAAGGCTCGGCCGGTTGGGCGGACGTTTGGGTCAAATTGGCGGCGTCGCTCATGTCAATCTCCCCCCGCGTCATGAACGGTGGCCGGTTCGCGCTGGATCAACGCACGTTCGGGCCACAGCCAGACGATGATCGACACTGCACACCCCATCAGCGTCGCGCCGGCAAATGTCCACGCGCTCATCGCGAGTCCCGCGAACACCAGCGTCGCGAACACCGCAAGCCAGAACGGCGCGTACGAATCGCCCGGCATCTTCAGGATCACGTCGGGATTCGCTTCGAGAGCGCTCGTACCGAGCGCCTCGCGGCCTTGCGCGAGCAGATAGCCTTCATGGAGTTGCGAGCGCGCGTGAAGCGTGCCGCCCGGCTCCTCGATGCGGCCTTCCCATAGCGGATGACGGCTCGCCAGCGTCGGCACTACCGCGAAGTTGTACGGCGGTGGCGGCGAACTCACCGACCATTCGAGCGTGGGCGCGTCCCAGGGATTGTCGCCGGCCGGTTTGCCGCGTTTCAGGCTGACCAGCAGATCGATCATGAAAATCAACACGCCCGCCGCGAACAGAAACGACCCCAGCGACGTAACGAGATTCACCGTATTCCAGCCCATGTCGGCGGGATACGTATAGATGCGTCGCGGCATGCCGAGCAGACCTGCGATATGCATCGGAAAGAAGGCGATATTGAAACCGGCGAACAGCACCCAGAAACCGAACTTGCCGAGCCGCTCGCTCATCATCCTGCCGGTGAATTTCGGAAACCAGAAATAGATGCCGCCGATCACCGGAAACACGTTGATGCCGAGCAGCACGTAATGCAGATGCGCGACCACGAAGTACGTGTCGGTGAGCTGCCAGTCGAACGGCACAGCTGCGGTCATCACGCCGGATACGCCGCCCACCACGAACAGAAACACGAAGCCTGCGAAAAACAGGAACGGCACGCGAAACACCGGCCGGCCGGTCCAGATCGTCGCGATCCACGCGAAGGTGGCGACCGCGCTGGGAATCGCGATCACCATGCTGGCCGCGCCGAAAAACGACAGCGCGAGCGCCGGAATCCCGGTCGCGAACATATGGTGAATCCACACGACGAAACCGATCACCATCGTCGCGACCGTCGAGAGCGCCACGGGCCCATAGCCGACCAGCGGCCGCCGGCAGAATACCGGCAACGCATCGGAGACGATGCCCATAGCCGGCAGCACGACCGCATAGACCCACGGATGCGCAAAGATCCAGAACAGGTGTTGCCAGAGCAGCGGACGCCCGCCGTTCAGCACGTCGAAGAAGTGCGTGCCGATGCGCCGGTCGAGCCACAACAGGAAGAACGCCAGGCTCACCGACGGCACCGCCAGCAGATTGCCGCCCGACGCCGTGAGCGTGCCCCACACCAGCACCGGCATGCGGTCCAGCGACATGCCGGGCGCGCGCATCCGTAGCAGCGTGACCACGAAGTTCATCGAGCCGACCGTTGTAGAGATGCCGAGCAGCACCATGCCGAGCGCGTAGACATCGATATTCGGACCGGTGCTGTACTCGAGCCCGGAGAGCGGCGCGTAGTTGAACCAGCCGGCATCCGGCGCCTGTCCCGTCGGAAAACTCGCATACAGGAAGATGCCGGCAAACAGGAACACCCAGTACGAGAGCGCATTCAAACGTGGAAAAGCCATATCGCGGGAACCGAGCACCAGTGGCCACAAATAGTTCGAGAAGCCTGACAGCACCGGCAATGCGTACAGGAAAATCATCGTCACGCCGTGCATCGTGAAAAGCTGGTTGTATTGCTCGGGCGTGAGAACTGTCGCGTTGGGCCGCGCCAGCTGGATGCGCATGATGAGCGCTTCGATGCCGCCCATCAGCAGGAAGATGAACGCGGTCACCAGATAGCGCAGACCGATGGTCTTGTGATCGACCGTCGAGAGCCAGCCGCGCCAACCCGGCGGCGCTTCCCAGATCTCGCGCAGACGCTTTTCTTCGGCACTGCCGGGCGTGACGCGGCCGTATTGCGGCGTGCGCGTGAGTGGCATTGCCGCACCGTGTACCGCGGCTTGCCGTGCGCCTGGTGTCGAATCTGGCCTCGCGTGGTCGGACATTGAAAGACGCTCCCTGATTGCCGCCTAAGTTTTCAATGCAGCGTGGCCAGATAGGCCGACAGCGCGGCGGCGTCGCCGGCACTCAGCGCGATGCTCGGCATCAGCGCCTCGGGTTTGATCGACTGAGCGTGCTGAATCCAGTCGAGCAAATGATCCGGCGTATTGGTCACCGCCCCCGCCGCGATCAGGCGGCGCGAATTCAGGTGCGTGAGATCGGGCGCTTGCAGACCGTCCGCATCCGTGCCGCGAATCGTGTGACAGCCCGCGCAGCGCTCGGCGAACAGACGACGGCCCGCGGCGACACTGCTGTCGGTCGCGGCTACCGCCGGTCGGCCCTGCGCGTCGCGCCACGCGCTGAAATCGGCAGGACTCTGCGCGACCACTTCAAAAGCCATGTGCGCATGCTGGGCGCCGCAGAACTGTGAGCATTGCCCGCGATAGATACCCGCTCGATCGGCCTGGAACCATTGCTCGTTGGTCTGGCCGGGGATCGTCTGCGTTTTGCCCGCGAGTTGGGGCACCCAGAAAGCGTGCACGACGTCCGCGCTTTTCAACGCTATCTTCACGGGCTCGCCGACGGGAATGTGGATCTCGTTGGCGGTGCTGAAGTTGCGCGCCGGATTGGGATCGTCGGCGTAGTCGACTTTCCACCACCAGTCGTACGCGGTCACGGTAATGCTCAGCTGTGGATGCGTGGCAGGCGTTGCAACCGACTCCAGCGTGATGAGGACATAGACCAGCATCGCGAGCAAGGCCACCGACGACACGCCCGTGCCGATGTAAATCCAGCGCATGCCGCCGGCTTCGGCATCGAGCGAGTCGCTTGCCGCCGCAGGACGCTTGCGAACGATCGCGGCGATCAGCAATCCTGCAATAACGACTGTCACGGTGACCGAAATAGCCGCCATCGCCCAGCCTAAACGCATGGTCGGCGCGGCGGCCGGTCCGGCGGCGTGGAGGAAATAGTTGAGCGGCGCGATGTGACTGGCTTGAGCCCTCGCGGCCGCCAGAGTCAAAGCGACGCGAGCAATGCCGACAAGAGCGCGCTGGGCAATAGCTGTCGTCGATCGCATCCATGTCTCCTCATGGCCCCCGCCGACGGACCCGAAATCGAAATGCCGCGCGTAAAACGCTGCGCTGTAGTAAGGACGCGGTAGCAAATGTCGGGCCGCACCGCGACGCCGCCAGCGTCCCGACTGGCGATGCGCACCGTTCACGAACCGGTTTGAATGTGCTGTCAACTATTTGCAAGGCACACCCTTCGCGATCTGGTCGACGCGCACGAAAGCTCCCATGCTTGCTCGCTCGTGCAAATGAACCGATCGAAGCCAGTGGCGTCTGAAGCTAGCGCTCGCGGGTGTCCTCTGCCGAAAATTACTGGGCGACGCATGGGCGGACGCTGTAGCGCGGAGCGTGACCCGCGCCACGGTTTCACCGCCTTAGATGATCGGCGCCCCGCCCGTCACCGCGATGGTCGCGCCCGAGATATAGCTGGCTTCGTCGGAGGCCAGCATCACATAGGCGGCGGCCAGCTCGGCGGGCTGACCCGGGCGTTTCATCGGCACCTGCTCACCGAATTTCTCGACCTTCTCGGGCGGCATGGTCGACGGAATCAACGGTGTCCAGATCGGCCCCGGCGCGACGCAGTTCGCCCGTATGCCCTTCTCCGCCAGCAATTGAGCAAGGCCGCCAGTGAAATTCTGAATCGCGCCTTTGGTGGTCGCGTAGGCGATCAACCCCGGATTGGGATGATCCGCATTGATCGACGACGTATTCACGATCGACGCACCGGGTTTCATGTACTTCACCGCGGCGCGCGTGATCCTGAACATCGCGCCGATGTTGGTATCGAAGGTCTTGTCCCACTCTTCGTCGCTGATGTCTTCGAGCGACGGATAGCTCATCTGATAGGCCGCATTGTTGACCAGCACGTCGAGCCGCCCGAACGCCTCGACCGCTCGCTCGACGATCTCCTTGCAATGCGCCGGGTTCGTGATGTCGCCCCGCAGCAGTAACGCCTTGCGGCCGGCGTCCTCAACCCAGCGCGCGGTTTCGCGTGCATCGTCGTCTTCGTTGAGGTAAGCAATCAGCACGTCGGCGCCCTCGCGTGCGAATGCAATGGCGACCGCGCGGCCAATTCCGCTATCGCCGCCGGTAATGATGGCGGCCTTGCCGGCGAGCCGTCCGGAGCCCTTATACGACTTCTCGCCGTGATCCGGTTGCGGTTTCATGGGCGCGGTTTGCCCGGGCGTCTGGTCCTGCTGCTGGTTCGAAAACGGTGGCGTGGGACGTTGCGTGTCGGTCATGACAATCTCCAAAGCGCGAATGGACATACGCGGCGCACTAAAAGCACGCGGCGGCTTGCCTGGATGCAGCAACGTTCGGGCCCGCGCGCGTCGGCGCGCATCGACTTATCGAGCCCGGCTTCGATGGCGGCCTCGCCGATCGCCAGCAAGCCGGCGCTGGCCGCGAAATAAGCGGCGGCGGCGCTACAAGCGCGCGCCGTGAATTGCCGTCCGCCGCGAACCCTGCGCGCGGATGGCAGAAAACGGCGTATCACTGGCACGCTTTGCCGGTCGATTGCCACTCATCCCGACACGGCTCCGACGGATACTTGGACATCCCCGGACAGTGCTCACAGCGAACGAATTCACACCGCTGCATGGACATTGCCCGAACGACACGAAGTCCATCGCCTCACGAGGCACTATCTTTGTCCAGGAGAAATTCGATGAGTACGACCATTGCCGGCATTCACATTCCAGACAGCCGTCTCGCAAGAGCCGCAACCGATCTGGTCCGCGACACGGAGAACGATCTGCTGTTCAATCACTCGCGCCGCGTATTCCTGTGGGGTGCGCTGACTGGTGCGCGCCGCAACCTCGCGTACGACCCCGAGTTGCTGTATATCGGCGCGATGTTTCATGACATGGGCCTCACGCCGGGCTATGCCAGCAAGACAGATCGCTTCGAAGTCGACGGCGCCAATGCCGCGCGCGACTTTCTCAAGAGCCATGGCGTCAACGAGTACGACATCGAACAGGTCTGGTTGGCGATCGCGCTTCACACCACGCCGGGCGTTCCGGAGCATCTGAAGCCGGTGGTTTCGCTGGTGACCGCGGGCGTCGAAATGGACGTGCTCGGCATGCGGTATCACGAATTCGACGACGCACAGCGCGTCAGCGTGGTGGCCGCGCATCCGCGCGAGCAGGACTTCAAGAATCTGATCATCGACGCGTTCGCGCAAGGCACGATCAGCAAACCCGAAACCACGTTCGGCAATGTCAAAGCCGATGTGCTGGAGATGAAAGATCCCAGCTACAAGCGGCTGAACTTCTGCAAGATCATTCTCGGTTCGGCATGGGATGACAGCCAGCCGGGTCACGTCCATCACGCGGGATGCAATCACGGAGCCGCGGCGGAATAACGGTCTGCGCAAGACGGCCGGCGCGTTGCGGGCCAGCCGATGCAAACTCAAAGGCGCGCCAAACGGAAAACCGGTGGCGCGCCGTTTTTGCCGGCTCGGCAATATTTCAGTTTGCGATTACGAGTCTGATTTCAGGAGCTATCCGTCGGTCGCGGCGTCAGCATCAGCGCCAGCACCGCGACGCCGAGCACCAGCGAGATTCCGCCATATAGCATGGCATTGCGAATCTCGAACAGCACACCGTGAATGACCGTCGCCATGCCACCCAGCGCGACGAATACCGCAATGGCCGCGAATACGATCCGACGTTCGGCGCGAATCATGGCGCTCTCCCGCAAGACGTTAGTGCCGTAAGACGCACAGGAACAACGGAAGACCTCGAACGCACGGTGTTTTCATGCCAACAGCTGTTGCGCGCGACGCTCGGATCTTCCGCTCGGGTCACCGCGATGAGCCAGCTCGCTCACATATCGACGGCGCCTGTCGGAACGCTTGCATCGGTTCGACTTGAACCCGTTGCAAGCCGGTTTATAAGTTTGTTTGTAAGTCGGTCTATCAGCCGCCTATCGGATTTCAGCCATGACGCTCACGCGCGTTTTCAGCTGGAGATCTGAATCTATCGTAGGCGGCGAACAGACAATAGTAAATACGGGTAACCATGCCGCTCGCCGCCTGTGCCGCCTTCAATGACCACCCGCTCCCGCCGCCGCGGCCGAACTGGAGCGATCCGGTTTCGTCACCCAGATCAGCGGGATGATCAATACGAAGATCACTGCCGACAGCCAGAAGATATCGTTCAGTCCGAGCATGGCCGCCTGGGCATTTATCGAACGTTCGAAGAACGCCATCGCTTGGGCGTGACTGCCGCCCAAAGTATTTTGCAGCGCATCCAGCGCGGCCGTGTAAGTCGGATTATTCACGCTCGTCTGCTCGGCCAGTTGCGAGTGATGCAGGATCGTCCGGTCGTTCCATCCCGTCGAGGCCAGCGACGTGCCCACCGCGCCGGCGAACACCCGCGCGAAGTTCGACAGGCCCGCCGCGGCCGGAATCCGGTCGGGCCCGAGGCCGGACAGAATGATGGCGGTCAGCGGCACGAAGAAGAGCGCCATCGGGATACCTTGCAACAGCGTCGGCAAAACCAGCGTCCACGTATCCACACCGGTGGTGTAGTTCGAGCGCATGAAGAATACGCCGGCGAAACCGACGAAAGCCAGCGTCGCCAGCACCCGCGCATCGGACTTCGGCATGATCTTCGCCATGACCGGCGCGAGAATGACGGCGAAGATGCCAAGCGGCGCGGTGGCCAGACCCGCATCGACGGAACGGTAGTTCAGATACTCCTGCATCCACTGCGGCAACAGCACGAGGTTGGAGAAAAACACCGCGTACGCCACCGAAATCGCGATCGTGCCGCCGAGGAAATTGCGTTTGCCGAACAAGCGCAAATCGACGATCGGATTCTTTTCCGTCAACTCCCAGATCACGAAGAACGCGAAGCTGATCGCCGCGAACACCGTCAGGGCGATGATGACCGGCGAGTTGAACCAGTCGAGATCCTTGCCCTTGTCGAGCATGATCTGCAACGAGCCGACCCATGCGATCAGCGAGAGCAAGCCGACCTTGTCGATCGGCAAGCGCTTCGTCGGGGTTTCGCGGGTGCGGTAGATCGCCCACGTCACGCCGGCTGCGAAGAGGCCCACCGGAATGTTGATGTAGAAGATCCATGACCACGAGTAGCTGTCGGTAATCCAGCCGCCGAGCGCCGGGCCGGCAATCGGGCCGACCGTTGCGGTCATCGCCCACAAGGCGAGCGCGGTCGCGGATTTCTCTTTCGGATACGAGCCGAGAAGAATTGCTTGCGAGAGCGGGATCAACGGACCCGCCACCGCGCCTTGCAGAACCCGCGCGGCGAGCAGTACCGGCAGATTCGGCGCGATTCCGCACAGCCACGACGACAGCACGAACAACAGGATCGCCCAGACGAACAGCTTGATCTGCCCGACACGCTGCACGAGCCAGCCGGTCAACGGAATCGCGATGGCGTTGGCGGCGGCGAACAGCGTGATCACCCACGTGCCCTCGTCCACCGAGACGCCGAGATTGCCGGCGATCGTCGGAATCGCCACGTTCGCGATCGATGAGTCCAGCACGTTCATAAACGTGGCGAGCGCCACGGCAAGCGTCGCCAGCACCAGCTTGCCGCCGGTCAGTGGCGGCAGCGTGGCGGGCTGCGTCGATCCATTCATTTCATCACCTGTCGAGGAAGGCAAAACTATCTGACTTATCAGTTAAATGCGCGAAACAACGGCGCTCGGTGGTCGCAGGTTCAACCGGCCTTGCGCGCGGTGTTTTTCTGCGTGGGGCTCGCGGCCATTTCGTGCTTCGCCGGCATGTTCTGCTCGATGATCCGGGCGATCTCCGCGTCGGCTTCGTCGCCATATTGCGCGAATACGTCGGTGTGATACGAGGTGTTGGTCGCCGCGCCGAGTTGAGCGCCCGTTTCCTCGTGCGTGTCCACTTCGACATCCATCGACAGGCCAATGCGCAGCGGGTGCGCGTTCAGTTCATTCTGATCGAGCAGGATCCGCGCAGGCAGACGCTGCACGACCTTGATCCAGTTGCCGGTGGCGTTCTGCGCGGGCAGCGTGGCGAAGGCCGCGCCCGTGCCCGCCGAAAAGCCTTCGACCCGGCCGTGATACTTGACGCTGGAACCGTACACGTCCGCGGTGAGCGTGACGGGTTGGCCGATGCGCATGTGCCTCAGTTGGCCTTCCTTGAAGTTCGCGTCGACCCACACGCCGTCGAGCGGCACGATCGCCATCAACGGAGTGCCCGGTGCGACGCGTTGGCCGACCTGCACCGAACGGCGCGCGACGTAGCCGGTCACGGGCGCGGGCAAGGTGTTGCGCGCGTAGCTCAGATAGGCGTCGCGCACTTTCGAGGCCGCGGCCTGCACGTTCGGGTGCTGTTCGATCGAAGTGCGGTCGGTCAGCGCATGGTTGGCCTCGGCCTGCTGACGCGCGGCGTCGAGCGCGGCCTGCGCGGAGCTGACGGCATCGCGGGCATGGGCGATGTCCTCGCCGGACACCGCGCCTGTTTCGGCCACCGCCTGACGGCGCTTCAAGTCGTCGTTGGCGCGGGCCAGATCCGACTGACGTTGCGCGACGGTTGCCGCGTAGAAATCGTTGTTCACATACAGGCCGCTCACCTGGCGCACGGTCTGGCCGAGCGTCGCTTCCGCATTCGACAGCGCGACCTTCGCGTCGGCGTTATCCAGGGTGACGATCGGCGCGCCCTGCTTGACGATCTGCGTGTCGTCGGCGTTGACCGCGACCACCGTGCCGCTCACTTGGGGCGTCAGTTGCACGAGGTTGCCGCTCACGTAGGCGTCGTCGGTGGACTGGTAGTAGCGGCCGCTCGTGTAGTAATACGCGCCGTAGCCCGCGCCAGCCAGCACGACCGTGGCGGCCAGCAAGGAAAGCAGCAGTTTGCGCTTCGTGGGAGCCTGCGCTTGCACGGGTTGATCCGCTTCCGCCGCCGTGCGGCTGGTTTTGATGGTGTCGCTCATGATGTGGGTCCTGACAGATTGGCAAGGTGTCGCGATAGCGCTTTAACGCGCGGCGGCGACGACGGGATTGGCGGAAGCGGCTGGAACCGCGGCACCGCTGCTGGCGACTGAAGCCGCGCTATCGACATAACCGCCGCCGAGCGCCGCGGCCAGCGCGATCTGCTGATCGCGCCGGTTCATCTTCAGATTCGCGACCTGCTGGTCGGCGGCGAGCGCCGTGGTGTCGGCGTTCAGCACCGTCAGCTGATTCGTGAGGCCGGCCTTGTACTGCACGAGCGCCAACTGATCGGCGCCACGGGCGGCTTGCTGGGCGGCTTGCGCGTCGGCGAGCTGCTCGTCCGTCGAACGGATTTGCGCGAGTTGCGTCGCCACTTCGGACAAGGCGGCGACCAGCGTCTGGTTATACGTGGCGACGGCGTAGTCGAAATCGGCATAACGCCCTTTCAATTGCGCGCGCAATTGACCGCCGTCGAAAATCGGCAAATGAATCGCGGGGCCGACCGACGCCGTGCGGCTCGCCGCCGTCAGAAAACGGCCGAAACCGAACGCGTCGAGACCGATCGCGGCGCTCAGGTTGATGTCGGGATAAAACTCGGCCTTGGCTTCCTTGACGTCGTGCGTGAGTGCGTCGACGCGCCATTTCGCCGCGACCAGGTCCGGGCGGCGGCTCACCAGATCGGCAGGCAGGTTGTCGGGCAGACGCACTTCGTCGCCCACGCCGAGTGTCGGACGCGCGATGGCGAGACCGCGGTCCGGCCCGGCGCCGAGCAAGGCGGCCAACTGATAACGCGTCGTGACGATGCTGCCGTCGATCGCAGCCAGCGTCGCGCGGCTGGTGGCGAGATTCGCCTGCGCGGTCTTGCGTTCCACTTGCGTGTCGAGGCCCGTTGCAATGCGCCCGGCGGTAATGCGGTCGATCTGTTCGCGCTGCGTGATTTCCTCCTGCGCGATGTCACGCAACGTATAGAGCCGTGCGAGCTGGTTGTAGTCGCGGGCCGTGGCCGAGGTGAGGGACAGCTTGACGACTTCCTCGTCGGCCTCGGTCGCCTGCAACTGCGACAGCGACGCTTTCAGCGCTTCACGATTTTTGCCCCACAGATCGAGGTCGTAGGACGCGGACAGCAAGCCCTTGTTCTCCGTTTGCCACGAACCGCCGTACGGCGGCGGCACGAGCGCCGTGCCCGAATACTGCTGGCGCGTCAACGAATAGTCCGCGCCGACTTTCGGCAGGGTGCTCGCCTTCGCCGTGTCGCTGTACGCGGCGGCCGCGGCGACGCGAGCGCGGGCCTGCTCGACCGACGGGTTGCCCTTCAACGCTTCAGCGAGCAAGGCCTTCAGTTGCGCGTCGCCGAACTGGTCCGCCCAATCGGCGGCCGGCCAATGACCGTTGTCCTGCGGAATGCTTTGTTGAGTCGCGTAGGTCTGCGGCTGCGCCATCTGCTTGTCGCTCGAGATACCGGCGTAATTCGCGCAGGCGGACAAAACGGCCGCGAAGATCACCGTCACGCCGGTCTTCGCGATCCGCGAGCCGGCTATCCGTGGAATTAACTGTGGTTTCATTGTCTGACTTGTCAGATATAAGGTTGAAAAAATTGCCGCGAGCGTTCGCAGCCTGTTTGGCCGGCCTCGCCTACTCTGCGAGAAACTTGTTCAGCAGACGGCGCAACTCCTCGAATTCGGCTTTCGTAAACTTCCTCAGACGGCGGTTCAGCACCACCGGCGCGATCTCCGGAAGCCGCGCGGCGATGGCCTCGCCCTCATCCGTCAGTTTCAGGTTGACGACGCGGCGATCTTCGATGCTGCGCGAGCGTTCCAGCAGTCCCTTGATTTCCAGCTTGTCGAGCATGCGCGTCATCAGGCCCGTGTCGATGCCGAGCAGCCGCGACAGTTCGAACGGCGTGGTGGCGACGCCCCGGCGCATGGACAGCAGAATGCCCATCTGCTGACTGGTGATGTCCAGATCCTTCAGCGCGGCGTCCATTTCGTTGATCAACAGGTTGCGTGCTTTGTTGATCGAGAAACCCACGCTCAGCGTCAGGCTGAAATTGTCCGGCGTGTAGTGGTTCATTCCGTGCCCCTTTGTTCAGTGCGTTTAACTTTATCTGCAAAGTCAGATATTCTCAAGGGTCGCTTCCGGCACATGACTGTTTCATTTATGTGCCCTATTCCCTCCTGCATTGGGTGCCGGGGCCAATCAAAGTGGTCACCTTGAATTAACCAAAATCGGTCATTTCACAAAGCCAGTCGAGCATTTAATCTGCTCTCACGCTAAACCATCCAGTCACTCACGGAAGGACGGAAATCATGAAGATCATGCACGTCGACGCCAGCGCCAAGCGCGAGCGGTCCAACTCCCGCGCATTGAGCCGCTATTTTCTGGAACGCCTGCGCGAAAAAGGCGCGCAGTTCGAAGTCGATTATCTGGATGTCGCGATCGACACCCCGCCGCATGTCGACGAAGCGTTCGCCATCGCCACGTATACGGCCGCGCAGGATCGCACCCCTGCCATGAAGGCGACGCTGGCCGGTTCGGATGCGTTGTGCCAACGCCTGCTCGACGCCGATGCGTTCGTCTTCGCCATGCCCATGTACAACTGGTCGATGCCCTCCGCGTTCAAGGCGTTTATCGACAGCATCACGCGTGCGGGCCTGACCTATGTGAGTGCGCACGACGGCCGCGCGGTCGGTCAGCTTTCACGTCAGAAGGTGCTCTTCATTACGAGCCGCGGCGCGGATTTGCGCGCGGGTTCGCCTTGTGAAGGTATGGATGCGCTCACGCCTTCGCTGAAGGCTGCGTTCGGCTTCCTCGGCGTGGCCGATCCGACCTTTGTCGATGCCCAGCCGTTGCAGTTTGCCGATCCTGACGCGCGCGCTGAAGCGCTTCAGCGCGCGCGTGCTGAACTGGACGCGGTGGCGTCGAGCTGGGCGTCGTCTTCAGCGGAATCGAGCAATGAAACCTTTAACGCTTTGTCGGGAGTCACAGCATGAAAATCCGCACATTGATCGCGGCGGCCACGTTCGCCAGCTTCTCCATTCTCGGGACTGCGCACTGCGCATTCGCCGCTGAAGCTAGTGCGCCGCACGAAACAATCACGCCCGCGTTCACCGAGGCGATCGCCAACGTGCCGGGCAAGACGATGACGGCGCTCGTCGTCGACTATGCGCCCGGCGGCAAGTCGACGCCGCATCGGCACGGCCAGGCTTTCGTGGTCGGTTACGTGCTGTCGGGGGCGATCCGCAGCCGCGTGAATAACGGCGAAGAACGCGTCTACCATGCCGGCGAACACTGGACCGAGAAGCCCGGCGTGCATCACACCGTGAGCGAAAACGCCAGTGATACCGAACCCGCCAGGTTACTGGCGATTTTCGTGGCTGATACGAAAGACAAGAACCTGGTTACGTTTGATAAGAAGTAAAACTGCGACGAGGTGAACGTGTGATCGGCGAGCGGACTAGCGCGGGAGTTCTTACGCCCAGGTTGTCTGCTTGCCCGACTTCCCGGCGTCGCTTAAAACGCGCCTAGAACTTCGGATGGCATTCGAAACTCATCGACGACCCATGCTCCGTCAGTCCTTGCACGCCGCTGACGGTTTCCGTCGTCACGCTGGTCTGCATGCCGCGGCGCTCGCAGTAGTCGCGCGCCTCGCTCATTGCGTGCTCATGCGCGCGGGCCCAGGCGAGGCGTCCGCCTGTCGCGCTGGCCGCGACTGTATATGTATTGGCTTTGCTGGTGGCGACCACGTCGCTTGAACTGGCGCAGCCTACGAGGCTCGCGCACGCGGCCATAGCCGCGATAAAGGCACGCGCCCGTCCCGACAGTGCTTTTCGCGCCGTGAGATCGCCGGGTGCGTCGCCCCGTTCGGGTATGCGGCCTGAGACAGTGTTGAACATGTATCACCTGCACATTTTTGCGGATTCACCAATCGTGAAATTATCCGCAATCACGCGCAAGAGATCAGCCTCACCACCCGAAAACACTGTTGCGTGCGTCCGAACAATCCCCGCCCGGCCCGCGCGAACGGCGCGGCACGGACGTTGCTGACGGGTTTCGTATGAGCGCATCGCGGCTCGCTTCACGGAGTGTGCAGACATGCCCGATCAACGACCTGTTCCACCGAGACCCGCCCTGCCGACCGACGCGCGCGGCATGATCGGCAACATGAAGACCACGGCGCTCGTCTCGCTGCGCGGCTCGATCGACTTCATGTGCTTTCCGCGCATCGACTCGCCGGCGATTTTTGCCGGCCTGCTCGAACCGTCGCGCGGCGGCGCTTTCTCGATCGAACCCACGTTCGAAGGCGCCAACGTCAAGCAGATGTATCTGCCCGACACCAATGTCCTGCTGACCCGTTTCATGACGCCCGAGGGCGTGTGCGAACTGATGGACTTCATGCCCGTGCCCGAGGACGGCAGCGGCGCCGATGCCGCCGCGCCGCTGCCCAACTGCGTGATCCGCGTCGTGCGGGTCGTGCATGGGCGCATGGCGTTCAGGATGCGTTGCGAGCCGCGCTTCGACTATGCACGCGGCAAACACACGGCTCACGTCGATAAGAACGGCGCCGTGGAATTTCGCGCCGCCGCCAACGCTGGCATTAAAGGCGGCACGCAATTGCGCCTGAACAGCGCCTTGCCGCTTACGCTCGACCACGGCGCCGCGCACGCGGAATTCGAGCTGAGCCATGGCGAGACGGCCAGCTTTGTTTTCGGCGATGCCGAAGGCTTGCGCGAAAAGTCGTTCGATTGCGAAGCGGCGTTGACCGATACGATCCGCTACTGGCGAAACTGGTCGGCGCAATCCACATATCGCGGCCGCTATCGCGAGGTCGTGATGCGCTCGGCGCTGACCTTGAAGCTGCTGAGTTCCAGCGAGCATGGCGCGATCGTCGCCGCGCCGACCTTCGGGCTCCCCGAAGCGCTCGACGGTTCGCGCCGCTGGGACTACCGCTTCACGTGAATCCGCGACGCCGCGTTCTCCGTGTACGCGCTGCTGCGCCTCGGCTATACCGGCGAAGCGCGGCATTTCATGACATGGATCGCCGGACGCAGCCGGCAATGCGATTCGGACGGCTCGCTGAACGTCATGTACACCATCGACGGCAAGGAGCCGCCGGAAGAAACCGAAATCACGGCGCTGTCGAACGAGAACGGCGTGGCGGGCGTGCCGCTCGTCGGCAACGCCGCGCGCGACCAGGTCCAGCTCGATGTGTACGGCGCGCTGCTCGACGCGATCTATCTGTACAACAAGTACGGCGCCGCGATCTCGCACGACGGCTGGCGCGACGTCACGCGCACGGTCGACTATGTCGTCGAACACTGGCGCGAACCGGACCACGGCATCTGGGAGTTTCGCAACGGTCTGCGGCCTCTGCTCCATTCGCGGCTGATGTGCTGGGTCACGGTGGACCGCGCGCTACGTCTGGCGGAAAAGCGTTCTCTGCCTGCGCCGTTCAAACGCTGGTTCGACACGCGCGACGCAATCCACGCCGATATCCACGAGCACTTCTGGAACGAAGACCTGAACGCGTTCGTGCAGACGCCGGATTCGCAACGGCTCGATGCGTCCGCGTTGATGATGCCGCTCGTGCGCTTCATCGGCCCGACCGATCCCCGCTGGCTCGGCACGCTCGACGCGATCGGCAGCGAACTGAAAGTGGATCCGCTGATCTTCCGCTACACGCGCGGCACGACACTCGACGGTTTGCCCGGCATCGAAGGCGGCTTCAGCGCCTGTTCGTTCTGGTATGCGGAAGCGTTGGCACGAGCCGGACGCGTCGACGAAGGCCGCCTCGTGTTCGAGAAAATGCTCGCGTACGCGAATCACGTCGGCCTGTTTTCCGAGGAAGTGGCCACCAGCGGCGAAGCGCTCGGCAATTTTCCGCAGGCGCTGACGCATCTCGCGCTGATCAGCGCGGCGTATCAGCTCGACCGCAATCTCGACAAGGTTCACATTCCGTGGACCTGAACAGGCCGCATCGCTTGCACAGCTGACGGCGCAAAAATCTTCCGGAATCGGTTTTCAGCGTCTAGTCTGTAACGACATCATTTAAACCAGCCGGACGCTAAACCGGAGGAGACATCGATGGATCTCGAAGCACGCACCATGAAACGCGTAACGGTTCGGCTCGTGCCGTTCCTGATCCTGTGTTATTTCATTGCCTATCTCGACCGCGTCAACGTCGGCTTTGCTGCACTGCAGATGAACAAGGCGCTCGGCCTGTCCGCGAGTGCTTTCGGTTTCGGCGCCGGGATTTTCTTCATCGCGTATTTTTTCTTCGAAGTCCCATCTAATCTGCTGCTGGAGAAATTCGGCGCGCGCCGCTGGATCGCGCGAATCATGTTCACGTGGGGCGTTCTCGCGGGCGCGATGGCGTATATCCCAGATATTGCGCGCTTCACAGGACTCTCCGCCGCGCACGTGTTTTACGGCCTGCGGATTCTGCTCGGCGTGGCCGAGGCCGGCTTTTTTCCGGGCATCATCTTCCTGCTCACGCTGTGGTTTCCCGCTGCGTATCGCGGTCGCGTAGTCGGCTATTTCATGGCGGCGATTCCGCTGTCCACAGTGATCGGCGGCCCGATTTCGGGCGCTTTGCTGTCGATGGACGGCTTCGCCGGACTGGCCGGCTGGCAGTGGGTCTATCTGATCGAGGCCGCGCCCGCGCTGGTGCTCGCATTCGTCGTGCTCTCCTACCTCACCGACAAGCCCGCCGATGCCACCTGGCTCGCCGCCGACGAACGCGGCTGGCTGGTCGCGCGCCAGGCGCAGGAGCGTGCGCATCGCGAAGCGGTGCACACGTTCAGCGTGAAAGAGGCGCTTTTCAATCCGCGTGTGCTCGCGGTCGCGCTGATCTATTTCGGTGCGAATGCAACCAACTACGGGCTGAGTTTCTTCCTGCCGCAAATCGTCAAATCGTTCGGGCTCACCAATCTGCAGACGGGTTTCGTGACGTCGCTGCCGTATATCGTCGGCGTAATCAGCATGGTGTTCTGGGGACGGCATTCGGACCGCAAGCTCGAACGCAAACGCCATGTGGCGATTGCGCTGCTGGTGGCGGCAGGCGGCATAGCGGCGGCGGCCGGGCTCGACAATCCGGTGCAGAAGATGATCGCGCTGTCGATCGCGGGGTTCGGCATCTTCGGCTGCCTGCCGGTGATCTGGACCTTGCCGGCCTCGTTCCTGTCGGGCGCGGCGGCGGCGGGCGGCATCGCCGCGGTCAATTCCCTGGGCAATCTGGCGGGTTTCTTCGGACCGTATGCGATGGGCTGGATCAAGGACAGCACCGGCGGCTTCGGCGCGGGTTTGCTGTGTCTGGCGGGCGCGGGGCTGGTCGGGGTGGCGGCGGTGCTGTTGCTGCATCACGATGCTTCGCTTGAGGCATCGGCGGGGGTTTCGGATCGGGAGGTGGCGGGGACAGGCGAGGCGGCTCGGTCGTAGCGGCGCTGGCTGGGTGCGGGCGAAGCGAAGCGCGTCAGGTTACCGTGATGATGAAGCGTGGCGTGAGGGCGGCCGCGCCGGTGAAAAACAATGTGCGGCCCAGGCGCATCTGTGGAATGCGCCGCGCGAGTTCAGCCACACCATCGAAAAGCGCTGCCTCGGCTCAGCCGCGCGGCGCAACACCGCTCAAGGCGACCCGCGCCCGCCCGCCGACGTCTCCGGCAACGCGTTGGCCGGACTGCCGGCGTCCGGCGGCACCACATCGTCCGGCGTGGGCGTCGGCGCCAGTGCCGGTTCGCCGCCACCGCGCGCTTCACCGTCGACCGCCCCGCTCGCCGCCAGCGGCGCTGAACCCGGCGCGGGCAGCATCGGCGCCGGCAGCATCGGCGGCTGCGGCAAGGCGCGCGGCTCGGCCACCGCGGTCGACGCCGGCTGCGCAACCGCCGGTTGTTCCGGCACGGCAGCCGGCGGCCGACGCGTCGTCCCGCGCTGCACAACCGGCGCCTCCGGCTTGACCGGCGATCCCGCGAATAGATTCTGGAACCAATCGCGCAATCTGCCCGAGCGTTCGGCGAACCAGCCCGGCTCCTGGTCGGTGGCGAATTTGACGCGGCTGTCGACCAGCCTCGAACGCTGCGCGCGCTGGAAGAAATCGCCGACGATCGGCAGCGCGCTGTGCGCCCCCTGCCCCCAATAGTCGCTGCGCAAGGTCACGCGGCTGTCGTTGAAGCCGACCCACGCGCCCGCCACGAGCTGCGGATGAATCAGGATGAACCAGCCGTCCGCGTTGCCCTGCGTCGTACCCGTCTTGCCCGCGACGTCGCCGCGCACGCCGAAGCGGCTGCGAATGCTCGACCCCGTGCCGCGGTTCACCACGTCGCGCATGACGTCGATCAGCACGCGGTCGGTGTCGGCGGGCAGCTCCTGTTTCGGCGACACCGGCGCGAATTCGGCCAGCACCTCGCCTTTGCGGTTCTCGATGCGCGTCACCATCACCGGCTCGACGTAGCCACCGAGGTTGGCGATCGTGCCGTAAGCCGAAACCATTTCCTTCAGCGTGACGGGGCTCGTGCCGAGCGCGAGCGACGGCACCGGATCCAGTTCGCTGTCGCGCACGCCCATTGCGCGAGCGAGGCGCGCGACCTTGTTCGGCCCGACCGTCTCCATCACTTGTGCGGTGATGCGGTTGCGCGAGTACGCAAGGCCGTCGCGCAGGCTGATCTTGCGCTCGCTCGGCTCGTCCTCGTCGCTCGGACGCCAGATTTCGCCGCCTGCCAGTGGAATTTCCACCGGCTTGTCGACAAAGGTATCGGCGGGCCTGGCGCCCGACTCGAAGGCCGCCGCGTACACGAACGGCTTGAAGGTCGAGCCCGGCTGGCGCCGCGCCTGCTGGACATGGTCGAACGGATCCTGGCTGAAGTCGCGGCTGCCCACCCAAGCGCGGATCTGGCCGTTGCGCGGGTCCATCGCGAGAAAATCGGCCTGCACGCGCGTCTTGGACTCGCATACCGATTTCACGAGATCGCGGTCCGACGAGACGCGCTTGAGCGCGGCGTCATCGGAGAGGCCGGTGTCTTTGGCGGCGCAGTAGTCAGGCGTTTCGCGCAGGAAGGTCTGCAGCAGATCGCGGCCGTTCGAGCAGCCCGCGCGGGTGCCCCACGCCGCATTGGCGATGCCCTGCAACTGGTTGCCCTGCAAGGTCACGGCCTGAGTCGCCATGGTCTGCAGACGCGAATCGATGGTGGTGCGCACCACCAGCCCGTCGGCATACATGTTGTAGTCGTTCCGGTCCGCCCACGACGCCAGCCACTTGCGCAGCTGCTGCGCGAAGTGCGGCGCCGGTCCAGGCGGCTCGGTCTGGCGCTCGAAATCGATGCGCAGCGACCGGCGGCTCAACGTCGCATAGGCGGCCGGCGTCAGTTTTCCGTACTTGACCAACTGGCCGAGCACCGTATTGCGACGCTGCAGCGCCCGTTCCGGGTTCAGCACCGGGTTGTAGTAGCTGTTGCCCTTGAGCATGCCAGTGAGCGTTGCGCTTTCCAGCACATTCAGATCGGAAGCCGATTTGTCGAAATAGGTGCGCGCAGCCATCTCGATGCCATAGGCGTTGTAGAGGAACGGCACCGTGTTCAGATACGTCTCGAGAATCTCGTCCTTGCTATAAAGCGCCTCGATCTTGAAGGCCGTGATCGCTTCCTTCAGCTTGCGCGTAAGGGTCGGCGCGCGGCCGATTTCGTCAGGATAGAGATTGCGGGCGAGTTGTTGCGTGATAGTCGAGCCGCCCTGCCGGTCGCCGGAAAACGTATGCAGCGCGGCCGAAGCCGTGCGCCGCCAGTCCAGGCCCCAATGCTGGTAGAAGCGGTGATCTTCGGTGGCGATCAGCGCATTCACCACGTTCGGCGAGATGTCCTTGAGCTTGACCCACTCGCGGTTGGACGGCTTGAATTCGGCCAGCAGCTTGCCGTCCGCCGACAGGATCTGCGCCGGCTGCTCGATCTTGGCCTTGCGGATATCGCCGATGCCCGGTGTGAACGGAATCAGGATCAGCACGTACAGCACCAACAGCAGCGGAAGCGCCGCGCAAGCCTTCAGCACGCCACGGCGCGTAGGATGGCGCAGGTGCCACAGCGCCTGGGCGATGAGCGGGTTGGCGAGGGTCAGCCCTTTATCGAGGGCCGCCAGAAATGAGGGGATGAGGCGCTTCACACTAGCCAATCGTCGGACGGGAAAGGCGCAATCCTACCAAGTTGCGCGGCGGCGGCCGATTTTTTGCCCGCGGCGCGGAGCCGGCGTGCCGCCGGAAGCCAAACCGCCGCGGCGCGTTCGCAACCATCGCGGCCCAGTACGTGGCCCACTATAATGTCGCCAATTCCGACAAGAGGTGCTTCATGATCATCAAACCGCGCGTGCGTGGCTTCATCTGCGTTTCCACCCATCCGACCGGCTGCGAAGCCAACGTCCGCGAACAGATCGACTACGTCAAGGCACGCGGCCCCATCGCCAACGGCCCGAAGAAGGTGCTCGTGATCGGCGCATCCACGGGCTACGGCCTCGCCGCCCGCATCAGCGCGGCGTTCGGCTCGGACGCCGCCACGCTCGGCGTGTTCTTCGAGCGCGCCGGCAGCGAAACCAAGGCCGGCACGGCCGGCTGGTACAACACCGCGGCCTTCGAGAAATTCGCCACGGAGAAAGGCCTCTACGCGACCAGCATTAACGGCGACGCGTTCTCCGACGAAGTCAAAGCGCGCACCATCGAAGTCATCAAGCGCGATCTGGGTCAGGTCGACCTGGTCGTCTACAGCCTCGCCGCGCCCAAGCGCACGCATCCGAAGAGCGGCGAAGTGTTCAGCTCGACCTTGAAACCGGTCGGCAAGGCTGTGAATCTGCGCGGCATCGACACGGACAAGGAAGTGATCAAGGAAACCGTGCTCGAACCCGCCACCCAGAAAGAAATCGACGACACCGTCGCGGTGATGGGCGGCGAAGACTGGCAGATGTGGATCGACGCCCTGCTCGAAGCCGGCGTGCTCGCCGACGGCGCGAAGACCACGGCGTTCACCTATCTCGGCGAGAAGATCACTCACGACATTTACTGGAACGGCTCGATCGGCGCGGCCAAGAAGGACCTTGACCAGAAAGTGCTGGGCATTCGCGAGAAGCTGGCGGCCAAGGGCGGCGACGCGCGCGTCTCGGTGCTGAAAGCGGTCGTCACGCAAGCGAGTTCAGCGATTCCGATGATGCCGCTGTATCTGTCGCTGCTCTTCAAGGTCATGAAGGAGAAAGGCACGCACGAAGGCTGCATCGAGCAGGTCTACGGCCTGTACAAGGACAGCCTGTACGGCGCGGCGCCGCACATCGACGAAGAAGGCCGTCTGCGCGCGGACTACAAGGAGCTCGACCCCGAAGTGCAGAACCGCGTGCAGGAACTGTGGACGCAGGTGACCAACGACAATATCTACGAACTCACCGACTTCAGCGGCTACAAGACGGATTTCCTGCGTCTGTTCGGCTTCGAGATCGCGGGCGTGGATTACGAAGCGGACGTCAATCCGGACGTGCAGATTCCGAAGCTCGTGCAGGTTTGACGAAGCGCGGGGCCTTGGGTGGCCCCGCTTCGGGCTTGCGCCCGTTATACCGCTTTGCCGCCGTCCACTTTTCTCGACTGCGCCACGTAGCCGTCCACCGCGCGCATCACGCGCACTTCCAGCGCGGCGGCGTCACGCTCGTCGCGCTCGCCCGCCTGATCGACCATGCCGCGCACGATCGCCAGCAGATCGCGCGCGACGCGGTCCACATCGTCCAATTCGGGCACCTGCGTCTTTTCCGTCAGCGCACTGACCAGCGCCGCGTGGATCGTGTCGGCGATGCGCTGATTGCGCTCCTCCACCGGCAAGCGGCGCTCCTCCATATCGATGATGCGCGCCAGCACCGGCCTGCGCATCTGATGCGCGACGGACGCGCGCACCATCGCTTGCACGCAGTCACGCGAGTTCTCCAGTAAGGACGCCGCCTCGACGTCCGCCACCAGTTGCGCGGTTTCGCGTTCGATCAACGCCACGGTCAACGCGTCGCGATTCGGAAAGTATTGATAGAGCGAGCCGATGCTAACGCCGGCCCGCTCGGCAACCGCATTGGTCGTGTAGCCCTCGAGTCCGCGCGTCTCCAGAATGCGAGCCGCCGCTTCGAGCACGGTCTCGACGGTTTGCGCCGAACGCCGCTGAAGCGGCGCTTTACGGGGCTTCAGACGCTGCGTGGAAGCGGATTTGGCCATGTAGGAAATGCGAGTTTTAAATCTGAGTGTTCGCTCGTATTGGCTACGCGAAGAACGACGAGCGCGGCGTGCTGACGGTGGACTAAACGCGCCCACCGCGCCCCTTACGCGGTCGCGACCGACCTCAGCAGGGAAACGCCGCCTGAAGCGAACGGAGAATCGCAAGGCCGATCGGAAAATCGTCCGACAGGCCCGGGTGGTTGGTGAAGAACGTGTCGAGCAACGGATAGACGTTCTGGTTGCCGATGGCCAGATTTGGCGGCGGACAGAAGAGTGCCGGCTTCTTCTTCGACACCAGTTCGCCGTTCGCCCAGCCGAACGCGTTGATCGTGCCGGTGATGTACGCGGCGTAGATCGAGTTGTTATCGGCATGCGCCCATTGTTTGTACTGCGCGGCCGTCATCTCGGCGCTGGCATTCAGAGTGAAACACGCGGCCAGCAACGCCAGCGCAACTTTCGATACCCGCATCGTGGAACCTTCAATCGATGTCGCAAAAGTGGCCATTGTAGGCGAGTCAAGGCGCGCCGCGCAGCAGTGTGTGCGTGGGCTGGAATCCGTAAGCATCGCGTACGGACTGTTGTAAGCCGCGTGGATGTTTGTGCAAGCGTTACGGCGTACCGTTGCGGCAATACATCCGGTAGCCTTCGCGCGCGGCGAGACGCGCCATATACGCGTCAACCGCCGGCAAATCGCCATGTTGCAGCGGCGTTTCCAGCCAGCGGTTGATGGACAGCGCGAGCGGAATGTCCGCGAGCGAAAACGCGTCTCCGACGATGAACGCGCCGGTCTTTTGCAACTGGTCTTCGATCATGGCCATATGCCTCGCCCAGTTGGCGCACGACTGCTCGATCTGCGACGGATCCTGGTGTGCCGGAGAATGCCGGACCAGCGCTAGGAAGGCGTAACTCCAGGAACGGTTCAACTCGCTCGCCTGCCAGTCGATCCATTGATCGCAGCGGGCGCGCTCGCACGGATCGACCGGATATAACCACTCGCCGTGATAGCGGCCGGCCAGATAGCGGATGATCGGGTTCGACTCCCACAGCACGAACTCGCCGTCCTTGATGACGGGGACCATTGCATTGGGGTTCAGCGCGAGGAATTCCGGCACGTTGGTCGCGCGAAATCCGGAGCCCCAGTTTTCCTGTTCGAATGGAAGCGCGAGCTCTGCACAGGTCCACAAGACTTTGCGGACATTGATGGACGAGGTCTTGCCGAGTATTTTTAGCATGGGTTCAAAGCGTATCGATGGCTCGATGGAACTGACAGGCACAGTTTGCGCCGTGCGCACCAGGCCAACGCCGCTCAGTGCGACGCGACGAAAATCGACCCCGGCGCGGGCGGCGGCACGGCGAAGGATTTGCGCATCCGCTCCGCCTCTTCGACCGGACTGCGGCCGAACAGGCGCTTGAATTCGCGGCTGAATTGCGAGGCGCTTTCATAGCCCACCTGCACGCACGCGTGCCCCGCCGTCACCTCGTTTCTCACCATCAGCAGGCGCGCCTGATGAAGCCGCGTCGACTTCAGATATTGCATCGGCGACGTACGCGTCACCGCCTTGAAGTGCGAGTGGAAGCTGGGCACGCTCATGTTCGCTTCCAGCGCCAGCTGCCCGATGTCGAGTGGTTCGCGATAACACGCGTGAATCTTGCGGATCACCTTGGCGATCCGGGCGAACTGGCCTTGCGCGGTTAGCGCGGCGCGCATCGATCCGCCCTGCTCGCCGGTCAGCACGTGGAAGTAGATTTCACGCACCAGCGCTGGGCCTAGCAGCTCCGCTTCCAACGGCACGCTCATCGCTTCCAGAAAGCGCAACACGGTAGCGCTCAGCTTCGCGTCGAGGGGCGTCGACATCATGCCGCGCGGTTCGGCCGGCACGCCCGCGTCCCGCTCGTCGAGTTGCAGCATCAGATCGGCGGCCAGCTTGAAGTCGAGGCGGAAATAAATGGCGAGCAAGGGCTCGGCCTCGCTAGCTTCGGTTTCCATCGAGAACGGCACTGGCACTGAGACCGCCAGATAGTGCTGCGCGTCGTACACATAGACCGTCTCGCCGAGAAAGCCCCGCTTGCGTCCCTGGCAGACGATCACCACGCCCGGGTCGTACAGCACCGGCGTGCGGCTCAGCGGCCGGTTCGAACGCAGAAAGCGCACGTCGGGCAGCACGGTGAGGTTGTAGCCTTCCAGCGGCGCGAGATTTTCGAGCAAGGCCACCATGCGTTGCCGCGCGCCCGAATCCTGATGCTTGGGCTTCATTGTGGGCCCTGTCGAGATAGCTAAGCAGATTGCACTGTGCCACCGCCGTGCCGGAAAATCCATCCGTTCATAGGATTAGGCAATCAATGCAGACGACCCGGCATTCGCGCCCGGCCCTGCCGCTTCTATCATTCAGTCCTGGGCTGTTTCCGTCGATGCCATGCGTTTTCACCCGAAAGCGCCATGTGACGACGGACTAAATCAAGGAGTGGATCACCATGAGCAAAACGTTTCTGATCACCGGCGTCAGTTCCGGCTTCGGCCGCGCATTCGCGCAGGCGGCGCTCGACGCGGGCCATACCGTCGTCGGCACGGTGCGCAATGAGGCGGCGCGCGATGCGTTCACGGCGTTGGCGGCCGAACGGGCGCACGCGGTCGTGCTCGACGTCACGGATTTCGAGGCCATCGCGCCCGCCGTCGCCGCGATCACCCAAACGGTCGGCCCGATCGACGTCCTCGTCAACAATGCAGGCTACGGCCATGAAGGCACGTTGGAGGAATCGCCGCTCGACGACCTGCGCCGTCAATTCGACGTCAACGTGTTCGGCGCAGTCGCGATGATCAAGTCCGTGCTGCCCGCCATGCGCGAGCGGCGCTCGGGCCACATCGTCAACATCACGTCGATGGGCGGCTTCATCACGATGCCCGGCATTGCGTACTACTGCGGCAGCAAGTTCGCGCTCGAAGGCATCACCGACGCGCTCGCCAAAGAAGTAGCGGGCTTCGGCATCAAGGTCACGGCCGTCGCCCCCGGCTCGTTCCGCACGGATTGGGCCGGCCGCTCGATGGTCCGCGCGGGCCGCAGCATCGCCGACTATGACGCCCTGTTCGACCCGATCCGCGAGGCACGCGAGGCGAAGAGCGGCAAGCAGGCAGGCGATCCGCGCAAAGCGGCGCAGGCGCTGCTGGAAATCGTCGCGGCAAACAATCCGCCGGTCCATCTGCTGCTCGGCAACGATGCGCTCGACCTGGTGAAAACGAAGCTGGCGGCGCTCAACGAAGAGATCGAACAGTGGGAAACGCTGTCACGCTCGACTGACTTCGCCTGAAACAAAAGAAATTCAATCGAGCTTGCGAAATTGCGACGCGAGCGCGAGTTTTGTCCAGTTTTACAAAAAGAGAAAGCCGTGTCATGATTTGATCAAATCCCACAATACAAAAAATCCAGCTTTTCCGAAACAGGCGGCTCAGCGCGCTCCGTTGTCGAAAGCGCCTCGTGCCGCTGTCATCCACCGACTGGAGTCAACCTTGCAAAGCGACCTGCGCGGCGATCTGCGCGAATTCCTGGAACATCATCGGATTCATGAAGTGGAGTGCGTGATACCGGACATGACCGGCGTCGCGCGCGGCAAGATCGTGCCGAAGAACCTGTTTCTTTCGGAAGGCAAGATGCATATGTCAAATGCGCTGCTGATGATCACCGTCAACGGCGAATTCGCGAATTTCGAGCGCTTTGTCGGGCCGAGCGATCCCGACATGGTCTGCATTCCCGATCCGAACACCGTGCGGCTGGTGCCGTGGGCGATCGAACAGGTTGCTGTGGTGATTCACGATTGCGTCGGCCTGGACGGCAAGCCGATCGGCATCTCGCCGCGCGCGGTGTTGCGTCGTGTGCTGCGGCTTTACGAAGAGCGAGGCTGGCGCCCGGTGGTGGCGCCGGAGATGGAGTTCTACCTGATCGCGCAGAACAAGAATCCCCATGAACCGCTGCGCCCGCCGCTCGGCCGCGCGGGGCGCCACGAAGCGGGCCGCCAGTCGTTTTCGATCGACGCAGTCAACGAATTCGATCCGTTCTTCCAGGACTTGTCGCGCTTCTGCGAAATGACCCAGCTCGGCGTCGAAACGCTCGTGCACGAAGTCGGCGCCGGGCAAATGGAGATCAACTTTTCGCACGGCGACGCGCTCGATCTCGCCGACCGCGTTTTCCTGTTCAAGCGCGCGGTGCGCGAAACGGCCTTCCGTCACGGCATTTTCGCCACCTTCATGGCCAAGCCGATGGAGCACGAACCGGGCAGCGCGATGCATATTCATCAAAGCATCGTCGATCGGGAAAGCGGGCAGAACGTTTTTTCGCTGCCGGACGGCTCGGCGAGCCCGCTGTTTTTCAACTATATCGGCGGTTTGCAGAAATACATGCCGCAAGCCATGCCCATGTTCGCGCCGTACGTGAACTCCTACCGGCGCCTGTCGCGCTTCACGGCCGCACCGATCAACGTGCGCTGGGGTTACGACAACCGCACCTGCGGAATCCGCGTGCCGAACTCCGGGCCGGACGGGCGCCGGCTCGAAAACCGCGTGCCGGGCGTCGACGTGAACCCGTATCTCGCCATGGCGGCCACCCTCGCCTGCGGTTATCTCGGCATGGTGGAACAGCAGGAAGCGTCGGCGCCGATGATCGAAAGCGCCTACGACCTCGAATACGAGTTGCCGCGCGGTCTCGAAGACGCGCTCAAGGCGCTGTCGAAATGCAGCGAACTCGCCGAGGTGCTCGGCGACAGCTTCGTGCAGGCGTACTGCGCGGTGAAGGAAAAGGAATTCGAAACCTTCTCGCAAGGCATTACCGCGTGGGAACGCGAGCATCTGCAACTGCTCGTCTGAGCGCGGAACATGGAACACGGCCGATAACCCGATTGGAGAGCATGCAATTGCCTTTGGATACCCGTCACGGCATCAACTGGGCGCGCGCACAGGCGCTTGTCGAGCGTGAACGCCGCGCGTTCGTCGAGGCCATGCCGAAGTCGCGCGCGCTGTCCGAACGGGCGGCGCGCCACCTGCTGTTCGGCGTGCCGCTGCACTGGATGAACGACTGGTCGACGCCCTTCTCGCTCTATGTCGACGAAGCACGCGGCGCCGCGTTCACCGACGTGGACGGCCACCGCTACGCCGACTTCTGCCTCGGTGACACCGGCGCGATGTTCGGCCATTCGCCGGCGCCGGTCGCACGGGCGCTCGCCGCGCAGGCGCAACGCGGCCTCACGACCATGCTGCCGGGCGAAGACGCCGCGTGGGTCGGCGAAGAACTCGCGCGCCGCTTCGGGCTGCCGTACTGGCAGTTCGCGATGAGCGCGAGCGACGCCAACCGCTTCGCGCTGCGCTGGGCGCGCGCGGCGACTGGGCGCAAGCAGATCGTGATTTTCAACGGCTGTTATCACGGCACCGTGGACGACGTCTTCGTCGATCTGGTCGATGGCCGGCCGCAACAGCGCGACAGCCTGATCGGCCAGGTGCACGACCTGCTCGGCAGCACGCGCGTGATCGAATTCAACGACCTCGCCGCGCTGGAACACGCGCTGAAAGATGGCGACGTGGCCTGCGTGCTCGCCGAACCCGCGATGACCAACATCGGCATGGTATTGCCCGAACCGGACTACTGGCGCGAGGCGCAAGCGCTGATGCGCCGCTACGGCACGCTGCTCGCCATCGACGAAACGCACACTATCAGTTGCGGCCCCCGCGGCTATACGAAGGCGCACGGGCTCGAACCCGATCTGTTCGTACTCGGCAAACCGGTCGGCGGCGGCTTTCCGTGCGCCGTGTACGGCTTTAGCGCTGAACTCGCCGCGCGTGCGCAACAGGCCAAGCGCAGTGCGCCGCCGGGACACTCCGGCATCGGCACGACGCTCACCGCGAACATGCTCGCCATGAGCGCGATCCGCGCCACGCTGGCCGAGGTGATGACCGACGCGGCCTACGCGCATATGTTCGCGCTGGCCGGACGTATCGAGAGTGGACTGCGGGACGCGATTGCGCGGCACGGCCTCGCGTGGTGCGTGACGCGAGTCGGCGCGCGCAACGAATTCCAGTTCATGCCGACGCCGCCGCGCAACGGCAGCGAAGCCGGACGCCAGCTCGATCCGGAGCTGGAACTCGTCTTGCACCTTTACTTGCTGAATCGTGGCGTGTTGATCACGCCGTTTCACAACATGATCCTGGTCTGCCCGGACACGTCGGTGGAAGACGTCGACAAGCTGGTCGCCGCGTTTGACGCCTGTCTTGGCGAACTGATCTGAGTTGTGCCGACGCACCGGCTTTTTTTGCCCCTTTTTCCATGGGGTTTTGCCTCGAGCTTTATGAAAACTTCGCGCCATCACACGCTGCAGGACCAGACCTACGACACGCTGCGGCAGTGGCTCACGATCGGACGCTTCGTGCCCGGCGAACGCATCAAGATCCGCCACGTCGCCGCCGAACTCGGCGTGGGCGAAATGCCGGTGCGCTCCGCCTTGCAGCGCCTCGCGGCCGAATCGGCGCTCGTGAACGTGCCCAATTGCGGCGTGACGGTGCCGCATCTATCGAAGGAACAGTTCGACGATGTGCTGCGCGTGCGTCTGATCCTCGAAGGCCAGGCCGCCGAACTCGGCGTGCCGCATCTCACGGCGCATGATCTCGACACGCTGGAAAAACTGAACGCGCAGATGGCGCAGGCGTTGCGCTGCGCCGACGCCAAAAGCTATCTCGACGCCAATGAGGCATTCCACCTGATTCTGTACCGGGCGGCCGGGTCGCCGCTGCTGCTGGAGCTGATCGAAACCGTGTGGCTGCAGGTCGGCCCGATTTCGAATCTGCTGTTCGGCGAGGCGCTATTCGCCGATACGCTCAACGACGCGCACGACGATCTGCTGAATGCCGCGAAAGCGAGCGATGCGGCCGGCGTGCGGCGGGCGATCGAGCGTGATCTGAATCATGCGGCGATGTGTTTGCGCGAGCAGTGCCTGTGACCGCGCGACGGGTAATCTGACGCAAACTCGCGCGGCTGGCGGCGATGCGATTGCGAGCGCTTTACCACGAGGCAATCACTTGGTGGGTTGTGTGCGCGAGCGAACACTGGAACGCTAATCCGCCAACCTTCTATCTGCCAAAGCGGTCTGACAATCGGCAATGACTTGCCGAACGAGCCGGGCCTGAGGATCGAGTTCATCGGTATCGAGAATCTCCTCGACCGCATCTCTCGCCCAGTCCGCCTCGACAAACTGCGCGTGGCGCCGCGCGATCTCCACCGCGGTGGCGCTCAGCTTGGCGACCGTCAGCCAGTCGGCCTCCCGCGCCCGGCGATCGAGCCACTTGTGCGCGGCCTGCACGTGGAACGCCGCGTCTGGCCAATCCTCATTCAGGTAATAAGCGCCAAGACTCCCGCATGTGAGCCAGCACAACAGCTCCAGACGGTCCCGTGGACTCAGATGATGGCGTACATCACTCATGGCGACGCTCGCTGCGGTGGATTGCGTTCCGGTGAGGACGGCGTGTCGCCGGCCCCCGCTTCGATAGAACAATATCACGCAGAATTCAAGCGCGGCAATTCCTGAGTACCCTGGCGCGGCCGCGCCGCGGCGGCACGGCAACCCGCTCGCGGGCCGCACCGCGCCTCGCTCGCAAGCCGGCGCCGCTAGCGGGTAGCGACGATGAACAGGCGCGGAAACGGCAGCAGCACCGTGCCGTCGGCGAGCGCCGGATAAGCCGCGGCGATCGCCTCGCGGTACCGCCCGAGGAAAGCGGCTTGCTCCGCGTCGTCGAGTTCGGCGAGGAACGGCCGCAGCGCGCTGCCCTTGAACCATTCGACCACCGCATCCGCGCCACCCGCGAGCGGGTGATGGTAGACGGTGCGCCACACGTCGACCCGCGCGCACAGCGGTTTGAGCAAGGCGTAATACCACTCTGCGCCGTAGCGCATGGTGCGCTCGACGCCTTTGAGCTTGTGCGCCCACGGGCCATCGACGGCAATCTCGCGCAGCAGACGGTGCGCGGGTTCGTCGAGGTTGTCCGGCATCTGCACCGCGAGGCTGCCGCCCGGCGCGAGCTTGCCGACGAGCGACGGAAACAGGCGCTCGTGGTCAGGCACCCACTGCAGCACCGCATTCGCGAGAATCAGATCGTAGGGGCCGGGTGCGTCCCACGTGGCGATGTCGCTCACGTCGAAGCGGAATTGCGGCAGGCGCTGGCGGGCCGCCGCGATCATGTCGGGCGAACTGTCCATGCCGCTGACCGCCGCGCCCGGCACGCGCGCCGCGAGTGTCTCGGTCGAGTTGCCGGGTCCGCAGCCGATGTCCACCGCTGTCTTCACATCCGCCGGCGGCACGGCCGCCAGCAGATCCCTGACCGGACGCGTGCGCTCGTTTTCGAACAACACGTACTGCTTCGCGTGCCAATCCTTGTTCGACGTCATCTGGGACTCCCTGTGTTCGAGGTGGCCGGATCGGTGACGGCCGATCTGAACTGCGCGGCATCTCAACCGATCCAATCCGTCCATTCTCGGCGGCGCGACGTGCGGAGTAAAATGAATTTATCATTCCGATTCCTCAATTTTACTGATGAAAATCGATACGCTCGGCGTTCAGGCGTTCGTCGCCATAGCGGATCGCGGCAGCTTCCAGAGCGCCGCCGATTCGCTGCACGTCACGCAAACGGCCATCACGCAGCGTCTGCGCAAGCTCGAAATCTACCTCGGCGTCACGCTGATCGAGCGGACCACGCGCTCCATGGCGCTCACCGAAATCGGGCAAGGGTTTCTACCGCAAGCGCGCCGCTTGCTCGGCGAACTCGCCGATGCGTTGGTCGAAATCCGCGAGACAGGCGTGGCGCGCCGTGGCGATGTGTCCATCGCCTGCGTGCCGACGGTCGGCGTGCAGTATTTGCCGCGTATTCTGCAGGCGTATTCGGCGCGTTATCCGCATAACCGCATCAGGATTCTCGATCACGCGTCGTCCGCGGTGGAAGCGGCCGTGCTGCGCCGGGAAGTCGAATTCGGCATCAATATCGCCGGCGAGCACCATCCCGATCTGGCGAGCGTGCCGCTCACGGAGGACCGCTATGTTTTGATTTGCCACGAAGATCATCCATTGGCAAAGCGGCGCCGCATCGCCTGGCAGCAGTTGCAATCGTATCCGCTGATCTTTGCCGGCGAGGTGAGCGGCAACCGTGCGTTACTGGACGTCGCGCTGGAGCCGAGCCAACTGGCGCTGCGCTCGTTCTACGAAGTGCAGCGCAGTTCCACGGCCGTCGGGCTGGTCGCGCAGGGCGTGGGCGCGGCGGTGGTGCCGGCGCTTGCATTGCAAAAAGGCGCGTATCCGACGGTGCGGACCGTCGAACTCACGCAGCCGGCCGTGTCGCGCACGCTCGTGCTCGTGGCGCGCAAGACCGCGCACTTGTCGCCTGCCGCGCAGGCGCTCTACGACATGATCCTCGAGCAGGCGACGTTCAAAGGGTGAATTCAAAAGTTGTGCCGCAACCCCACAACCACCGAGACCTGCCGATCGGTATCCGAATTCACCGCGTTCGGAATCTGCGCGAGGTTCTCACTCGCGCCGGTCACCGGATCGACCCCTAACCCGGCGCCAGAAGACTTCTGCCCAATCGCCACGGCATAAACGGCAGTCCGTTTCGACAAGCTATACACCGCTCCGAGATTGATCTGATGCACGCGGGTCGAGCCGCTTCCGCTCGGCTTCACATCGTTGAAGATATAGGCGAGCCCAAGCTGCAAATCCGGCGCAAGCGCATAGGTGGTGTTCAACTCGGCGATTTCGAATGAAACATCGGCGCCGGCTGGCCGTGCCGCGCTCGCAAAGTACTGGCTCTGCGACAGCCGCGTGTGCGTATAAGTCACCGCCACGTTCGCCTTGCCGAACGAATACGAACCCCCTGCCCCAAAGATCCGCACCTTGCTCGCATCCTGCAGAAGACAATACGACGCGTCCGCGTTCGCACAACTGAAGTCGCCGATATAGCTGCTCGTACCACCCAGCGCCGCCTGCAACGGCTGATTCAACTCCAGATACCCCGCGCTTAGCGACAATGGCCCCTGCGCGTAATTCGCCGCGAGCGCCCAACCCTTGTTCTGCGAAAAATTCCCCGCTACTCCGCCGAGGCTGAACAATCCCCCAACCGTGAGTCCGCCAAAGCTCGGGCTGATGTATTTGATCGAATTGTTGAAGTTGAACGCCTCGTTCAAGTTATCGACGTCGCCGAAATGCGAGCCGTACAGCGTCGCCCAGTTATTACTCGATGCATACGCACCCATGTAATCCGAGAACGGATCGTATTGACGGCCGAACGTCAGCGCGCCATACGTCGCGTTGTTCACACCGACCCACGCATTGCGATTGAACAGCGTATTCGATTGAAGCATCGCGCCGCTGCCGATCAGAAAGCTGTTCTCCAACGCGAAGTTGACCGTCGTACCGCCGCCGATATCTTCCGTGCCCATCAAGCCCCAGCGCGACGGCACCAGATTGCCGCCTCCGAGTTGATAGTTCGCGTGTCCGTTGGTGCTGCCGTTGGCGAGCGTCGTCTGCTGATTGCTCGTGTAGATGAGGCCGGCGTCGACCGTGCCGTAAAGCGTCACCGAAGATTGCGCGTGCGCGGCCATCGAAAGGCCGAACGCGGCCAGCGCAAGCGCCGAGCGCTTGACGAAAGTGTCTGCCATGATTGTCCTGTCGAGAAGTGAGGTAGCGGGTTGTCGCGCCGGGTTGGCGCGATTGGCGCGGTTCTGTCTTATTGGCCGAAGCGTGCGTAGATATCCGGGCGCTTCTTGCGCAGGATGAGACCGATCAACACGCCGACCAGCGCCACCGAGAACACGATCCAGGGAAACGATTTGACGATCGGACTATCGGAGCCGCTGAGCGCGTCGAGATTGCGCACCAGAATCACGCCGATATACAGCAGGCCGAGGCCGCCCACCAGCGGCGCAACGAACGAATGCCATACGCGCGTGTCCCTGCGCGTCTTTCGGAAGAACGCGATCACCGAAAAACTCGTCACCGCCTGCAACATCACGATGCCGATCGTGCCGAGCGCCGAACTCCAGCTGAACACAATGTTGAACACGTCGCTGCCTGCCGCGATAAAGAGGCCGAGCAACACGCACACGGAAAGCGTCTGCAGGTAGCTCGCCACATACGGCGAACGATATTTTTCATGCACTCGGTTGAGGACCTGCGGCAGGATGCCTTCGAGACTCAGCGCATGGATATAACGCACCAGCGTGTTATGAAACGACAACAGGCTCGCGAAGATACTGCTGAGCAGCAGGAAACTCATCACCGTCGTCACTGCATTGCCCAGATATTTGCCGGACTGAATGAACCAGAAATCGCCGGGCTGTTTGGTCGCGACCGTGACCACATCGGCGAGGCCATACGCGCACACGATCGTCCATGTGACGAAAGCGAAGAACACGAGAATCAGCATCACGGACACGTACGTGGCGCGCGGCACCGTCACCTTGGGATCGCGACATTCCTTGCCGTATATCGCGGTCGCTTCGAAGCCGATGAACGAGGCAAACGCGAACATCACCGCAATGCCGAGGTGGCCGCTGAACACATGCTGCGGCGTGAACGGTGCGAGCGTGAGCCCGTTCGGTCCGCCGCCATGCGCGACGATCGCGACGGCGAGCACCAGCAGAATGCCCAGTTCGAGGCACATCAGCACGCCGAGCAGGCGGCTATTCAGATCGATACCGCGAATGCCGGTGAATTGCACCACGGCGACGCAAATCAGCGAATACCCGTACCAGGGCAACGCGGTATGCAGGAGCGGCGAGAGGATCACCGTGCAGAAGAAACCAAACAGGCCGTACAGCGCGATCTGGATGAACGTGTACGACATCAGCGCGACGAGCGCTCCCGCCATGCCCAACGGCCGCCCCAGTCCGGCGGTGATGTACGCGTAAAACGCGCCGGCGCGAACCACGTGCCGGCTCATCGATGCAAAGCCCACGCTGAATATCAGCAGCACCGCGCCGGCGATCACGAACGCGCCCGGAATGCCCGCGCCGTTGCCGAGACTGATCGCGGGCGGCACCGCGCCGAGCATGCCGGTCAGCGGCGCGGCCGCCGAAATCACCAGGAATACGATCTGCCATAAGCCCAGCGTATTGCCTTTCAATTCCACGGGGTTCTCCGCGTCGACCGCTCGGGTCGGAGAATAGGGTTCACTCATTGCAGCCTCTGTTGTGTTGGCTAGTCTGGGACTCGCCTGAACCCTGCACTGCTGATCCAGACGCTCACTCGACCGATCTCCAATGCTTCGGTGTGAGCGCATGGTAGGTAGCTAAAAAATAAAGCGACTTCGCGAACCGCGCCAAATTTTCGATAATTTGCGCCAATGCGGGGAAGCCCGAATGCGGCCGTTTTCGGCGGATATTTAGGAACCGAAACTATTCTCGCGCAATGCTTTCACGTTGAAAGAATGCGCGGACACGTCACGGGTTATTTTTCTTCCAGCTACGCGCGGCGCGCCACAAGACGGTGGCATCCGCGTAACCAACAGCGCGCGCAATCGCCGCATTGGTGAGTTCTTCCCGTTCGAGCAGGCCTTCCACACTGCGCTGCCGTTCCTCTCGCACGATCTGCCGCACGGAAGTGCCCTCTTGCGCAAGGTGCCGCTGCAAAGAGCGGTGCGAGAGACCGAGGTCCTTCGCGATGTCGGCGACGATCAGTTTTTCGCGCGCTAGCCGCCGCGTCACCAGATCGCGAACCTGCTCGGCAATGCTGTGCGGCATCGCGTCCCGCGCGATCAGATCGGTGGCGTGGCGCTCCATCATGCGCGCCATTTGCGAGTCGGCGCTTTTGAGTGAAGCGTCGAGATCTTGCGGACGCAGAATCAAGCCGTTGAAAGGCTGCTGAAAGCGCACCGGCACACGAAAGATGCGCGCATACGGTTTGAGATCGGCGGGGGCGGCATGTTCGAAATGCACTTCGACCGGATTCCACGCCGCGCCGCGCACGAGCCGGACCATATGGCACATGGTCGACAGGCTGTATTCCGCATCCTGCCGGCGCGGCCAGATTTGCGGACTGGCGATCTGGTAGGTCCAGATCGGCCATTCGTCGTCGCGCAGCAGTTCGCAGGTCGTGGTGTTTTGCCACGACGCAAGCGCGAGCACGAACTTGCGCATGGCCGCGTTCAACGTGGGCGATGAGAGAAACACCAGACCTGCAGGCCCGAGTTCCGTCAATTGCACTTCGCTGCCTAAACGCAGGCCGAGCGCGGATTCGCCAAGTACCTCCGCGGCACGTTCGAACGCCGCGACATAGCGCGTAAGCGGCAGGATTTCATATGGATTCGACAGGAGCTTGCGGCTCATGCCGAACTCCTCCAGCAGCGCGTCGCATTGCGCGCCCGATGCATCGAGTGCGCGCACAACCGGCCCCATGACCGCGGCGCGGATCATCGGGAAACTGCCGTTGAGCGTGACTTTTTTCATGCTGAGCGTCTCCTCTCCAGTCTCCGCTGATGGTGGCTCCAGTCCTTCCTTCTGGCGCACTTTATCGTTCATTTGGCGCGATACGCAAGCGCGAAAATATTATTGGGTTCCTACGATTTGCCATCGACTCAGCGTTCGCCGCGCCTCGTTCACCTCGCGAGCACGCTGTCCGGTCCAGCAACTTCTTACGGGAATCCTATGAACACGAATGCCACGAAAGCCGCTCACGCCCCCGTTCATCCGCTCGATCCGCTGAGCGGCGCAGAAATGCAGCTCGCGTGCGATCTCGTGAAAGCCGCCGAGAAACTCGACTCGCACGCACGTTTTCCGATGGTCGAATTGCGCGAGCCGCCGAAAGCCGAAGTGATGGCATTCAAGACCGGCGAATATTTTTCGCGCACGGCCTTCGTGCTCGCGATCGATCGTACGAATGGCGCGACGATCGAATTCGAGGTGGACCTGAGAGAAAAGAAAATCGCCGCGCGCCGTGTGATGCCGTTCGGCGAGGCGCCGTACGGCCAGCCGCCCATCATGATCGACGACTTCATGAACGCGGAACAGATCGTCAAGAGCGATGAAGCCTGGCGCGTGGCTGTCATGAAGCGCGGCGTTAGCGAAAAGGATCTGGAACGCGTTCAGGTCGACCCGTTCTCCGCGGGCTGTTTCGACCGCGAGAACGAAAACGGCCGGCGTCTCGTGCGTTGCGTGAGCTACTACCGCGAGACGTTGACCGATAACGGCTACGCGCATCCAATCGAAGGCGTGATGGCCGTGGTCGATCTGCTCGAAAAGAAAGTAATCGAACTGGTGGACGACGGCCGCATCATTCCGATTCCGCGCGCCAAACACAACTACGACACACCGAGTCTCGGCGAACCGCGCAGCACGCTCAAACCGCTGTCGATCAATCAGCCCGACGGCCCGAGCTTCACGATCGACGGCTGGCATGTGAACTGGCAGAACTGGAACTTCCGCGTCGGCTTTACGCCGCGCGAAGGGCTGGTGCTGCATCAACTGTCGTGGGACGACGGCAAGAGCACGCGCCCGATCATCTACCGTGCGAGCGTCACGGAAATGTGCGTGCCCTACTCCGATCCGACCACTAACCACTACTGGAAAAGCGCGTTCGACGCGGGCGAATACGGTCTGGGCAAACTGGCGAACCAGCTCGAACTCGGTTGCGATTGCCTCGGCACGATCCGCTATTTCGACATTCCGTCAGCGGACGATTTCGGCAACCCGTTCGTGATGAAGAACGCCGTCTGCATGCACGAAGAAGACTACGGCACGCTATGGAAGCACTATGAATTCCGCACTGGCGTATTCGAAATGCGCCGCTCGCGACGCCTCGTGATCTCCTTCTTCGCCACGGTCGGCAATTACGATTACGGCTTCTACTGGTATCTGTACCAGGATGGCACGATTCAACTCGAATGCAAATTGACCGGCATTGTGCAAACGTCGGCCGTGGCCGATGGCGACACCTATCCGTGGGGCGGCATGATCACCGAGAACCTCGGCGGCCCGACGCACCAGCACTTCTTCAACGCTCGCATGCACATGATGGTGGACGGCGAGCGCAACACGGTGACCGAACACGAATTCGTGCCGCGTCCCATGGGCGAGAACAATCCGTACGGCAATGTGTTCGATACGACCCGGCGCGTGTTGAAGACCGAACGCGAAGCTGCCCGCAACGCGAATGGCCGCACAGGCCGTTACTGGAAGGTCAGCAACCCGAACGTGAAGAATGCCGGCGGCGCGAATCCGGGCTACAAACTGGTCGTGAACGACTCGCCGCTGATGCTGGCCGACGAACGTTCGAAGGTGCGTCAACGCGGCGGCTTTGCCACGCGTCACGTGTGGGTTACGCCATTCGATCCGGCTGAGCGCTATGCAAGCGGCGATTATCCGAATCAGCATTCGGGCGGCGACGGCCTGCCGCGCTATATCGAAGCGAACCGCAACATCGAGAATGAAGATGTCGTGCTGTGGCACAGCTTCGGCCACACGCATGTGTGCAAGCCCGAGGACTTCCCGGTGATGCCGGTGGAGTACGCCGGTTTCATGCTCAAGCCAAACAACTTCTTCTCGGCCAACCCAACGATGGACTTGCCGGCCGAGCGTGATCTGAACAGCGTCGAAGACGGCAAGTCCACGGATCATGGCTGTTGCAAGCACTGATCCGCTCATGCCTCGTGCGCGGCACGCCGCTTTGACACGCATGCTGAGCGCGAGTGCGGCATGCGTGTGCCTCGCGGGCGGAGGCGCTGCGCTGTTGATGCAGGCCGGGCTCGGCCGGCACGCCACCGAGTTATGGACGAGCGCGCTGATGCTGGCGGCCATGATGAGCGTGCCGCTGTTGACGTCGCGCTCATCGGGCCGAACCACGCTGCTGGCGAGCGCCGCGACGCTTATCGTGACGATCGGTGCGATGAATAGCGTGCCGGCGTATTTGACTGGTTCGGCGCATGGCATTGCGATTGCCGTGCTGATGATCGCGGCGGGCGTCGGCATGTTGCTCAATGGGCTGCACGCCAACGCCGAATCGCGTCACTATGTGGATCGCGGCATTAAGCAAGATCCCGATTCGATCAAGGTGGCGACACCATCAACTGCAACGGCTCTCCTCGCCTTGCTCGCAGGACTATCCAGCGGCAGTCTCGCCCGCTTCCAGCTCTTTGCAATCTGCGGCGTCAGCGGCGCACAACCGTTCTGGCAAATCTCGCTTTCGCTTGCAGCCGTCTGCGCGCTGGCATGGATCGCCGAGCGCTCGCGCGGCAATCGCGTGTTGATGGCGCTGTATATCGCGCGCGCGACGCTGATCGGCACGCTCGCGGCGAACGGCAACCCCGCGCTCGCGCCACTCGCGGCAGCGGTCTTTCTGATTCTCGACTGCCTGACGATTCCGGCGCTCGTCAACTTGCGCGGTAACTCGACCAGCGTATTGAGCGCCAGTTGCCCGGGCATTGCGCATCACATCGGCATGGTGCTCGGCGCGGCGTTATCCACGACCCCCTACTTTTTCGGCGATGGATTCGTCGTGCTGTACGCATTAAGCGCGACGGCGAATGTGATCTGTGCCGCGTCGTTAGCAACGCGTTGGCGCGCAAAGCAGCACATCCACCCGCACCTGAACCCATACCGCCGTCACACGAACCCTTCCGGCTAGCGCCACGGCCACTCAACCCCAACGGAGACGAACCACCATGACCGAACACAAGCTAGCGGCCGCATTGCCGCACACCATGTTCATCAACGGCGAAAAAACCGGCAGCGCCGCGGGTAAAACCTTTCCGGTCTTCAACCCGGCCACCGCTGAAGAGATCGCGCAGATTCCCGACGCATCCGAAGCGGATATCGATCACGCGGTCAGAACCTCGAAGGCGGCCTTCGAATCCGACGCCTGGCGCAGAATGCCGCCGGCCGTCCGCGAGGGTCTGCTGCTAAAACTCGCCGACCTCGTCGAGCGGCATAGCGACGAACTCGCCACGCTGGAAACGCTGAATCAGGGCAAACTGATTGGCTTCTCGAAGATGCTGGAAGTGGCGGGCAGCGTCCAATGGCTGCGTTATATGGCTGGCTGGGCCACCAAGATCGAAGGCAGCACGTTCGATCTGTCGATTCCGTTCCCGCCGGGCACGCGCTACAACGCATCGACCAAACGCGTGCCCGCCGGCGTGGTGGCCGCGATCGTCCCGTGGAATTTTCCGCTGCTGATGGCGGTATGGAAAATTGCCCCGGCGCTAGCCTGCGGCTGCACCGTGGTGCTAAAACCCGCTGAAGAAACGCCGCTGACGGCAATCCGTCTCGCCGAACTCGCGCACGAAGCGGGTTTCCCTGCCGGCGTGTTCAACGTGGTGACCGGCCATGGTGAAACCGCCGGCGCGGCGCTCGTGCGGCATCCGCTGGTGAACAAGGTCACGTTCACGGGATCGACCGAAGTCGGGCGCATCATCGGCCGTCAATGCGCGGACGATCTGAAGCGCGCGTCGCTCGAACTGGGCGGCAAGAGCCCGGTGATCGTGCTCGACGACTGCGATCCGCGCAAAGCGATCGAAGGCGCGGCAGGCGCGATCTTCTTCAACCACGGCCAGGTTTGCACGGCGGGCTCGCGCCTGTATGTGGCCCGCTCCATCTATGACGAAGTCGTGCAAGGCATTGCCGCCGTCGCCGACGGCATCACGCTCGGCTCCGGTTTCGACGCCGCGACGCAGATGGGTCCGATGGTCTCCGCGCGGCATCGCGACAAAGTGGCCGGCATGATCGCGCAAGGCAAGGACGAAGGCGGCGAGATTTTGTCGCGCGATGCGCGCGTGGAACGCGAGGGCTACTTCGTGCGTCCGACGGTGATCGCCAATCGCGCCTGCAAGCCGCTTGCCGTCGTCAAGGAAGAGGTGTTCGGCCCGGTGCTAGTCGCCATGCCCTATGACGATCTGGATGAAGTGCTGGCTCAGGCGAACGCTTCCGAGTACGGTCTCGGCGCGAGCGTCTGGACCAATCAGCTCGACAAGGCGCTGCGGCTCGTGGACGGCATCGAGGCCGGAACGGTGTGGGTCAACACGCACAACATGGTCGACCCGGCGATGCCGTTCGGCGGCTTCAAGGCGTCGGGCATCGGCCGCGAACACGGCAAGTCGATCATCGAGTCCTATACGGAAACCAAGTCGGTCTGTATTGCTTATTGACGCTGCAACGCCTGTGCGGCGCATCATGGGCGCCGCGCAGGCAAACCAGTAAAATGCCGGGACATCGCGCCGCTGCGCGCTCACTCCCGGTCGAACATCTTGAAACGCAAAATGCCCGCGCTGAATGCGCTGAAAGCCTTCGAAGTCGCCGGCCGCACGGGCAGCTTCACCCGCGCCGCGGAACTCCTCAACGTCACGCAAAGCGCGGTGAGCCGGCAAGTTCGGCAACTCGAGGCGCAATTGGGCGAGACGCTGCTGCAGCGTCACCATCATCATCTGGAACTGTCGGCTGCCGGCCGCGTTCTTCTGCAAGCACTGCAGCAATCCTTCGACCGTATCGAACTCACAGTGCGCGGCTTGCAGGAAAAGACCCATCGCAATCGTCTGCGCATCAATGCGCCGCCCACCTTCACGAGCCGCTGGCTGATGCCGCGCCTCGGCCGCTTGCGTGACGCGCATCCGCAACTCGAACTGAGTCTGTCGACGCGCGTCGACGACAACCTCGCGGAATCCGGCGTGCTCGACTGCGCAATCCGTTTTGGGAATGGCGAGTGGGAAGGTGTCGAAAACCGTCTGTTGATGAGCGAGCGGCATATCGCGGTGTGCTCGCCCGCCTTGCTCGCGCGCCAGGCGGGCAGCGCGGCAATCGATCTGAATCAGTTCACGCTGTTGCATGTGCTCGCAAGCGCCGATCAGCGCTACCTCACCTGGCAGCATTGGCTCAAAGCAGCAGGCATTGAAAACGTGGATACGCGCGGCGGTTATGAATTCGATCTGCTCGATCACGCGATTCGCGCGGCAATCGACGGGCTCGGCGTGACCATCGCCGACCGTCACATGATCGCGCGCGAACTGGCCGAGGGCCAACTCGTGCAAGTGTTGAACGTGCACGTGGACGGGCATCAATCGTACTGGTTCGTGACGCGCGCCGAACAGGACGAACTGCCGCACGTCGCGCTGTTCCGCGACTGGCTGCAGCAGGAAATCTGGTTGAGCGGACGGGCGCTCGATGCGTCGGAATCGGCGCCTTTGAGCGACGCCGGTTGAAGCGTGAGTTACCGGATCATGCCGCCGCGGCCATCTCCGCGGTTACGGGCCGAAACGCAACTTCGCTCGCGGCGTCCTCGAGAATCATGTCGGCGCCCTTCTCCGCCACCATCATGGTCGGCGCATTGATATTGCCCGACGTGATATTTGGAAAGATCGACGCATCGACCACCCGCAAGCCCGCGATACCGTGCACACGCAATCGCGCATCCACCACCGAGCTGCGCGGGTCGTCGCCCATCGCGCACGAACCGCACAGGTGATAGATCGACCCGGATTGCTCGCGGAAGTATTGCAGGAAGCCTTCACGCGTATTCACCTGCGGCCCCGGCGAGATTTCCTCGACCGTGATCGCCTTCAACGCCGGCGACGCCATCACCTTGCGCACCAGTTCGCAACCCTGGATCACTTCGTCGACGTCCTTCTCCGTGGTCAGCGCGTTGATGCGGATCTTCGCGGCATCTTCGGCGCGATTCGACGCGATCTCGATCGAACCGCGGCTGGTCGGACGGCACGGATTGAACGCTAGCAGAAAGCCCGAGTACGGTTCAGGTTCGAGATTCGCTTTGTTGCTCTTCGGAATCCGGTACGACAACGGATTGAAGTACAACTGCAGATTCGGCTGTGTTTGCCGATCATTGCCTTTGAAGAAGCCGCCCGACTGGTTCACGCTCATCGCAAGCGGCCCCTTGCGCGTCAGCAGATATTGCAGACCGAGCTTGAGCTTGCCGAGCAACGGCCGCATCTCGTCGTTCAGCGTCTTCATGTTCGCGCGATAGTAGAAGCTCACGCACAAATGGTCTTGCAGATTCTGGCCCACGGCGGGCAGTTCCTTGACCATCGCGATGCGATGCTTCGCCAGCAACGCGCTATTGCCCACGCCGGAGAGTTGCAGCAGTTTCGGCGAATCGACCGCGCCCGCCGACAGAATCACTTCGCGCGTCGCCATGAACTGCCGCGTGGTGCCGTTCTGCGTAACGCTCACGCCAATCGCGCGTTGGTTGCCGTCGAATAGAACGCGGCTTGCCAGCACGCCGCGCTCGACAGTGAGGTTCTTGCGCGACAGCGCCGGGTGCAGATACTCGAAGCTGCTCGACGAGCGCTGGCCGTTGCGCGTATTCACGTCGTAAATGCCGGCGCCTTCGAATTGCGCGCCATTGAAGTCGTCGCTGCGTCGATAGCCGGCCTGATCACAGCCTTTCAGGAACACGTGGCAGATCGGATGCACCGCGTCTTTCATCGGCGAAATACGGATCGGTCCGTCGGCGCCGTGATAGTCCGTATTGCCGAGCGGATGCGATTCGAGCTTGCGGAAATACGGCAGCACGTCGCGAAATGCCCAACCTGTATTGCCGGCGGTGGCCCAATCGTCGAAATCATGCGGCTGGCCGCGCACGTAAATCATCGCGTTGATCGAGCCCGAGCCGCCCTGCACCTTGCCGCGCGGACAATAGATCGGCCGGTTGTCGAGTTCTTTTTCCGGCTCGCTGTAGTACATCCAGTTGTAGGTTTCGTTGTAATACGTCTTGGTGAAACCCACCGGAATCTTGAACCAGAACGAGCTGTCCTTGCCGCCTGCTTCGAGCAGCAGCACCGAGTATTGGCCCGACGCCGACAGGCGATTGGCGAGAATGCAGCCCGCCGAACCCGCGCCGACGATAATGTAATCGTAGTTCATGCTCTATATCGCCAGACGGCGCTCAATCCATTGAAACGTAGTGGTGAAACCCGCCAGATGCAAGGCGCACTCAACCCTTGGCCGGTGCGAGATCCTTCACATCGGCCGGTTGCGCCGCCATTTGCAGATGCAAACGCTCGCCGGTGTACGGCGTGCGCTGCCTGACGACTTCCATGTTCAGCTCGACGCCAAGGCCTGGTTCCTGCGACGGAATGATGTAGCCGTCTTCCCATTGAATCGGCTTCTTCAGCACGGCCGCATGAAAACCGTCCCACGTGCCGATGCTTTCCTGAATCAGGAAGTTCGGCGTGCACGTCGCGAGCTGGATGCTGGCCGCCGCGCCGATCGGCCCGTTGTACAGATGCGGTGCGATCTGCGCGTAGTACACCTCGGCCAGCGTCGCGACTTTCTTCGCTTCGAGCAAGCCACCAACACGCGCCACGTTCAATTGCAGAATCGACGCGGCACCGGCTTCCAGCAGCTTGAAGAATTCGTACTTGGTGGTGAGGCGTTCACCCGCGGCGATCGGAATGCTGGTGTGCTGCGCGACCTGCGCCATCGCGCCTTCCTGGCCCGGCGGAACCGGCTCTTCGAACCACAGCGGATCGTACTTTTCGAGGCGTTTCGCGAGCCGGATCGCTGACGAAGGCACCATCTGCCCATGCGTGCCGAACAGCAGATCCGCCTTGCTGCCGACTGCTTCACGTACACGGCGGCAGAAGGTTTCGCAACGGTCCAGCACTTCCATCGACAGTTGATGGCCAGAATACGCCGTGTACGGTCCGGCCGGATCGAACTTCACGGCCGTGAAGCCGCGCTTGACGTTTTCAAGCGCGCATTCGGCGGCCAGATCGGGATCGTCGTAGTCGTACTCGCCGCGGCTGTTCCTCGGATACAGATACGTGTACGAACGCAGGCGTTGATTCACCATGCCGCCCAGCAACTCGTACACCGGCTTGTTAGCCGCCTTGCCGATAATGTCCCAGCACGCCATCTCCAAACCGCTGACCACGCCCATCATCGTCAGATCGGGGCGTTGCGTGAAACCGCTCGAATACGCTTCGCGCCAGAGCCGCTCGATGTGATGCGGGTCCTTGTCGAGCAGATAGCGGCCGAATACGTCGTCGATGATGTGGGTCATCGCCTTCGGATGGAACGTCGCTGAATAGATTTCGCCGACGCCTTCAATCCCGCAATCGGTCTTGAGCTTGACGAAGATCCAGTACATGCCGCCCACGTGCGGCGGCGGTACGGCGACGATATGCGTTTCGAGCGAGACGACTTTCATTTACGCAACCTCTTTTCTATTGAGCATGTTTCTCAGTGCGAGCCCGGCAAAGCCGCCGAGCGCCGCCATGACGGCCACATAGCCGAAGTAGAGCTGGTAGCCGAAGACGCCCGGGAACGTCTGCGTCAGATAGCCGTTGATGAGCGGCAGGAACACGTCCGGCGAATAGCCGAGCACCGAGATCAGGCCGATCGCGAGACCCATCGTTGTGACCGGAATATTGCAGCGGTCCAGCAGCGACCAGTACAGGCCGCGAATCGCGTAAGTCAGAATGCCGATGAACAGCACGAGGAACACCAGCAACACGTGGCTCGAAATACGCGGTGCCGCCATCAGACCCAACAGCGACAGCGCGGCGAGAAAGAGTGCGATCACGAGCACCGACACCTTCGAATAGCGATCGCCGAGAAAGCCGCCGCCGATGCCGCCGATCGGGCGCATCCACAGCTTGAGCGTGGTGATCGTGCCGGCCATCACGACCGTGAGGCCGATTTCGCCTTCATGCAGATAGGCGGAGAAACTGTAGGTCGCCCAGAACACCTGGTAGCCGCAGAACACAATGGCGGCGACCAGCCAAAGTTCGGGAATCTTCGCGAGCGTCTTCAGATCGATCAGCACGTTGTTGCGTTGACGCGCGGCGCGATTGGCGGCCGCGTCTTCAGAGCCCTGCGGGTCCTTGACGAGCGCAAGCACCACGCCGAGCACAATGCAAAGAAACGCGTACATGTAGACCACCAGCTTGAAACCGGCCGCGACCGGTTCGCCTTTGGTCTGCGTCATCCATGCGAACAGCGTGATCGCGACGGTCGCGAGCATCGCTTCGATCAGGCCGCGTCCGCCGTCGAGCAAGCCGAAGAAACGGCCCTGCTCATGCGCGCCGGCAATCATCGTCACGCGTTTGATGACAGCGGCCCAGAACGTCAAACCGGTCGACAAACCCCAGCCGCCGAAGATCATCATCAGCATGGGGAAAGAAGGCGCGGTCGAATACCACAGCCCGAGCACGCCGGTGGCGATTAGAGAAAAACAGATCAGCAAACGCGGCGCGATACGGTCCGCGAGCCAGCCGCTCGGCAGATAACTCAACAGAAAGATCGTGCCCAGCGACGAATACAGGTAGCCGAGCTGGCTATCGGTGATGTGGAACACTTCGAGCATCGTCGGCTGATACACCTGCCGCAGATACAGAATCGGATAGATCGCGCCGGCTGCGATCACCAGCAGGATGAGCTGGATATAACGCTGCGTCTTGCTGTTTTGCAGGGCGGCCTCTTCGTCGCGTAAGGCGAGCGAAGCATCGGTTCGAACGGGTTGGGATGACACGTGAGCGCTCCTCAGAGACACAGCGCCGGCCCATCGGGCCGCCCGGTCTCCAATATGTTTTGTTATGGACTGGCAGCAGAATCGCTGCGCTTTTCAGGTTGCAAGGCAGACACGCGCGATCGTTTTTGACGTGCGGCGCGTGCCGGTTCAGCTTCAGTACTTCATGACCACGAGACGGGTCTGGGTGAATTCGAGCATGCCGTGCTTGCCGTCGTCGCCGCCGAGGCCCGAACGTTTCCAGCCGGCGTGAAAGCCCTGATACGGATCGGCGGGCGTACGGTTCACGTACAGTTCACCGGCTTCGATGCCGTTGGCGATCTTCATCGCGCCGCGATAGTTCTCCGTATACAGCACCGACGACAGACCGAATTGATGATCGTTGGCCATCTCCAGCGCTTCGTCGAGCGTGCGGTATTTGACGACCGGCATGATCGGACCGAAAGTCTCTTCCTGGATGATTTCCATGTCCTGACGGCAGTTCGACAGCAACGTGGCCGGATAGAAGAAGCCTCTACCTTGCGGCAGCTTGCCGCCGGTTTCGAGCGTGGCGCCCGCAGCGACCGCGCGCTCCACCATCGCGTGAATCGATTGGCGCGACGCGTCGTTGACGAGTGGCCCCATCAGCGACGGCTGCTCGCTGCGATCGCCGCTTTCCACCGCGCTCATGTGCTTTTTCAGCAGCGCAACGAAGCGGTCATGCACGCTTTCCTGCACGTAGACGCGTTCGATCGCCGTGCACAACTGGCCGCAATGCGTGGTCTTGGACGCGACCAGATGGCGCGCGGCTTTCTCGAGATCGGCATCGGCCTCGATGATCGCGGGCGTCTTGCCGCCTAGTTCGAGCGACGGCTTGGCGATGTTCGCCTTGCAATAGTCGAGCACCTTGCGGCCCGCGCCGACGCTGCCCGTCAGCGTGATCATGCCGACCTTGGGATGCGTGCAAAGCGCCTCGGCGGTGGCGTGGTTCATCGCGAGAATGTTCACGACGCCGGCCGGCAAACCGGCCTTCTCTACTGCCTTGGCGATTTCGAATGCGGAAGTCGGCGTGTTGTTGCTCGGGCGCACGACGACCGTATTGCCGGCAATCAGCGCCGGCGCCACTTTGCGCATGAACGTATAGACGGGATAGTTGAACGGGATCAGACACGCGACCACGCCCATCGGCTCGCGATGCAATACAAGGTTTTCGTCGGGAGTATCGCTCGGAATCACTTCGCCTTCGATGCGGCGCGCCCACTCTGCGTGATAGCGCGTGATCTGGCCGGCGTAGATCGCTTCGTTGGTGGCATCGGCCACGCTTTTGCCCGACTCCAGCGCGAGCGCCGCGCCGATGGCGGGCGCGCATTCGGTCAGCGCATCGGCGAGCTTGTGCAGATAGACAGCGCGCTCGGACGACGGCAGCTTGCGCCAGCCCTTTTGCGCGACGGCGGCGGCATCGACAGCGGCGATGACTTCGGCATGGGTGGCGCCGGTGACATGGGCGATCACGGCCTCGGTGGCCGGATTGCAAACGGCGATGATCTCGCTGCTAGCGGTGTCAGTCGCGGGTTCGATGAACCGGCCGTTAGCAAAATTCCGATCGAGTCGCATGGTCGTCTCCTGAAAAGCATGTGCGAAAAACACGTTGCCCTCGGCTATGGCCTTCATGCCAAAGGTGCATGAACGGAATTTTTCTCCGGGTCACTGCCCGCCACAAGCGAATAATTCGCGGGACAAACATTCGAAAAAATCACGTTTATCCAGGGATGTGCCTCATTCGCGATTCGCAAATCGAATAGCAGAATCCGGGCTTTGCCAAAAAGCAGCGGGCTGTAGACGCGTTCGGAATGGACCGGCGCGTTCGGTCCGCTCACTACCAAGGTCTGGAGCTCATGATGAAAAAGAACCGCATTGCTACCACCGCATTCGCCGCACTCGCCTCGCTGGCGGCGTCGCCGGCTTTCGCTCAAAGCAGCGTCACGCTGTACGGCGTGCTCGACGAAGGCATCGACTACACCAACAACGCGGGGCACGGCGCGGTCTGGGAAATGGCGAGCGGCTATGCGCAAGGCAGCCGCTGGGGCATGAAGGGTTCGGAGGATCTGGGCGGAGGTCTGAAGGCCGTGTTTCAACTCGAAAACGGCTTCGACGTGAGTTCGGGACGGCTCGGCCAAGGTGGCCGCATGTTCGGCCGCCAGGCGTATGTGGGTCTGAGCGACGGCCGCTTCGGCACGGTCACGCTCGGGCGCCAGTACGATTCCGTGGTCGATTATCTCGCGCAGACCACGGCCAACGGCAACTGGGCCGGCTACCTGTTCGCACATCCGTATGACAACGACAACACCGACAACTCGTTCCGCCTCGGCAACAGCGTGAAATACGCGAGCCCGGAGATGGCGGGCTTCCAGTTCGGCGGCGCTTACGCTTTCAGTAACGACACCAACTTCGCGAACAACCGCGCGTATAGCTTCGGCGGGCAGTATGCGAACGGCGGCCTGCTGATCGCGGCGGCGTATATGCAGGCGGACAATCCCGGCGTGGGCTCGACCGGCGCGATTACCGCCAACGACGCGAGCTTTATCGCGGGACGTATGCGCGTGTTCGGTGGCGGCATCAACTACACGTTCGGCTCGGCGACGGCCGGTTTCGCCTACACCAACTCGAACTACAGGAATCCGACGGGCAACGGCTATATCGGCGTTCCGCTGGCCGCGCCGGGCGTGACGTTGAATACGCTGAAGTACCAGAACTTCGAGCTGAACGGCAAATACCAGTTCACGCCGGCGTTTTTCGTGGGCGCGCAGTACGTGTACACGATGGAAAACTACGATGCGTCGTCAGGCAGCGTGAAGCCGAAGATTCACTCCGTGGGTTTGATGGCGGATTACAACCTGTCGCGGCGCACCGACGTGTATGTGCAGGGTGAGTATCAGAAGGTCGCCGGCGATTCGACTCACTCGATTCTCGACGACGCGTTTATTCCGGGTGTGCAGGCGCCGTCGTCGACGGGCACGCAGGTCGCTGTCCGGATTGCGTTGCGGCATAAATTCTAAACCTTACTCCTCAACTGCCGCCTTCAACCTCGACAACGCCTGATCCCACTGCCGCGAGATCGCGTCGAGCGCGCTGCGTGCTTCGTCGAGATGGGTGGGCTCGAATTCCCATAACCGTTCGCGGCCCACTTTGACGTCGCGCACCAGACCCGCATTGGCGAGCACTTGCAAGTGCTGCGTGACGGACTGCCGCGTGATGTCCGTTCCCGCAGTGAGTTGCGCGATCGACATCGCGCTGCCCGCGCACAATACCGCGACCAGACGCAGACGTGTCTCGTCGCCGAGCGCCGCGAAAATCGCCGCGGAACTACGCAGCGCCGCCGCCTTCAGCGGCACTCCGCCAGACGTCTTCTTAACCCTTGGCGACATGCCGTTCGATGTTGGTCATCTGTTCATCCCACCCGCCGCTATTCATACGGAATGCTTCTTCGCGGCGGCCGGGGGGAAGTTGATCGAAGCCCGACTCGACCACGCGCAACAAGGTGCCCGATTCGACCTCGGTCAACTCGAAGACAACCAGGGTAGTCGGCTCTTGCGAATAGTCCGCTTTGATATCGACCGCGGCAGGATGCCACCGCCACGAAAGATGGTGCTCGGGCTCGACGCGCTCGACATGCACATCCATGACGAGATACTCGTAGCCGGGATAGGTAATGTTGCCCTGCACGGACTGGCCGGCCACGAAATGTTTACCGGTGAGATCCACGCCGAACCAGTTGCCGAATTCCTCGGCATTGGACAGCGCGCGCCAGACTCGAGAGCGCGGCGCCTCCAGCAGAATCTGTTTTTCGATGCGATCGGTCGATGTGTTCATATGCAGCCTCCTGTCGACCAGAGTTGGCGCTTTAGCGCTTACTCTGGTCCCGTGCAACGTAGTTGCCAACTGCATATTAGGAACGCTCTAACCAACATGCAAGTCATTGCCTGCATATTTTTTCACGGCGATTTTTCTTCGGATCGAGAGCCCGCCACCCCCCTACTTCTCTTCCGGTTCTCGACTTTTGAACAGCCGCGCGCTTAACAGAATGGCCAGCGCGATCGCCACGCTGAGAATCGCCGTCGCCTCGCGCCCGAGCCCCGCCGCCACGCCGACGCCCGCGGTGAGCCACAAGCTTGCCGCCGTCGTCAGACCGCGCACCTCGCGCTCGGCGCTGAGCTTGATGATGGCGCCCGCGCCCAGAAAACCAATCCCGGACACGAGTCCCTGTAAGACCCGGCTCATATTGTCCTGCGAGAAACCGGCCTGCAGCGGCACCACTACGAACAGCGCCGCGCCGACCGACACCATCATGTGCGTGCGCATGCCGGCGTCACGACGTGACATCTCACGCTCGAAACCGAGGATGCCGCCGAGTATCAACGCCAGCCCGAGGCGCATCAGGACCTGAGTGACGTCGGCCGCGCTGCCGAGATCTGAGAACTCTCCCCGGGCGGTTGCCCACACCGCGTGCCACCAGTTGCCCATTACATTTGCCCGACGTTCTGGAAAACGCCAAGCATACGACAATAAAGCCGCACTGCGTGCCTCATCCGGCCGACGTTTTCTTCACGAACGCGCTCACAACGGCCTCCAGTTCCTTCGTGATCGATGTCATCACACCGGCCACCACGGCGAACTCGCGGCCGGTCACATGCGCGCGGCTCGCCACGATCTGACCGTTGAACGAGACGATGTGCGCTTCTTTCGCGATGGCCTTGATCCGCTCGATCAACTGCTGCTGCTCTTTCTTCTGCAATCGCGCTATGCGCCGGCTTTCCTGTTCATAGACAGCCGTGACGCCGTGCAGATGCGTGAGCAGCGGATCGACGGAATCGACCAGGGCCTTGAGTGCATCGCCCGCGCGCGGCGAAGCGCGCCCGATCGCCTCCAACGCCGTCGAAGCCAGCGCGATAAAGTCCGCGATCTTCCCGGCGACATTCTCGCGGCCATGAAATGCCTCGCGCAACGCTGGCGAAAACAGACCGGGCAAGCCATCGCGGCCTTGAATCAACACCGTATGACTTTCGGTAAATGTGTTCAGCGTGTCGCGCGCGATCGCCAGCGCGCCGTCGAACTGTTGAAGCGCCAACATCGCTTTCAACGCGATGCGCTGCGAAAGCATCCGCTGACGCCCCGCCATATTGATCAACGAGCTCAACACCTCGCTGGAGACGTCCGCGTCGGACGGCGGTGCGTGAACCCGTTCTGTCGTGATGCTCATCTTGACTTCTTATGATTATTGATCGGCCCCGTCGCACGATCCGCACCGCCGCGTCAGCGTGGCAGCCGGATCGCCCGCGTTACTGCATTACTCCATCGCTCCATTACTCCGTTGCGTGCGCGTGCATCACACCGGTGTGCATCGACCACGCCATCCACGGACGGCGCAGCGCGACGATTGCGACGAACGCGCAGGCCGCCAGCGCGCCGAACGTCGCGAAGCCCATCTGATAGCTGCCGGTGCTTTCCTTCGCGATGCCCATCACGACAGGCAGATAGAATCCGCCGATGCCGCCTGCGGCGCCGACGATGCCCGACATCAGACCCGTGCGGCCGGCCCAGCGATGCGGCACCAGCTGGAAGGTCGCGCCGTTGCCGAGACCGAAGGCCACATACAGGCACACCAGCAGCGTGATGCCACCGGCCATTGCCGGCATGGCCGCCGCGAACACGAAGTCGCACAGCGAGATGATCGCGAGCAGGAAGGTCAGCGCACGCACACCGGACACCTTGTCGGCAATCAGGCCGCCGAGCGGGCGCACCATCGCGCCGGTCGCGGCGAGCAGCGCCATGAAGAGGCCCGCGTCGATCTTCGAGAGCTGATAGAGGTTGGTCAGCAGCAGCGTGACATACGAGGACATACCGACGAAACCACCGAACGTAATGCTGTACACCAGCATGATCGCCCACGTGTCACGCTCGGCCAGCACCGCGCGATAACGCTTGGGCAGCACCGCAATCGCCAGCAGAGCGCCGATCACCGGCAACAGTAGCACACCCGTTTTGCCGGAGCCGAACATGCCGGCTTCGACGAGCAGCACCAGCACGATCAAGCCGACTAGCGTCACCGCAAAGCTGCCGAATGCGCGCAGCACGTTGCCCGTTTTCACGCCGGAGTCGTTGGCCCAGAAATACAGCGTAATTGCGGCGATCGCGAGCAACGGCAGAGCGCCGCCGGCGGCCATCTGCCAGCCGTAGTGCGTCGCCAGTTGCGGGAACAAAAAGCCGTCGAGCACCGCGCCGATATTGCCGGCCGCGGCGAGGCCCAGCACGAGGCCCTGCACCTTCGGCGGATAGTTGCTGCCCGCCATCGGCAGCGCCACCGCGAAACTGGCACCGCCCACGCCGAGGAACACGCCGAGCACCAGCAGCACCGTGTACGACGGCACGGACGGCAGCAACGGCAGCACGATGGTCGGCACCGCTGATAACAGCACGCCCATCAGCGCAATGCGCTTGCCGTGCGCGGATTGATACAGGTTGCCGAGTGTCACGCGCAGAATAGCGGCCGACAGCACCGGCACCGCGACCAGCAAACCCTGTTGCGCGGGCGTCATCGCGATGCTCTTGCTGATGAACGGTGCGAGCGGTCCATACAGGACCCACACGGTAAAGCCCGTGTCGAAATAGAGGAAACACGCCACCAGCGCGCGCCAGTCCCCACTCTTTAGGGAGCTCATCAGGTTTTTCATCAGATATCCTTACAAAACTGATTTTTAGACTATCCAGCAGATCGCGCTACGCGCCACGCACCGGAATGATCACGATGTTGATAACCGGCATAAACATGCAACCTCCATGCCATGCGGCCTCTTCTTTGAAGCTGTACTCCGTACTCTTTGAAACCTTGAAACCGTGAGCGCGCTCGTGACGCTGAAAACCGCGTGATGATCAATAAACGTCGCGTGCGTAGCGCTTTTCCTGCGCGAGACGGTTCACGTATTCGAGGGCTTTCTCATCGCTCATGCCGCCGTGACGGGCCACCACTTCCTTGAGCGCCGCGTCGACATCCTTCGCCATCCGGTTGGCGTCGCCGCATACGTAGAAATGCGCACCGTCTTCGAGCCACGACCACAGTTGCGCACCCTGTTCGCGCATGCGGTCCTGCACATACACCTTGTCCGCCTGGTCGCGCGAGAAGGCAACGTCGAGCCGGGTCAGCACACCGGTGTCGCGCATCGATTCGAGTTCGTCGCGATAGTAGAAATCGGAAGCGGCGTGCTGCTCGCCGAAGAACAGCCAGTTGCGTCCCGTATCGCCGCGCGCACGCCGCTCGTGCAGAAAGCCGCGAAACGGTGCAACGCCAGTGCCGGGGCCGACCATGATCATCGGCGTATCGGAACCATGAGGAGGACGAAAGTGTGCGGACTTCTGCACGAACACAGGCACGTTGACATCGCCCGCGCGGTCGGCGAGAAACGTCGACGACACGCCTTTGCGATGACGGCGGCCATTGCTGTAGCGCACCGCGGCGACGGTCAGATGAACTTCGCCCGCATGTGCTTTCGGGCTCGATGCAATCGAATAGAGACGCGGCTGCAGACGCTTGAGCATGCCGGTCAATTCGGCGGCCGTGAGGCTCACCGGAAATTCGTGCAGCACGTCGGCGATCTGCTGGCCCCACAACCACTGCTTGAGGTCGGCCTTGCGCTCGGGCGACAGCAGATCGCGCAGCGCGCCGTTATCGCTGCGCGCGGCGACGAACGCGAGAAGATCGGGGCTCGGCCGCGCGATCTCGTAGTGCTTACCAAGTGCATCGGCAAGACGCATTTCGCCTACGCCCGCCACGTTCACCGCGGCATCCGCGCTCACGCCGCTCAACGCGATCAATTCGTCGACCAGTTCCGGGCAGTTGCTCGGCCAGACGCCGAGCGCATCGCCTGCTTCGTATTCGAGTCCTGAGTCGCCGGTACTCAGCGAAAAGTAGCGCGTGTCTTTCGCCGCGCCCTGCTTGTTCAGGCGCAGATTGCTGACGAGCCGCGACGCGGCCGGCCGCGTTTTGGTCGCCACCGTGCCCGGCACCACCGCGTTGATCATGCCGCCCGGCGGCACGGCGTACAGCGCGGCATCCTCTTCCTTGATGCGCACGATGACGCGTTCGAGCCACGCATCCGCGCTTTCCTGATACTCGCTATCGCAATCGACGCGCTCTATCAGGCGCAGCGCCCCTTGTCCGGCAAGCCGCTCATCGAGGCGGCGGCCGTGGCCGCAGAACTGGTCGTAATTGCGATCGCCGAGCGCCAGCACCGCGAAGCGCACGCCGTCGAGGCGCGGCGCGCCCTCGGCGTTCAATTGCGCCCACAAACTTTGCGCGTTGTCGGGCGGATCGCCATCGCCGAAGGTGCTCGTCATCAGCAGCGCGTATTGGGCTTTCGCGAGCGTCGACGCCTGATAATCCGCCATGCACGACGTGCGGATTTCAAAGCCCGACTCCATTAAACGCGTGGCGTAGCCTTCGGTCAGCGACTCGGTGTTGCCGGTTTGCGAGGCCCACAACAGTGTGACCTTCGGCCGTGCGCGCACAATCCGCACGCCGGACGACGCGGGTGATGTTTCTGCATTCGTTGCGCCGTGCGGCGATGTCAACGCAGCAGCCGGAGTGGTCGCAACGCGGCTATAAAGACCGGCCAACAAGCCGTCGACGTAAAGACGGTTCGCCGCATCGAACGGCGCGCTTGCAGGCAGAACCGGCACGCGATCGATATCTTGCGCTTCCGCCGAACGCAGTCCATTCACGAAGCCGGCCAGATAGACGCGCTCCTGATCGGTAAGTGAAGGCGCGGGTGTCGGCGGCAACTGCAACAGGCTGGTGAGTGCATCGATACGGGGCATATCCAGATCCTCGGCGCTTGCCGATACGGTGTTGGCTGGCGCCGCGCTTGCAGCGACCGCAACGGCTCCATCAGCCAGCGATACATCGTCGTCATTCAGGAAAGGCTCGACGCGCTCGACCGCCACCGGGCTCAACGCCACAGCGCAAAACTTGAGTTCGGGCTGCTGCGAGACCGGGTCGATGGCGTCGCTCGTCACGGCGTTGATGCACAGGTCGTCGCCGAAAACGTCGTTCCAGTGCATCGGCGCAAAGCACTGCCCCGCGCTCACGCGCTCGGTCACGACAGCCGGCAACACCGCTCGGCCGCGGCGCGAGCGAATCTCCACCGGGTCTTTTGCCTTGATGCCGAGCGTGGCGGCATCTTCGGGATGAATCTCGACGAACGGGCCAGGGTTCAGCTTGTTGAGCATCGCGACCTTGCCGGTCTTGGTCATCGTGTGCCACTGATGCTGCAGGCGGCCCGTATTCAGCACGATCGGAAACTCACGATCCGGCAGTTCAGCCGGCGCGGCGTAGGCGCGTGCGAAGAACATCGCCTTGCCGCTCGCCGTCGGAAACACGAGCCACGGACGGCTGCCGTCGGGCCGTTCCTTGAGCGTTTGACTCACGCCGTCGTTGAGGTAGCGAACTGGATTGCGATCGGCGGAATCATCCGATGCAAGCGGCCATTGCAACGGCGTTTCCTTCAAACGGCGGTGGCTCGCGCCGCGCAGGTCGTAACCGGTTTTCGGATTCGACGCGCGGGTGATTTCCGCGAAGACTTCCTCGGCGCTCGCGTAAGTGAAAGCATCGGCGAAACCCATTTCACACGCAACGCGCGCGATGATCTGCCAGTCCGGCAACGCGGCGCCCGGCGGTTCGATGCCCTTCTGCATCAGCGTGAGATTACGTTCGGAGTTGATCATCACGCCTTCGGCTTCGGCCCACAGCGCGCCGGGCAACAGCACGTCGGCGTAGCGGTTGGTCTCGGTGTCGAGGAACGCGTCCTGCGCGATCACGAGTTGCGCCGCACTCAATCCGTCGATCACGTTCTGACGATTCGCCACGCTCGCCACCGGATTCGTGCAGATGATCCAGCACGCCTTGATCTCGCCCGCCGCCATGCGCGTGAACATATCGATCGTGCCGTTGCCGACTTGCGGCTTGAGCGAGCCCTTCGGAATGCCCCACAGGTCTTCGATAAACGCGCGGTCTTCTTCGACCAGCACCGAGCGCTGACCCGGCAGGCCCGGGCCCATGTAACCCATCTCGCGGCCGCCCATCGCATTGGGCTGGCCTGTCAGCGAAAACGGGCCGCTGCCGCGCCGGCAAATCTTGCCCGTCGCGAGATGCAGGTTGCAAATCGCGTTGGTGTGCCACGTGCCGTGCGTGCTCTGATTCAGGCCCATGGTCCAGCAGCTGATCCACTCTTTGGCGGTGCCGATCATCCGCGCGGCCTGGCGGATATCTTCGACAGCGATGCCAGTGATTTGCGCGACGTTTTCCGGCGTGTAGTCGGCAAGAAACGCGGGCATCGCGTCCCAGCCTTCGGTGGCGTCGGCGATAAAAGTGGCATCCGTATGGCCGTTTTCGTGCAGCAGATTCAGCAGGCCGTTGAGCAACGCGAGATCGGTGCCCGGCTTGATCTGCATGAAGAGATCGGCCTTCTCCGCCGTGGTGTTGCGGCGCGGATCGACGACGATCAGTTTGGCGCCTGCCTTCACGCGATCCATCATGCGCAGGAAGAGAATCGGGTGACAGTCGGCCATATTTGCGCCGATCACGAAGAACAGGTCGGCGTGATCGATGTCCTCGTACGATCCCGGCGGACCGTCCGCGCCGAGCGACAGTTTGTAGCCGCTGCCCGCGCTCGCCATGCACAGGCGCGAATTCGATTCGATGTTGCTGGTGCCGACAAAACCCTTGGCGAGTTTGTTGACGAGGTACTGCGCCTCGATCGACATCTGCCCGGAGACGTAGAACGACAGCGCGTCGGGCCCATGTTCATCGAGCAGGCCGCGCAAGCGCGCCGCCGTGGTGCTGATCGCCTGCGCCATCGGCAGTGGCGCCGGGTCCTGGCCGCGCGCGTGACGCACGAACGCGTCTTCGAGACGTCCCGACTTGCGCAACGCGACGTGCGCCGACTGGCCCTTCGTGCACAGCCGTCCGAAATTGGCCGGATGCTCCTTGTCGCCGGAGATCTTCACGACCTGACCGTCCTCGACGTGCAGCACCATGCCGCAGCCAACGCCGCAGTAGGGGCACACGGTTTTTACGTTAGTGGAGGACATGGCGAGCGACGTCGTTAAGAAAAAATTTAGCGGTTCAAACCGCGACCCACACCTGGCCGTTTTCCACTCGCGCGGCAAACGCGCCGACGGAATGCGCCGGTGTTTCGAGGCACTCGCCGGTGCGCAGATCGAAGTGATGCTTGTAGATCGGCGAAGCGACCACGATGCGTTCGCCGAGGCTGCCGATCAATCCGCGCGAGAGCACCGCCGCTTGCGAGCCCGGATCGAAGTTTTCGATCGCGTACACGATCGGGTCTGCGTCCCCGTTGTTCACGTGAAAAACCGCGACCTGTTCGCCGTTGACGAGCGCGCAAACACCCGTGTTGGGCACGATGTCGTCGAGCGGGCAAACCGGCGTCCAGGAGCGTGGCAGGCGATCGTTGTTCATGGCGGAAGTCCTCGGTGAATGGTGCGGTTCAATCAAACGGTTTCGACGACAACGGGGATCGCGGCGAGCTTCGAACGCCGTTCGGCGGGCGTGGCCGGACGGATCTGGCCGCGTTCCTCGACGAACGCAACGTTGCTGTCCGCTTCGGCGCTGTTGACGAAATGACGGAAGCGCTTGCGCGTTTCGGGATCGGTGACGGCTTTCTTCCATTCGCACTCGTAGGTGTCGACCACGTGCTGCATCTCCGATTCGAGTTCGTCGGCCACGCCGAGACGATCGTTGACGACCACATCGATCAGATAATCGAGGCCGCCTTCGAGGTTCTCGCGCCACACGCTGGTGCGTTGCAGACGGTCGGCGGTGCGCACGTAGAACATCAGGAAACGGTCGATGTAGCGCACCAGCGTTTCCTTATCGAGGTCCGACGCGAGCAGTTCGGCGTGGCGCGGTTTCATGCCGCCGTTGCCGCACACATAGAGATTCCAGCCCTTCTCGGTCGCGATGATGCCGACGTCCTTGCCTTGCGCTTCCGCGCATTCGCGAGTGCAGCCCGACACGCCGAACTTGATCTTGTGCGGCGTGCGCAGGCCCTTGTAGCGGTTCTCGATCTCCACCGCGAGACCCACCGAATCGCCGACGCCGTAGCGGCACCACGTCGAACCGACACACGACTTCACGGTGCGCAGCGACTTGCCGTACGCGTGGCCGGATTCGAAACCGGCAGCGATCAGCTCTTCCCAGATGAGCGGCAATTGCTCGACCCGCGCGCCGAACAGATCGACACGCTGACCGCCGGTGATCTTCGTATAGAGGCCGTATTTCTTGGCGACCTGGCCGACCGCGATCAAACCGTCGGGCGTCACTTCGCCGCCCGCCATGCGCGGCACGACCGAATAGGTGCCGTCACGCTGAATGTTGGCGAGGTAGTAGTCGTTGGTGTCCTGCAGCGAGGCGTGCTCTTTCTTCAGCACGAACTCGTTCCAGCACGACGCGAGCACGCTCGCCACCACCGGCTTGCAGATATCGCAGCCGAGGCCGTGGCCGTGCTTCGCGAGCAGTTCGCCGAAGCTGCGCACGCCTTCCACACGCACGATGTGATACAACTCCTGGCGCGAATACGCGAAGTGTTCGCAGACGTGGTTGTTGACCGCGAGGCCCTGCTTCTTCATCTCGGCCTTCATCACCTGCGTGACGAGCGGCACGCAACCGCCGCATGACGTGCCGGCGCTCGTCGTGCATTTCAAAGCGCCGATGTCGGTCGCACCCGCACAAACGGCGGCGCACAACTCGCCCTTCGAGACGTTGTTGCACGAACAGATTTGCGCGGAAGCGGGCAAGGAATCGACGCCGAGCGCGGGCTTCGCATTGCCGTCGGCGGCCGGCAAGATCAGGAATTCAGGCGATGCAGGCAGTTCGATGCGGTTCAACATCATCTGCAACAGCGTGCCGTATTCGGCGGCGTCGCCCACCATCACGCCGCCCAGCAGATATTTGCCGCACTCCGACACCACCAGCTTCTTGTAGACCTGCTTGCGCTCGTCGCTGAACTGGTACGCGCGGCTGCCCGGCGTGTTGCCGTGCGCGTCGCCGATGCTCGCCACGTCCACGCCCATCAGCTTGAGCTTGGTGCTCATGTCGGCGCCGGCGAATTCCGCAGTGTCGCCCAGCAATTGCTTCGCCACCGCGCGAGCCATGTCATAACCCGGTGCCACGAGGCCGAACAGTTGACCATTCCACAGCGCGCATTCGCCGATCGCGTAGACGTGCGGATCGCTCGTGCGGCACGCGTTATCGATCACGATGCCGCCGCGCGGCCCGAGCGTCAGGCCGCTCGCGCGCGCGAGATCGTCACGCGGACGAATGCCCGCGGAGAACACGATCATGTCGGTGTCGAGATGGCTGCCGTCGGCGAATTGCATGCGGTGCGTGCCTGCCTCACCGTCGACGATCGCCGTGGTGTTCTTCTGCGTATGCACCGTCACGCCCAGTTCTTCGATCTTGCCGCGCAGCACGCGGCCGCCGCCGTCGTCCACCTGCACGGCCATCAGACGCGGCGCGAATTCGACCACGTGCGTTTGCAGTCCCATGTCGCGCAGCGCCTTCGCGCATTCGAGGCCGAGCAGTCCGCCGCCCACCACCGTGCCCGTCTTCGAACGCGCGCCGCATTCGCGCATTGCTTCGAGGTCGTCGATGGTTCGGTACACGAAGCAATCGGCGCGTTCACGGCCCTGCACGGGCGGCACGAACGGATAGGAGCCGGTGGCGAAAACCAGCTTGTCATAAGGCAATGTTTCGCCCGTCGATACCGTCACGGTGCGCGCATCGCGATCGATCGCCACGGCCTTCGCATTCAGCTTGAGCAACACGTTCTGGCGTTCGAAGAAGCCCGGCTCGACCAGCGACAGATCGTCCGCCGTCTTGCCCGCGAAAAACTCGGACAGGTGCACGCGGTCGTAGGCCGGCCGCGATTCCTCGCACAGCACCGTGATGTCGAGTCCGTGCGCGGTGTCTTGTGCGAGGCACTCGACCAGTTTGTGACCGACCATCCCGTGACCGATAACGATGATTTTCATGACCGCGGTTTCCTCAATGTGCTGGTTGCGAGCGACGCCGTATGACATGTGGCGAAAACGATTCTGGAAATAAAAACGGCGTCCCGCGAACCCAGTCGATGACTGAATTCAGGGGACGCCGTTGTCCTGACCTGTCCTGCAGCGAGTACTTTGTGTTGCACTCGCGCCGGATCCACGTTGATCCGATGGCAAGGCTTAATGCAAAGCCTATGCCAGTTGTACGAAATGCCCGTGACGAGGCCGTGGCGCGGGGCTCTGCGGCGAATCGCACGCGTGTGCGGCGAAGCGGGCACACGACACGTTTTGATGCAGCGGGGCACATGGATGGTGCGACGCAGCACCCTGCGCGTGCGAGGTGCGCGCTCACGAACGGTGCGTGGCGTGGGTGTCGTCGGCGTTATTCGCGAGGCGTGGCAAGGCCTGCAGCGCGCCTGGCCAATGGATGGCGTAGTCCTTGCGTAAGCAGTGGCGAGTTCACGGCGGCAACGCGGCCGCCACGACACGCAGCACATACCCGTGGGGGCGAAACACAACGCTGTGTTTCACCGCGCCTGAAGCGAAGCGCGCAGAGCAGCACACCAGGCAGTAAATGGACAACGGCGTCCCCTCGTGATCATCACGAGCGGACGCCGTTTTTTATTGGGCGCCGGCGCGACAGCGATCACCGGCCGATACAGAAGCGAAGGACACCGTGATAGATACCGCGATGAACACAAACACCGGCAAGGTCACCTTATTGAGCGCCGGCCCCGGCGACCTCGATCTGCTTACGCTCAAGGCCGCGAAAGCGCTGGCCGCCGCCGATGTCGTGCTGCTCGACGACCTGGCAAACCCCGAGATCGTGACGCTGGCGCCGCAAGCACGGGTGATTCGCGTCGGCAAACGCGGCGGCTGCCGCTCGACGCCGCAAGCTTTTATCGAACGGCTGATGCGGCTCTATGCGCTCAAGGGCTTGCACGTGGTGCGGGTGAAAGGCGGCGAAGCCCTATTGTTCGGGCGCGCCGGCGAAGAGCTCGCGGTCTTGCGCGCCGCCGGCATTCCGGTGGAAATCATCAACGGCATCTCGTCCGGGTTCGCGGCTGCCGCGGGACTCGGCATTTCCCTCACGCATCGCCGCCATTGCCATGGCGTGAGTTTTGTCACCGCACATACGGAGGATCACGGCGAGCCGGACTGGGCTGCGTTGGCCGCGACGCGCACCACGCTGGCGATCTATATGGGGATGCGGCGGATCGATAGCATCGCGGCAGCGCTGCTGGCGAGTTTGCCGGCCGATACGCCCGCCGCCGTCGTGCAATGGGCCGGTGGCAGCAACGAACGGCGTTTGCTGAGCCGCCTTGACCGGCTCGCTGCGGATGCGACGAGCGCGGGCTTCGGCAGCCCGGCAGTGATTCTGGTGGGCAGCGCGGTCGGCGAGAGCGTCGAGCGCGTGTGGGCAGGTGTTAACGGGCGGCGCGACGAAGTGGCCACAATGCAAACCGACATGCCGAAGGCGCGCGAGGCAATCGCGCAGGCCGCGTGATGAGCCGTCTGCGCGCTTTTCAGGCTGCTCAAGCTGAAACGCCCGTAGGCAGACTCGCGACGAAGCACGGCTGGAGCGCGATCAGCCCGGCGAATACTCCGAACATGCACAAAGTGCGTGGATTCGAGACCTCGGCCGGATTCGGGTCGATCGCGCAGAGATTACCGAAATAGCTGCCGTCGGGAAGAATGATCGGTACGGAAATACAACTGCCAGCTTGTAGATTTGCCCCGTGTGCCGGCCGTAATTAACCGGGTGCGTGTGGAAATGGTTGGTGACGATCGAAGCCCGCGCGGCGCGCGACTCGAAACACAGCGTGGTGTGCAGACCGAGACCTGCCGCCGGGACTTCAAATTGCTCACGTATCTATCAGGACCACAACCTGAGGGAAGTCAGATGGCCCATCACCCAGCCGCACGCCTTCTGATCGCCGACGACGACGCCAATCTGCTGGCCGCCTACGTTCTCTACTTCAGCGCGCATGGTTTCGAGATCCGGACCGCGCGCAACGGCCTCGATGCGCTGGCTCAATACTGCGCGTGGCATCCGCAGGCCGCGTTGCTGGACGTCGAGATGCCGCGTCTGGACGGGCGCGCGGTGGCGCGACGAATCCGCTACGTGGGCGATATTCCGCCGCCGACGCTGGTCGCGGTCACCGGGCTCGAACGCGCCGAGGAAGTAAGCAAATCGCTGCGCTCGGGCTTCGACCATCATTTCGTCAAGCCGGTGCCGATGCCGGTGATTCTGGCGGCGTTGACCGCGCGCGTCCGGCATTAGCCGGTGTTGTCCACCGAGGTGTCCTGGGTTCGCGCGCAACTCCCGCGCCTGAAGCTTTGACTGGTGTTTAACCGCGCTTTACCCCATCATCGCCGTCAATCGCCGAAGCCCAGTTCCGCTTCCACAGTCTGCCCCACGCGCAGCCACGTCCCGGCGCCGCTCGCGACCAACGCGTTGTTGCCGAACGTGATCGCTCCGTTTCGCTGCGGATTCGCCCGATAGACGCTCATCGTGTCGCTCGGCTCGTTCGGCCAGTCCGGATCGGGCGCGCCTTTCGACTGGTCGATGGTCGGCATCGGACAGCGCGTGCACGGCTTGACCAGTTGCAGTTGCGCGCCCCCGCCCGCTTCTCCGTCGACGCTCAGCGTCTCCACATAGTCCTCCTCATACGCGTCGAGCCCCGTCAGCACCACGTTGGGACGGAACCGGTCGATCGGAACCGACGGCGCGCCCTTGCCGTTCAGGCGCGTGTTCAGATCGTCGAGCGACGCCTGGCCGATCACCAGCAGCGGAAAACCATCGGCGAAATGGGTGGTCGCGCCGCCCACGCTCTGCGTGTAGTCCGGATCGACAATGCGCTCGCGTTCAGGATTAAAGCGCAAGAGCCGCGCGGGCACGCCGAGAAACGTCGAGAACCACGCGGCGCATGCGTCGCCGGTGTCGAGCCCGTAGGCCATGTCGCGCCAGACCCTGGTCTCTACCGCGGGCGGCGCCGCGAGCCGCGCGCTTTGCAGCGGCGTGCGCAACTCGCTCATGCCGGGCGCGCGGATCACGAGATCCCCGGCGCCGAGTTCGACCTTGATCAGCGCCATGCGCGGATACGCGCGCTGCGTGAGCATGGCGCCGGCCGGGTCGGTGACCATCCAGCAGCGGTCGTATTCGAGGCCCGTGGCAAGCAGCCGCGCCTCGTTGAGCGCAATGCCCGCGCAGGATTTGATCGGATAGACGAATAGTTCGCTGATGGTCGGCATGGGGTGGGTGTGCACGTGGGGAGCGTGCGAATTCTTGTGTTTGATGCCTGATTGTAAAGCCCGAGCCTCTCTTCGTTCCAGACGGAATATCGGCCAAATGAACCGCCGAATACCGGACCTGTCGATGCCGCCGTTTCTTCCGGCCGCGCTTGGACGTAAAATCCCCAAGCAAAGCGCTTGGGCAAGGACAAGGCCGGCGCCGCGGCATCCGCGCACAATGCGGATACTGGAAGGCTGCGTGCCACCCGCGCCGTCACCGAACATCAACGCGGCCGCCGCAGGCGTGCACGGTGTCATACCCGCGCGTGGCGGCCAGCCATCGAGGCCGACAGCCATCGTGCCAGGCGCGAGTGGCGACGTGGTCGGAGTCGATCCTTACTCTAAACGAACCAGGAAATTCACTATGCTGAGCAAACCCGTGTTGACCGTCGCCGAAACGACCCGCATCCTCGAAGCCGCCCGCGCCGAAGCCGAGAAACACCAGTGGGCCGTCGCCATCGTGGTGGTGGACGATGGCGGCCATCAGCTCGGCATGCTGCGTCTGGACGGCAGCGCGCCCGCCAGTTCGTACATCGCGACCGAAAAGGCCCGCACTTCGGCGATTGGCCGCCGTGAAACCAAGGTATACGAAGACATGATCAACAACGGCCGCACCGCTTTCCTGAGCGCGCCGCTGCAAGGCACGCTGGAAGGCGGCGTGCCGGTGATCGTCGAAGGCCAGGTGATCGGCGCGGTCGGCGTGTCGGGCGTCAAGTCGGACCAGGACGCGCAGATCGCCAAGGCAGGTATCGCGGCTATCGCCGCTTGAGTTTGCGAGCCGTTCCGTTCACGAGCCGACCAGAACGGCGGCCCTGAAGCAAAGAATCCACCGTTGCACAACGCGGGCCGATGCCCCCTCATCGGCCCCATTCAGATAGATGGAGCAGTCGATGACTCAGATGAACACGCGCGGCGGACTGCAAGTCGCCGCCAACCTCGACCAGTTCGTCGAAACCGAAGCCCTGCCCGGCACCGGAATCGACAGCGCCGCATTCTGGTCGGGTTTCGACGCCCTCGTGCACGAGCTGGCGCCCAGGAACCGTGCGCTGCTCGCCGAGCGCGACCGCCTGCAAACCGAGCTGGACAACTGGCATCGCGCCAATCCGGGCCCGGTGCGCGATCTGCGAGCGTACCGTGCGTTTCTCGAAGGCATCGGCTATATCGTGCCGGTGCCTGCGAGCGTCAAGGCCACGACCGACAACGTGGACACCGAAATCGCCGAACAGGCCGGCCCGCAACTCGTGGTGCCGCTGTCGAATCAGCGCTATGCGCTGAACGCGGCGAACGCGCGCTGGGGCAGCCTGTACGACGCGCTGTACGGCACCGACGCGATTCCCGAAACCGGCGGCGCCGAAAAGCAGAAAGCCTTCAATCCGGTGCGCGGCGCCGCGGTGATCGCCTATGCCCGCAAGTTCCTCGACCAGGCCGCGCCGCTCGCGAACGGCTCGCATGCCGACGCCACACGCTATAGCGTCGAAGCCGGCAAGCTGGTCGTCACGCTCAAGAACGGCACGAGCGAGCTGAAGACGCCGGCGCAGTTCATCGGCTATCAGGGCGAGGAAAGCGCGCCGTCCGCCGTGCTGCTCAAGCACAACGGCCTGCACTTCGAAATCCAGATCGACGCGAGCGACTCCATCGGCAGGACCGATTCCGCGCACGTGAAGGACGTGGTGGTCGAAGCGGCGGTAAGCACGATCATCGACTGTGAAGACTCGGTCGCGGCCGTGGATGCGGACGACAAGGTCCTGCTCTACCGCAACTGGCTCGGCCTGATGACCGGCGACCTGACCGAAGAGGTCACGAAGAACGGCAAGACCTTCACGCGCCGGCTGAACGCCGACCGCGTGTACACCGCCGCGAACGGCACGGCGCCGGTGGTGCTGCATGGCCGCTCGCTGCTGTTCATCCGCAACGTCGGTCATTTGATGACCAACCCGGCGGTGCTGACGAAAGACGGCCACGAGATTCCGGAAGGCATTCTCGACGCCGTCATCACCACGCTGTGCGCGTTGCACGACCGCAAGCACCATCTGAATTCGCGCACGGGCTCGATCTACATCGTCAAGCCGAAGATGCACGGCCCGGCCGAAGTCGCCTTCGCCAGCGAGCTGTTCGCGCGCGTCGAAGACCTGCTGAAGCTGCCGCGCAACACGATCAAGATGGGCATCATGGACGAGGAGCGCCGCACCAGCGTGAACCTGCTCGCCTGTATCGCCGAAGCGTCGGAGCGTGTCGCGTTCATCAACACGGGTTTCCTCGACCGCACCGGCGACGAAATGCACTCGGCCATGGAAGCCGGTCCGATGATGCGCAAGGGCGACATGAAGTCGAGCGCCTGGATCGCCGCTTACGAGCGCAGCAACGTGCTGGCCGGTTTGAGCGCGGGCCTGCGCGGCCGCTCGCAGATCGGCAAGGGCATGTGGGCGATGCCCGATCTGATGCACGCCATGCTCGAACAGAAGATCGCGCATCCGAAAGCCGGGGCGAACACCGCATGGGTGCCCTCGCCGACCGCCGCCACGCTGCATGCGTTGCATTACCACCAGATCGACGTGCAAGCGGTTCAGCGGGAACTGGAGCGCACGGATTACGCGCAGGTGCGCGACGAACTGCTCGACGGCCTGCTGACGATTCCGGTCGTCGCCGAGGCGAAGTGGAGCGACGACGAGATTCGCAGCGAGATCGACAACAACGCGCAGGGCATTCTCGGCTACGTAGTGCGCTGGATCGATCAGGGCGTGGGTTGCTCGAAGGTGCCGGACATTCATGACGTCGGCCTGATGGAAGACCGTGCCACGCTGCGCATTTCCAGCCAGCACATTGCCAACTGGCTGTATCACGGCGTGGTGAAGCGCGAGCTCGTCGAGGAGACGTTCAAGCGCATGGCGAAGGTGGTCGACGAGCAGAACGCGGGCGACCCGCTCTACAAGCCTATGGCGCCGGGCTTCGATACGATCGCTTTCAAGGCCGCGCAGGCGCTGGTGTTCGAAGGACGCCAGCAGCCGAGCGGCTACACGGAACCGTTGCTGCACAAGTTCCGGCTGGAGGCGAAGAAGGAAGTTTGACGGCGGGTTTGCCGGGCCGTGTGTGATGCGCGGGCCGGCTGAAAGAAAGACGGGCGCCGTGGTTTACGACGCCCGTTTTTTGTTGTCGTTACGCGGGATCTGTCCCGGTGCAATACCGGGGCTACGATCGGGTTCCGACGGTCATTGTTTGCGGCTTAGTGGCGCAGCATCAGATAAACGATGAATGTGCCAACGAGCACGGCACCTGAGCTGTAGAACACGATGCGATTTCGTAGGACATCGAGTTTGGACGGAGAGGATTTTTTCTCCCCATCCAGGTCCCAATAGTCAACGCCGGGGTCCCCGGTGAGATTGATAACGATAAGCCCCGCCGAGCCGACGAAGAGCACGAGCAAAGTCACGAATAACGGCGTTGGCATGTCGGTCAGTCGTTCATCCAATGCATGAAGGCAGGCAGTTCTTCCTGATACATGTCGTTGGTCGTCTGGCCGGCCAGGCCGCCCAGGTTACTACCCATGCATACGAGTGCGACGGCGCATGCAGGTTCAGCCGGCCCGCATACGAAAGAAACCGCAAACCCCGCCAGACCTCCTCCAATCATGCCGCCCGCGATGATACTTCCCTGCCTGGCGACCTCTTTGACTTTATCTGTCGCCGCAACCACTTCACCCGTGGCAATAACCGCAGTAAAGATGATGGCAACCCTAGCGCTGACCTCCAACCGACGCACCTTGGCGGTGACATCGGCGTTGGCCCCGCCCGCCTTCTTGAGCACGGTATAGTAGACAGTGTGCCGTTCTTCGATAGTCAGCATATCAAAGTTCTTGCTGAACTGAACTTGCGCGTACCTGTTAAGGTAGTAGTCGAAACCGCGAGCTTCGAGCTTGAGTTTTTCCGCACGGGCAACACCAACAGCCGACGTGTATTTCCGGTATTCAACGAAGAGCCTGTCGCGCAACTGGCTGCAGTACTCAGCCCCGTCCTTGACCGTCATGTTGCCATAGGCAACTTCCTGCCTGACATCGTCCGATATTTCCTTGATGTGCTTCACATATTGCTTGCGCACCATGTCGTCGGTAATGGCGTTGGCGGCGAAAGTGGTTCCGATGGCCTCGTAGTCCGCGATGGCTGCTTCGAGGATTGCTGTCTGAACCTCATGAGTTTTCCGGGTGTCGAACGACCCGCTGGCAACAGTGTTCCTGGTTGTGGTTGCATCGGACATGCTTATTCCACCATCGCCATCAGAAGGTCGCCCATGACTGAACGAGCGCTTTCCTGCGCATTGCCCAGCACGACATCAACCCTATGGCATGGCGAGGCATTAGGGCGGTCGAAATGCGCCGTGTTATGTGAGTCGAAGACGCTGTCTGCAACTGAATCGTCGGCAAAGTAGGCACGGCAGCGCAGGCCCTCACAACTCCCGGAATCCTTGACGGCAAACCGAATCCAATGGGCTCCGGGCGCTACTTCGGCTAGAGCATCGTTCGCCAATCCATCACCCATGCTCGCCAGTGCGTGACTGTCAAAGCTCTGTGACATTGTGTCCTGAGAAGCGATCATCACAGGGGGTGGATGACATCTGCACACGCAGATGTCGCCTTCCAAGGCCGGATCTTTGCCCATTATGCGCCCAGGCCACCGCGGGCCTTTCTGACCAATATGGCCGGTAATCCGGCACGCTGGGCAGATGACCTGGGCACCCACGAAGGTCAACGCTGTGCCGTGGTGAGTCGCCAACGGAACGCCTTCGATCACCGTTCCACCCGCTGACGATTTGTCACCCACTTTTAGATAAAGACGTTTCATCCTGTGATGTCCTGCTACTCAACAAACGAATTGGTAGCACGAGCCTCAAGGACCCAACAAGGAAAACCGTGTCAAGTTTTGTCAAGATCCGCTGACAGCAGCAGAGCGGCTACCCGGAACGGGTATCGCCTCACTTTCGACTGAGTGAAGAAGGAGGCTTGCGGACGCAGTCGCCAGAGTACGCGCAAAGCGTGGGGCGGCTGAAAAAAGACGGGGCGCCGCGTAATACGCGGCGCCCGTTTAATGTGCGTGACAACCGCACGTTGCTTCTGCGTGGTAAGTTTCACGGCGTGCGCAATCTTGAAGCGAGCGCGGCCCGCATCAAGCCGTCAGCGCTAACCGCAGTGGCTTTCGATGCAGCTCAAGCCGCTTCCGCCGCAAACTGCGCCGGCACGCCATCCTGCATATTGCCCTGCATGTAAGCCTGCAAATACGCTTCAAATTCCGCCTTCACTTCCGGATGGCGCAGCGCGAATTCCACCGTCGCCTTCAGATAACCAAGCTTGCTGCCGCAGTCGAAACGCGTGCCGAAATAGCGATACGCGAGCACCTGTTCTTCAGTCAGCAGCGATTGCACCGCGTCGGTCAATTGCAGCTCGCCACCCGCGCCCGGCTTCAATGCGCGGATATGCTTGAAGATGGTCGGCATCAGCACATAGCGGCCCACCACGCCGAGATTCGACGGCGCCTTGTCCGGCGCCGGCTTCTCGACGATGCCCGACAGCTTGATCACGTTGTCTTCCCATTCGCGGCCGTCCACGACGCCGTACGACCGGCTGTCTTCGCGCGCGATGGTTTCGACGCCGATCACCGAGCTGTGATAGTGATTGAAGGTGTCGACGAGCTGGCTCATCACCGGCTTCGAGCTGTGCAGCAGGTCGTCGGCCAGAATCACGGCGAACGGGCTCTCGCCCACCAGTTTCTCGGCGCACAGCACCGCGTGACCGAGACCGAGCGCTTCGGCCTGACGCACATAGAAACAGTCGACGTTGGCCGGCTTGATGCTGCGCACCAGATCGAGCAGCTTCTGTTTGTTACGCGCTTCGAGTTCGGCTTCGATCTCATAGGACTTGTCGAAGTGATCTTCAATGGCGCGCTTGCTGCGCCCCGTTACGAAGATCATCTCCGTGATGCCGGCGGCAATCGCTTCTTCCACCGCGTATTGAATCAGCGGTTTATCGACGATCGGCAGCATCTCCTTAGGACTTGCCTTGGTAGCCGGCAGGAATCGTGTCCCGAGGCCCGCTACGGGAAACACGGCTTTGGTGACTTTCAGCATGGTAGGCATTCCCACATCGGTTAGAAATTAGTGTGTTCGCGGGCCTGGCGGCCAATCGATGTCGCCGGAAAGACTAGCAAAAAAATGACGCCAGTACGTACGTGAAATTTCCTCAATCCGAATAAATAAATCTATTCTCTTTCGATATGCCGCATCGTGATAAACAGCGGGCAACAATTACGCAATGAAATCGAATTATTTTCCGGCAATTCCGAAAATTTTACAGATCCTGACAACTGGCCTTCAGATGCGCCAAGCCTGCCGACGGATTTGGCGGCGGGCGGGCCTGGCGTCCCTTCCAGCCCGCGTTATTCGTTCTCGTCGAGCTGCGGCAGCTTGCCGGGGGTCATGCGAAAACGACGAATGGGCTCATTGCGCAGCGCCTCCCGGTAGGCGGAGGCGGCGACAAGGATCAGCAGCACGGCAATGCCGGCGAGTAAGTGCAGGTTCATGACTTCACCTCGGGTCAAGAGAATCCGTGGCTTAAATTAGCACGACAAAAGCGGTAAATAATTCGTGGCTGCATCTGCTTATGCTTAATTACAATTAGTCACAAAATCGCCATTTAATTCAATTCAACACGCAATTTTTTATCGATTTTTTACCCGCGTCGTGCACTAGCATGTCAGGCATCGCGGGCGCGTACGGCGCCCGCGCGAATCTGCCAATCTGCATTTCCCCCTCCGTCAGAATAAGGACCGCGTATGAGCGACTCAGCACTGGATGCCGCCGGCTCATCCCTGCCCCTCTCCCCGCCTCGCACAGCCGCCGCGCCACGCGCCCAGAGCGAAGCGCGCGCCGACAGCGCGGGCAAGGAGCACGTCATCGACGCCATGCGGGGCTTCGCCGCGCTGCTGGTGGCGTATTTTCATTGCCGCCAGGTGGAATGGGTGGGCATGCAGGCGTTTCACCAGAGCGTGGGCCATGCATTCAGTCTGAACGCGATCGCCGCGTATCTGACGTTCCCGATTGCATGGGGCTCAGCCGGCGTGCCGATTTTCTTCGTGATCAGCGGTTATTGCATTCACCGCGGCGGCGCGCTGCGCTTGGCCGGCAATCCCGCTTACCGGCTCGATACGGGCAATTTCTGGGTGCGCCGCTTTGCGCGCATTTATCCCGTGCTGCTCGCGGCGCTCGTGCTGACCTTCGCGCTCGACTGGTTCAGCCTGCAACTGCCGCCCGTCAATCACAAGATCCGCGAGATCGGCCTGCAGGCTTTCCTCGTCAATCTGTTTTCGCTGCAAGGCGTGGCCGGCAAGACGTTCGGATCGAACGGCGCGCTCTGGACGCTCTCGCTCGAAGTGCAGTTCTACGCAATCTATCCGCTGCTGTTCGCGCTGCGCCGGCGTATCGGCATGACCTCCGTGCTGGCGATCGTCGCGCTCGTCAACGTAGTGTCCGCCTACGTGCTCGAGCGCCACGACATTCAGTTCTTCACGTCGTACTGGTTTTCGTGGACGCTCGGCGCGTGGATCGCCGACGCCCGTGCCCATCGCGCGCCGCAGGCCCGCTCGTCGATGTGGCTTTACGCGCTCGCCGCGGGCTTCGTCGCGCTCGGCTGCGCCGCGTTTCATTTCGGCCAGTACGGTGCGTTCCAGCTCTGGGCGGTCGGCTTTGCGTTCTACCTGTACAAGGCGCTGGAGCGCGGCAACCCGGAGCGCGGCCCGGCCCTCGGCACGCGTCTGCTGTCGCGCTTTGGCGATTTCAGCTTCTCGCTCTATCTGATCCATCTGCCGATCTTCGTGCTGCTGTCGTCGCTGGTGTTCCGCTCATCCCTGCAAATGTCGATCTGGCCGTCGTTCGGCTACATGCTGGTAGCCGTGCCGGCGGCGTATGTGTTCTACCGGCTGGTCGAGTTGCCGGCGATGAGGTGGTCGGCCAGTTTCAAGCCGAAAGCGGCTTTGAAAAAGGCTTGAACTCACGCAGCAAAAACGCGCGATAAAAAAACGGAGCGAAGGTCGTGAGACTTTCGCTCCGCTGCGCCAACGGCAGGAACCGGCCGAGTCCCTGCCTACCCCGCGTAGAACCTTCCTAGGCCGTTTTCGGCCCCGTCACGCGCTTCAGAATCCGCTCGACACCCTCGACATAGGTGGCGGTGCCGAACCGGCTCAGCGCCGTCTGATACCCGTTCCTGACCAGCCGGTTGCGCAGTTCGTCGTTCGAGCGCAATTCGGCGAGCGCGTCGGCGAGGCCGTGCGCGTCTGCGGGCGTGCACAGCACGCCGTTCTCGTAGTCGTCGATGATTTCCAGCACGCCGCCCGCGCGCGCCGCCACCACCGGCCGCTGCGCCAGCATGCCTTCCACGATCACGCGGCCGAACGGCTCCGGCGTGATCGACGTATGGACGACCGCGTCGACCGCGCACATGCAGGCCGCGATGTCGTGCTGGAAGCCGAGAAAATGCACCCGCCCGCCGAGGTTGTGCGCGGCGACGAACGCGTGCAGTTCGATCTCGTACTGGTCCTCGCCGAAGAGCGGCGCGCCCACCAGCACCGCATGCATCTGTGGATTGAGCACCATCGCTTCGAGCAGCACATGCTGCCCTTTCCAACGCGCGAGGCGGCTGAACGAGCCGACCAGAAAGGCGTCTTCCGGCAAGCCGAGGCGCTTGCGCAGCGTTGCTTGCGGCACGGTGCGCAAGGCGTCGAACGGCGCGGCGGAAATACCGTTGAACACCACGTCGATGCGCTTTTCGTCGAACCGCGTGAGCTCCGCGAACGCGCGCGCCGACGCGGCCGAATTGGCGATCACATGCGTGAGGCCGAGACGCGCGCACCATTTGATGATCGCCAGTTGCTTGCCGCCGAAATGCTCGGGGCTCACGATATCGCGCAGATGCCAGACCACCGGGCGCCGCGCCAGCTTGCCCGCGAGCGCGCCGATCACCATGGCGCGCTGGGTATTCGCGTAGATCACGTCCGCGTTGCGCGCGCGTTTGGCCGTGGCGCGCACGAGCGATACCAAACCCTTGAGCGCCTGGCCCTTCGGCATCGATCCGCCCTGCTTGCGAACATGGCGCAGCGCGCCTGCATCCAGCACGTCGACGGCCACGCCCGCTTTGGCGAGCGCGCTGCGGAACGGCCCGTCGTCGAACAGCACGACCTCGATGCGCGAGCGCAACGCCTTGACGATTTCCAGCAGCGACAGTTCGGCGCCGCCGAGCACGCCGCTTTGATCGACAGCCAGAATGCGCGGACCGCTGGCGACGGTTGGCGCTTTATACGGCACGTACGGCGGCAGCGTCGCCGTGCGCAGCGCCGGCACCGCCGCCCGCACGTGCGCGAAGAAGCGCTCGCGGAAATGCGCGGCGGAGAACTGCTCGGCGTTCGCGCGGCAATCCTGCGGCGAAAAACGCTTCACGTGGCCGTCGAAACGCTCCACCGCGGCGATGATCGACTCGGCGTTCTGGTCGTCGAAGAACATGCCTGTGGGCCGCGGCTCGGACAGATCGCGCACGGTTTCGAGCGCGCCGCCCTTGCCGTAGGCGATCACCGGCGTGCCGCAGGCCTGCGCTTCGACGACCGAAATACCGAAGTCCTCTTCCGCGGCGAACACGAAGGCTTTGGCGCGGCTCATCTTTTCCTTGAGCACCTTGAACGGCTGATAACCCATGATCTCGACGTTCGGCCCCGCTTTCGCGCGGATCTTCTGCATGTCGGGACCATCGCCGATCACGACGAGCTTGCGCTCCGGCATGCGCGCGAATGCTTCGACGATCAGATCGATCTTCTTGTACGGCACCATGCGCGACGCGGTCAGATAAAAATCGTCCTTGTCGGCGCACAGTGCGAAGGCTTCGACGTCGACCGGCGGGAAGATCACCTGCGCATCGCGCTGATAGACCTTCTTGATGCGCCGCGCGATGAACTCGGAATTGGCGACGAAGCCATCCACCGCATTCGAAGTGCGGATGTCCCAGTTGCGCATGTAATGCAGAATCAGCCGCGCCATGGCCGATTTCGGGCCGTTGGTCAGCTTCGACTGCTTGAGGTATTGATGCTGCAAGTCCCACGCGTAGCGAATCGGCGAATGCACGTAGCTGATATGCACCTGGTCGGGGCCGGTCAGAATGCCCTTAGCGACCGCGTGGCTGCTCGAAATCACCACGTCGTACGCGGACACGTCGAGCTGTTCGATCGCGAGCGGCATCAGCGGCAGATACGAACGGTACTTGGTGCGCGCGAGCGGCAGCTTCTGGATAAACGACGTGGTGACGGACTTGCCGCGCAGGAAGCTGCGGTCGTCGAGAAAATCGACGAGGCTGAACAGGTCCGCGTCCGGAAAGCACGCGACGATCTGTTCGAGCACCTTCTCCGCGCCCGCGTAGGTGACGAGCCAGTCGTGCACGATCGCGACGCGCACTGTCTTGTCGGCGCGCAGCGCGGCGCGGCGCGGCGGCGCCTGCACGCCGGGAACGGTGGTGAGTTCGGCCAGTGCGCTGCGCGTCGCGGGTTGCAGCACGGCTTCTTCAAGGACTTCGTGGTTCATGCGCTTTTCCTCGGATTCAGTCGCAACAGCAGTGAACGCGCAAGATCGCGCAAGGCGGGTGTCATCGTGATCGACCAGGCGACATTCGCGCCTACCATCAATACGCCGGCAACAATCGCCATTGCGAGACTCGGCAGGAAGCTGGCGAGCCACAGGCTGGCCAGCAGGAAAGCAAGGTGAGCGAGCATGTCGAGCGCGATCTGCTTCGCACGGATCGCGGACAGTCGCAGCAGCACCGCGTAGTCGAACAGCGCGCGGCCGGCCACGGCCACTGCCGCGCCGGTCAGGCCGAAGCGCGTGATGCCGAACCACAATGCCCCTGCAAACAAGGGCAATTCGAACAAACCGACGCGCGCGGCCGTGGCGGGATTGACCTGCGACTGGATCAGAATCCGCGTGACGTTCGCCTGGCCGACCAGCCACACGGCGACGATCATGATGCGGCCCACCGGCGCGGCCACGGTGGCGATCTCATTGCCCACCCACAGATGCAAAAACGGTTCGAGCACCAGCATCGCGACCAGCGCGACCGGCGTGAACACGCCGTTGAGAAATTCGAGCGACTGCTGCGTGATGGTGTCGGCGTCGGCGCGTCCCACTGCGGAGAGGCGCGGAAACAATGTGCGCACCAGCGCCGTCGGCACGATGTTCAATCGCGTGACAAGGTTCTGCGGCACCGTGTAATACGTGACGAAGCGCGCGCCGAGGCTCGTGCCGAGCATCACGCGGTCGAGCGATTCGGCGATCATGGTGGTGACGCTCGCAATCAGCATCCAGCCGCCGAAATTGAACAGCCCCTTGGCCACGCCGAATTGCGGCGGCAGAATGCGGCGGATTTCCAGCACTTTCAGCGCCGAGCGGCCCAGCAGCAACGCGGCCAGAATCCGCGCGAACACGGCTGCGGCCAGCACGTTCTGCAAGGTCGCGCCCATCCACAGCGCGGCGCCGAGCGGCAGCAACTGGAACAGAAACGTGCCGATGGTCTGATTGGTGTTGTAGACGCCAAAGCGTTCCGCGCCGTTGATCGCGCCCGCGAACACCCACGAGACGTTGGCGATCGGAATCGCCACCGCGAGCCACGGCAACGCCATATACACCTCGTGCTGCAGCTCGGGCGACACCTTGGTGAAATACGCGGTGTAGAGAAACGCGCCGAAATAAATGATCAATCCGCCGATCACGCCGGTCGCGAGATTGAGCCACGTCGCGCTCCAGAACACGCGCGCGCTCTCTTCCTTGTCGCCGGACGCGCGTGCCTTCGAGATGTGATTCTGCGCGGCCATGCTCATGCCGAGATCGAGAATGCCGAAGTAGCCGATCAGCGTCCACACGAGGCTGATCACGCCGTAGCGCTCGACGCCGAGCAGCTTGATATACGACGGCACGGTCACGAGCGAGACGAAAGTCGGCAGCACCAGCCCGAAGAAATTGATCGCTACGTTCTTGAGAATGCCTTTGTCCATCGGATGCCTTGGGTTTGACTACGTTTGCCTGCGGGTCGCCTTGTCATGCGCTGAAGCGCTCATGCCTCGTTCATCACGGCTTCCAGCGGTACATCATCACTTTGCCGCGCGCGTCTTCCTCGACGAACACGAGGTACTCGCCGTTGGCCCGTTTGGCGGCGCTGATGCCGTTCGGCACATCGACCCAGCCCGACGCGCGGCCCACTTCCGGGCCCGGCCGGATCACGCCGACCTCCTTGCCGCTGTCCTTGTCCCACACGTGCACCGCGCCGACCGGCTCGACGCCGAAAATGTATTGCCCTTCGACCGTCAGGCCGATGATCGTGGCGATGGGTTTGCTCTGCGTCTGCCACGGCAGCGTGATCGCATAGCGCTGCACGGGATTGCCGCTCGACCATTTGTCGTAGCGCACCAGCACGCGGCCCACTTCTTTCCAGAAGCCGCGATCGACCGGTGTGTCGGGCGTGTAGCCGCTCACGTACATCGTGTCGGTGTCCGGGTCATAGATCGCGCGATGCAGCTCCGTGAACGGTTGCGGCACCGGGTACTGCGTCATGTTCGAATACGAGTAGAGCGGATTGCCCTTCGCATCCAGCCCGCCGAAACGGAAGCGATAGATGCCCTTGGTGTCGCGCGTGCGCCAGATGTCGCCGGCGGTGTCGACCCACCAGCCCCAGCCGCCCGCGAGCTTCGTGCCGCTCGTGTTGAGCGCGAATTCGTCGATGTTGAACTTGCCGTCGCCGTTCGTATCGCGCCAGATCCAGTCGCCGCCCGGCGGTGCATTCGGCACCTTGGCCACCGCGCGCTCGCGCCCCGCGATGAAGCCGGAAGGAATCGCTGTTTCGCCGTCGTGCTGCGCATCGAAGCGATAGATCTTCAGATGGTCCGCGTACATGTCCGTGAGGTACAGGAAAGTGCGGCCCTTCAGTTTGCGGGCGATCGGCAGGCCGGGATACTGATCGGTGTGGAACACCGGATCGTCCGGGTACTTGAAACGGTTAGAGAGGAAACCTGCGTATTTCCAGTCCTGTCCCGCAGGCTTCGACAGATCGAGTTCGAAGCGCTTGTTGCCGGTATAGACGCTGTCCGGGCGCGACGGATCGATCCACGCGCCATCGACGAACAACAGCCCCTGCACCTGCCAGTTCTGCTTGCCATCCGGCGCGTAGCTTTCGAGCGTGGCCCCGAGGCCCGCACCGATCGGGTCGTAACGCGGACCGATGCCGTTGGTCGACACGTACACGTTGCCGCGCGCATCCACGCCCACGCCAGTGAGTCCGTTGAACCGCTGCGGGCCCGGCTTACCGGCGACGCCGCTGAAAATGCCGCCGCGCTCGCCGAGCGCGCCCGACTCGCCATAACGGCCGTTGTTCTTGCTGAAATACAGCACCTGCTGACGTGGACCGTTATCGGCAATCAGGATGCGGCCTTGCGCATCGACCGCGATATCCACCGCGATCGTTCCGCCAGGCAGCGTAAAGTTTTCGTCGATGCGTTTGCCGGTAGACGTGTAGTGCTCCACGTGCGGCTCACGATCGTTGCGCGTGCCGCTCAACACCCACAGCGTGCCGTCCGGCGCCAGCGCGAGTCGGCCCGGCTCGTGCACGCTCCAAGTGGTTTTTTGCTGCATCGATTCGGCGTCGTACACCTCGATGCGATCGCGCGCCGTGTTCGCCGCGTACAGCGTGGTGTCGTTCGCAGCGAGCCCACCGATCTCGGCGCTCGTGCCGGTCGGAACTTCGTTCATCATCAGGAAGCCGGCCGCCAGCTGCGCGTGCGGGTCGGCACTCTTCGCGGCGGGCTGGAAGGGCGCGGCGCGCTTCGGATCGGCAATCTGCCGGCGCGAAATGCCGTACCACTGCTTGCCCTTCTCCGGCCACACGCCCTGCTCGACCAGGCGTCCTTTTTCATTGCCGACCGCGATCGCAACGAACACGTATTTGCGATTCAAAGCGACCGCGTTGCCGCCACCATTGCCCCAGCCATGGGTGCCGCCCGCGAAGCCGAGCATCTTGCCGTTCTGATAGACGCTCGCCTCAGCGCCGCTTTCGTCCCACGGCGCGTTCGTATAGACCTTGCCATCGGGCGCCACCGCGATCGCGGTGATGTTGATCTGCGCCCAGCTGCCGTCGCCGAAACCGAAGGTATTGCCGATCCACGATGTTTTCGCGTTCAACGCGGTTTCCGCATGGGCCGTGAAACTGGCCGCTCCCGCAGCCAGTCCGGCGGCGCACGCAAAAACAGCGAGCCAGCTTTTGAACGTGAAACGGGGCAAGGTATTTCCTCCAGTCAGCGCCGCGCGCGGGCAATGAGGCTCGCGCGGAAACACAACTCAATGAATGACGCTACGAACGCGGTCGATCTCGTGATGCAGACCGCTAGAAGCCGTGCAAGGACATAGGACAGATTCGTGCGGGAACAGGACTTGGGCAGCGCGTCCCGACAAGCGAACCTCGGCAAACCCCGCAGGTCCGCGCGCCTTGACGGCAATCAGGGCGTGAGGCCCACGCGCCGTCCTTGGCCACCCAATCCGCACGGCTCACATTACGCGGAAAAAACGCCGCGACGAAAATCGAAAATAATTCAAAAATATTCGACGCTTTAAGCGTCGTGAAAGAAACCAATTAAAAATCGATTAAAACGAAATCGGCTATGGCGGCGTTGTCCGCAGACCTGTCAGCATCCATCCTTACCGATGCCCAGCAAAGCAATCCGCACTTATTACATATCCCGTCATGCGTTCGACACAAGCATAAAAATCCATTGTGAATGGATAACGAAACACCCTGTTGCAATCTGATTCATTTATCCAATTCATTCCCGTTTTTTCACGAATTTATTTTCCCTAGAATCGATTGCACTTCCGTTGCGATGCGAAGCGAGCGCGCCTGCTCCACGAAACCCTCGCGCGATCCTTCGCCCGGCCCATCTGCTTCACACCATGGACGGTTCATGACTGCCAGCGCACTGCCCTTAGCGCCTTCCCACTCCCGCCGCATCGTGCAGCTCGACGGCTTGCGCGCCATCGCCGTACTCGCCGTGTTCGCGCAGCACGCGTTGAAAGCGCCGCTATGGATGGGCGTCGATCTGTTTTTTGTTTTGAGCGGTTTTCTGATCACCGGCATCCTGCTCGAACGCAAGGCGCGTCAGCAGTCGTATTTCGGCTACTTCTATACACGCCGGGCGCGCCGCATCCTGCCGCCCTACGTGCTGCTGATGGTGGTGTCATCGATTCTGTTCGGTCTCGGCTGGGCAGAGCACTGGCAGTGGTACGCGTTCTTCGCGACCAATATCGGCGACGCGCTCAATCAGAGCGGTCACGACAGCCTGAATGTCCTGTGGTCGCTCGCCGTCGAAGAGCAGTTCTACATTGTCTGGCCGTTCGTGATCCTGCTCGTGCCCGAGCGCGTGCTCGGCTACGTGGCGGCCGCCTTGATCCTGCTGGTGCCCGTGCTGCGCGCGGTGGCCACGCCCTGGTTCGATTCCTTCTGGCCGATCTATTACCTCACGCCGTTCCGCATGGACCTGCTCGCGGCCGGCGCGCTGCTGGCGGTTGCCGTGCGGCGTGACCGCAATGCGCTCGAGCCTTACAAAGGCGTCGCCGTGCTGGGATTGATTGCGGCGCTGGCCATCCTCGCGTGGCTGCATCTGCACTTTCCGCGCTTTCGCGCGGCCAATACGCCGCTGTCGAACGCCGGGCTCTACAGCGTTTCGCTGGTGCTTTGTACTTCAGTCGTGGTCATCGCCCTGCAGAGCAAGGGCATCGTCAAACGGCTGTTGTGCAATCCCGTGCTGGTCTATATCGGCACCATCAGCTACACGATTTATCTGATTCACCTGAGCGTGCTGTATGCGCTGTGGCCGCTGCATCTGAACCGTTTCGTCACCGCCGCGCTCGCGCTCGCGATCACGCTCGTCTACGCCAGCATCACGTGGTTTGCGTTCGAGAAGCGCCTGATTTTCGGCTCGGCGGGCAAGGCACCGGCGCATGCGCCGACGCAGGCCGCCAACGGCGGCGGCGTCAGCACGGCGCCGCAAGCGCCGCAAAGCCGCGCATGAAGCGCATGAAGCGCCGCGCATGGCTTGCCGCAAGCGTATGCGCCGCTGCATCGCTGCTCGCATCCGCCGCGTTCGGCGCGGCGCCGGGCCCGCGAACACAAGTGCTGATCGAGGCCTACGGCGATTCGACGACGCTCGGCATTACCTGCAGCGAAGGTCATTGCGGCCCGCAGGCGCAAAACGCGGTGGCGTATCTGCAGGACGAATTGCAGGCGCGCCACGGCGAACGGGTGCGCGTGACGAACTACGGCGTGGGCAACACGATGGCGACGCAACTGCGCGACGGCACGGGCAATCGCCGCGCCGGGCCGACGGCGGGTTTGCCGTGGCAGGAACGGCTCGCCGCTTCGTCCGCGCAGATCGTGCTGATCAATTACGGCATTAACGAAGTAATGCAGAACCAGACGCCCGAGCAGTTCTACACGGCCGAAACGACGCTCGTGAAAACCGCCCGCGCACTCGGCAAGCAGCCGGTTCTGCAGACCGCGAACCCGATGCCCGACAACCGCCTCAACGCGCGGCTCGCGACGATGGTCGCGATGACGCGCCGCGTGGCCGCCGAGCAGCAGGTGCCGCTCGTCGATCAGTTCGCGTACATCAGCAATTTGCCGGACTGGAAGACGCTGATGTCCGACGGTGCGCATCCCAAGCCGGGTCTGTACCAGCTTAAGGCCGAACAGGATTTTCAGGTCGTCGAACCGTTGGTGCGGCGGCTGTTGGAAGGCACGCCCTGAAGCGCTTTTTCTCTCTCTTTTAACAATCACGAAGGCAAGCTATGAGCCAACCACGCAAAGCGATCATCACCGGCGTATCCGGACAGGACGGCGCCTATCTGACCAAACTGCTGCTCGACAAGGGCTATATCGTGACCGGCACTTACCGGCGCACGAGCTCCGTCAATTTCTGGCGCATGCGTGAGCTCGGCGTGCTCGATCATCCGAATCTGCGTCTGGTCGAACACGATCTGACCGACCTCGGTTCGACGCTGCGCCTGCTCGAAGGCGCGCAGGCCGACGAGTTGTATAACCTCGCCGCGCAAAGCTTCGTGGGCGTTTCGTTCGACCAGCCGGTGACCACCGCCGAAGTGACTGGCATTGGCGCGCTGAATCTGCTCGAAGGCATCCGTATTCTGAATCCGAAGACGCGTTACTACCAGGCGTCGACGTCGGAAATGTTCGGCCTCGTGCAGGCCGTCCCGCAACGCGAGGACACGCCCTTCTATCCGCGCAGCCCGTATGGCGTCGCCAAACTGTTCGCGCATTGGTCGACCATCAACTATCGCGAGTCATATGGCCTGTTTGCGAGCAGCGGGATTCTGTTCAATCACGAATCGCCGCTGCGTGGCCGCGAATTCGTTACCCGCAAGATCACCGACACCGTCGCCAAGATCAAGCTCGGCAAGCAGGACGTGCTCGAACTCGGCAACCTGAGCGCCAAGCGCGACTGGGGCTTCGCGCTCGAATACGTGGAAGGTATGTGGCGCATGCTGCAAGCCGACGAACCGGACACCTTCGTGCTCGCCACCGGCCGCACTGAAACGGTCCGCGATTTCGTGCGCATGGCGTTTGCGGCGGCGGGCTATCAACTCGAATGGTCGGGTAAGGAAGAGCGCGAGTCAGGTATCGATGTCGCCACCGGCAAGACGCTGGTGCGCGTGAATCCGAAGTTCTATCGCCCGGCCGAAGTGGACCTGCTGATCGGCTGCGCGGACAAGGCTCATGAAAAACTCGGCTGGAAACCGGAAACCACGCTGGAGCAGTTGTGCCACATGATGGTTCATGCGGATCTGGGGCGCAACGAGCATCACGAGACGTTTTGATTCGCGATGAGCGCGTGCGGCCACCGAAACGGCCGCGCGTTAAACCGCGCTCCTGATTTTCAGCGCCGCGCTCTGGTTCTCAGCACAAAAAAACGCGGGCCCGATCTTTATATCGGGCCCGCGTTTTTGTCGTGCGTCTTGCCTTAACGTTAGTGCACCCCACCCGCCGCAATCGCCTCTCCATACACCGACGCCACCCGCTTCGCGATCACCGAGTTATCGAAGTTCTCACGCGCATAACGGCGGCATGCTTCGGCATCCGGTAATTTCAGCGTGCCGTTGAGCGCGCCTGCGAGTCCGTCCGCGATGGCCTTCGCGCCCGTTTCCGGCAGCACCAGATTCGGCGACAAACCCGCCACCGCTTCCGGCAAGCCACCCACCGGCGTCACGAGCACCGGCGTACCGGAAGCCAGCGATTCGACCGTGATCAGGCCGAAGCCCTCAAGCGCCACCGTCGGCACGACGCTGATATTCGCTGCGCGATACAGCGCCGCCAGATGCTGATCGGGCACGAAACCCAGCAACTTCACGTTGTCCTCCAAACCCGCCTCGGTGATGCGCGCCTGCAACTCGCCTTCGAGCCGCCCTTTGCCCGCGATCAGCAGCAGCACATCCGGCGCCGTGCGCTTGAGCAGCTTCACCGCGTCGATCAGATCCTCAAGACCCATACGGCGCACCAGACGCCGCACCGCCAGCACGATCGGCCGGTCTTGCGGCAATTGCAGCTTCAGACGCGCCTCGGCGGGCGTGATCGGCAAATTGAATTGCTCGACATCGACGCAACCCGGCACCACGCGCACGCGGTCCGGCGCAATGCGATAGCGCGAGGTGAGAATCTTGCCGAACGCTTCCGACAACACGATCAGCCGCGACGAGCGCGCATAGACCGATTGCTCGAGATAGCGCTTGGCGCGCTGGCCGAGCGAATCGGCGCCTTCTACATGACTCTCGTCGGCCCACGGCCCCTGAAAGTGTGAAACCTGCGGAATGCCGCGCGTCACGTCGAGACCCGGAAAGGTATAGAGCGCGAAGTGCGAGGAAATCACGTCGGGACGCGACGTGCTGATTTCCTGACGCAGCGCGCGGCGCGCCGCCATCAGCCGCAGCGGCAGCGATTGCGCGGCGGAGCCGAAGCCGTTGATGGCGCCGCCGGTGTCGGCCGCCACTTTGGGCGAGCCGGCCACCACGCCGCGCACCGCGACGCCCGCGCCCGGCAGCGCGCCGACCAGCGAGTAGTACATGCGGTCGAGGCCGCCCGCGCGCTCGGGGAACCAGTGCATCCCGATCTGCAGCGATTTGATAGAGCTCGTCGTCATGGTTGTGACCCCTGTGCGTTCTGAGAGTTGTGATAGTTGAGCGATGAATGCATCGGGCGAGTGAGTGAAACCCGCAACGTCATTCCGCGCTTTTCTGGCCGGCCAGCGTGTTCAGCGTCAGAGCGTCGGTCTTGGCGACCGCTGCCGCTTCCGCCTCGCTGCGTCGGCGATCTTTCTGCTGTCCTGCGAGTTGCCGATACAGCGCGATGTATTGCTCGGCCATGCGCGCCCAGCCGAAGCCGGTCGCGAGTTCATTGGCGGCGACGCCCATCGCGCGGCGCGCCACGTGGTTGTCAGCAAGCCTCGCGACCGCGCTGGCCAGCGCCTTGGGATCGTCCGGATCGTCGAGCACGATGCCGCACTCCGGCGTGATGATTTCAGCGCCGCCAGCGGTGCGCGCCGTGACCACCGGCAAGCCCGCTGCCATCGCTTCGAGCAGCGACAGGCTCATCGCTTCATAGCGCGACGGAAACACGAAGGCGTCGACCGAATGCATCAGCACCGGCATCTCTTTCACGAGACCGAGAAAATGCACGCGATGCGCAATACCGAGCGCCTTCGCTTCTTCCGGATACGGGCTGCCCGGCAGAAAGCCGGCCACCGCGATCTGCACGTGCTCGGGCAGATGTTTGAGCGCGGCCAGCACGGTGCCGAGGTTCTTGCGCGGCGTGCGCAGATCGCCGACGAACAGCAGCAAAAACGCGTCTTTCGGTAAGCCGAATTTCTCGCGGTCGCCGGTGGCCGCGGCGAAGCCTTGCGTATCCACACCGTTGTAGATCACGTCGACACGGTTATCGGGCGTGAGGCCGATCGCGCGGATTTCGTCGGCGACCTTTTGCGACACCGCCGTGATCACCTTCGAGCGCCGGTAAGCCCAGCGTTCGAGCAGCGCATTGCAGCGCGTATAGACGGATTGATACGCGGACCACACGCCCTTGGTAAGACCGAACGGGTAGTACTTGCTGCCGAACCAGCCGCTATGCACGAAGTGCGAGGTGTTGACGTCGGCGGGCATCCACGTGATGAAGCCGTTCACGTGCAGCACGTCGTATTCGCGGCGATGCGCGCGCAGCCACAGCGCGCTCTTGAACGCGAACACCTGCTGGCGCAGCAGATTGGTCGGCCACCAGCGGCCGATTTTGATCGGCGCCCAGCGGACGTTCGGATGCGCGAGCAGATCCGGCGCGACGTGCGAGGCAATCAGCGTGACGCCGATGTTCTCGTCGAGAGCCGCGCGCGCGATCTCGTGGTTGACGCGCCCCTGGCCGTCGTTATGGCGCACGACGTGCGTGACAATGGCGACTCTCAATCAGTGCCTCCGTGGAAAGATAGCGTGTGATTTGACATACGTGCGCGGTTGATCTTTTCGTAATGCACCGCGGAAAGAATCGAAAAAACACTCATGAAAAGCAGCAGCCCGCCCGTGCCGACCAGCGAATTCGTGAACACCAGCATCGCGAAGGTCGCGAGACTCAGGCTCATGCAGGCGGACACGAACTTGTCGTTGCGCAGCTTGAACGACGCGAGCACCGCGCGCGTCACCAGCCAGATGATCCCGGACATGTAGAGCAGCGTGCCGGGCCAGCCGAGCACGAATGGAATGTTCATCACGCCGCTATCGAAGTTGCCGTACTGGCCGAGCTGGCCGCCGTCGTTCGAGAGCTTGGTGGAGGTGCCGGTGGCGCCCATGCCTTCGCCGGAGACATCGGTAAAGGCCGTTTTGGCGAAGGTCGCGTAGAACTCGTTACGCGCGGCATAGCTCTGGTCGTCGTTCAGGTTGACGATGGTGGTCAGGCGCGCCTGCATCCGCTCGGCCACCGGACCGACCGCCAGCAGCGGCACGCACAGTCCCGCCAACAGCACCGCGCTGGCGACAATGCGCACCCGCACCTTGTTGTTCGATTTGACGAGCTGAATCAAAAGCGCGATGACCCAGCCGCCCCACGTCGAACGCACGAGGCTCAGCGCAAACGCGAAGAAGCCGAGCGCCGCGGCGACCCAGCGCACCCGGTGCGTGGCCGCCATGACGAACACCATCGCGCCCATCATCGCGAACGCGAACGGTCCCGACGAGTTCATCGTGCTGAACACGCGCACGCCCATCGGCACGGGGTCGCCTTGCGAATTCATCTGCGAGCCGAGCATCCACAGCGCGTCCCATTGCGGCATGATGAAGAACTGCACCAGACCGTAGCCGCCCATCACCAGCATGCCCCAGATGAACGTATTGACGATGGTGTCGCGGTACTTCGGATACTGGCGCGTGTGCGCCATGATGTGAAAGCCGATCAGAATCGGATACAGCCAGTTCGCGAGGTCGTAGGTGGCCGCGAGCGGCCCGCTCGACATCACGCCGACGAGGAACGCATAGATGAGCCCGAGCAGGACCAGCAGCACCGGCAGGCCGCGCCGCTGCGCGAGCAGTTTGTAGTAGCGCAGCAGCGACAGCGCGCTGATCATCGTCACCGCGAGCGGCGCGACCTGGATCAGGCTGGTCGGCGTGAACGAGCCCTTGGACCAGTCGGCCAGACGCCGCACTTCCGGGCTCAGGAACCACAGCCACCACATGAAGCCGATGTAGCGCGCCGGACTCTTGAAGTAGAGCCACAGGCCCGTCAGGATCGCGAGCACCGGAAACGCGAGCGTGAGCACCGTGCCCTGATGCGCGCCGATCAGCAGCGTCGTGACGAACCACAGCAAAGCCTCCGGCAGCCATTCCTTGCGGCTGCTGGACGGTGCCCGTCCGGTGCCGTTCGCGCTAGCGGCGCTTCGCGTAAGCGTCGACATCGTTCAGAGACCTCCGCGCGACTGGCGCGCCGGCCGCCGCTCGGACTCGGACACGCCCGCCGCCGTCGCCATGCCGACCGCCGAGCGCGTGCGCGCCGCTGCGCGCGCGCGCAGCATCTCCTGCGTGATCTGCACGTGCTGCATGGCGTAGTGCTGCGTCGTCAGATCGCGCGACAGCAGGCCGGCAGCGGCCGCCTGCGCCTGGCGCAGCGCGTCGAGCGGCGCGGCGGCGAGCTCATCGACCGCTTCACGCAGCGCCTGCGGATTGAACGGCGGAATATAGAACGCCTCGCCAGCCGGAAAATAATCCTGCAAGGCGCCGACATTCGTGACCACCATCGGCTTGCCGACCGCCGCCGCTTCGAGCATCACGGTGATGCCCGAGGCGTGCGAATTCGGCCGTAAGGGCACGACGATCAGATCGGCCCAGTCGTACAGTTCGTGTTGCTTCTTGATGCCGGAGAACAGCGCGATCTCGACGTTGGGCGCGCGCAGCGACGCCGGAATCCGGCGCCGGGTCGCAAGCTTCACGGTGTAGCGCGGGTCGTTGCCGAACGCCTTGATGAGCGTCTCCCAATCGCGGTCGCGGTCGTTGCCGATCGCGGCAATGCGGATCGGCGTGTGCGGCGTCCATTCGGCCGGCGTCTTGACGGGGAAGTCGTGCGTGTTCAGGCCGTACAGCAGCGGCTTGGCGTCGCGAGCGAAATAACGCTGGCACAGTTCGGCGTTCTCGCTGGCGAGCGTGGTGAGCTGATCGGCGCGCGCCATCAGCTTGCGATACAGCCAGCTGCGCAGAATGCCGTAGGAAGGCCATTTATCGAGCAGCCACACGCTTTGCGCGAGCAGCAAGGGGGATGCGTCAGCGCCAGCCTTGCGGCCGCTCAGCAGCAGCATAAGGGCTGCGGACAGCCATTCCTGTTCGGTATGCGTCCAGATCACGTCCGAGCGCAGCATCTCGGCGCGGTTGCGCCACGTATGGATGAAGTCGAACCCGAGCGCCGCCTTCAGCGCGCGGCGCAGCAAGCGCACCGGCTTGCTCTCGCGGGCATCCTGCGAATAGGTGAGCTTGAACGCGTCGGATTCCGCGTGGTGATAGCCGTACAGACAACCAATGTTGTCGCCCGGTCGGTAAAAGCGCGGGTCGGCGCCGTAAAACAGATGAACGTGAACTTTCGTACTCATGCAGGCACTCCGCTCTGCCGGTGGAAAGGGGCATCGGCGGCCCGGATGCGGGCCGTGCGCCGATGCGCGAACGTGCGCGACGTGGTGCGCGGTGTGGCGATCACGCGGCGCGTGACAGCGCGCGACGCGCCTCGTGTGCACCGCTGCGCACGGCGCGCCAGCGCGTGAGCTTCAGGCCCGCCTGCTTCGAGAGCAGCGCGAGCGCCGCGTGCGTGAGGCCCGGATAGACCCGCGTGCCCACCAGCGTCCACCACCACCAGGCGGTTTCGCGACGCAGCGGCGGCAACTGGTCGCGCAGGATCAGATGGAAATTGAACGCGGCGTTGCGCAAGGCGGCCATGGTTTGCGCGTCGCGGCGGTCGTCGTCGAAACGCTCGGCGGGGAAATGGTCGACCGCCACGCGCGGGTCGTACATCAGCTTCCAGCCGGCATTCTTCACGGCGAGGCTGAACGCCATGTCGTTGTGGACCTGCGCGCCGGCGCCGCGCAACCGCGCGTCGAAGCGGATGGTGCGCACCGCCTCGCGGCGGTAGCTCATGTTGGCGCCCTTCAGAATGTCGACTTCGCGCGCGCCGCCCACACCCAGGTGATGATTGCCGATGATCTTGCCGTGCGCCGTGACCTTGCCCACCAGCGGCCGCTCGCCGTCCAGTACGCGGCCTTTTTCGTGCACCCAGTCGCGTCCGCCGAGCGCGCCCAGGCGCGCGTCGCCCTCGAATGCGGCCGCGATGCGTTCGACCCAGTCGACGTGCGGCGCGGCGTCGTCGTCGGTGATCGCGATCACGTCGCCGCGCGCGGCGTCCAGACCGCGATTGAGCGCCGCGACCTGGCCGGGCACTTCGACAATCGCCAGCGCGAGCGGCAACGCGCCCGCCACAGACGGATCGCGCAGGCATGCGTGGGTCGGTTCGTCGTCGGCGCGCGCCACCACCACCACTTCGTCAGGCCGCCGCGACTGCCGTTGCAGCGCCGCGAGGCAGCGCGCCAGATCGGCCGGGCGGCGGTAAGTCGGAACCAGTACCGTCACTTTCATCGTGATGTCCTTTGTTATCGTCGTTGCGCGAGGTTCGCAGTGCATCCGCAAACCCGCCGCCTCAGGTGCTCAGGTATTCCTGAACCGCCGCGTAGCCACGGTCGTAGCCGCCGCGCGAGCGCGCCGGCATGCCGTTGAAAATGCCGCCCTGCACGTGCACGCCGGCCGCGCGCAGACGCTTCAACGCATCGTTGATCTCGCCTTCGCTGTGCACGCCCGAGCGCATCACGAAGAAGGTCGAGCCGGCATATGCGCCGATGATCGACGCATCGGTCACGGCCAGCACCGGCGGCGTGTCGATCATGATCACGTCGTAGCGCTTGGCGAGGCCTTCGAGGTACTGCGGCAGACGCGGCGACATCAGCAGTTCCGACGGATTCGGCGGACGGCGGCCGCACGAGATGAAGCTCAGGCCGTCCACCTGCGAACTGCGGATCGCTTCTTCCAGCGAGATCTGGCCGCTCAGCAATTCGGACAGGCCGTTATCCGGCGCACCGCCCAGATAGCGTTCGAGCACGCCGCGGCGCATGTCGCCGTCGATCATCAGCACGCGCTTGCCGGAGTTCGCGAGCAGCACCGCGAGGTTGACCGTCAGGAAGCTTTTGCCGACGCCCGCCATCGGACCCGTCAGCATGACGATGCGGTTCTTCGCGTCCATCAGCGTGAACTGCATGGAGGTGCGCAGACTGCGCAGGCTTTCGACGGTGACGTCCTTCGGCCGCGCGTTCGCGAGCACCGAGCGCAGACGTTCGCCGCCGCGCTGGAAGCTGGCTTCGAGCACGCCCTGTTCGGCGGAGAGCGGCACGAGGCCGAACACCGGCAGATGGAACGCGCGCTCGATGTGGTCCGGGTCGTCGATGCCCTTGAACATATTGCGGCGCAGGAACACGAAGCCGGTGCCCGCGATCAGCCCGAGAATCACCGCCGCCGACAGGATCAGCGCCTTCTTCGGCTTGACCGGCACGCCCGGGCGCAGCGCGGCGTCGACGATATGCACGTTGCCGCCGGTGCCGGCCTTCTGCACGGACAGTTCCTGCACGCGGTTGAGCAGCAGCACGTAGATGTCTTCCGCCACCTTCGCGTCGCGTTGCAACTGCACGGCCTTCACTTCGGTGGCCGGCAGATCGCGGAAGCGGTCGGCGTATTTGGTGCGTTGCGCCTGCAACTCGGCCATCTGCTGACGCGCGGCTACCAGCATCGGGTGGTCATCGCCGTAACGCTCGGTGAGCTGCGCCATCTGCAGACGCAGGCCGGCGATCTGCTGCTCGTATTGCACGCTGCCTTCGAGGTACACCTTGGCCTCGTCGCTCGCGTTGATCGAGCCGGACTGGCGCTGATACGCGGTCAGCGCGGCTTCGGCGCGTTCGAGATCGGACTTCAGGCGCGGCTCCTCGCTCTTGAGGAAGTCGAGCATCTTGCTGGCGTCGGCCTGCTTGTTCAACACGTGCTGGCGCACATACGATTGCGCGAGCGCGTTGGCGACCAGCGCGGCATGTTCGGGGCTCTTGTCTTCCAGCGAGATCTGGATCACGCCGGTCTGCTTGCCCTGCTCCTGCACCGTGATGGACGACTGGAACGCGGAGATCGCGTCGAGGTCGTTGGCGCGCATCACCGTGAATTCCTCGCCCGGGCGCGCCACCAGTTTGTTGACCATGATGGTCACGCCGCCGCCCTGCTCCTGCTGGCCGACCCGCCCGTGCAGCAGCAGCGAGCCGTTCGCGGCGTACAGGTTGTACTGCTGGTCGTCGATCACCTTCATGGTGAGCTTCTGACCTTCCAGCGCGGGGATCACGTCGATCGAATCGACCTCGGCCTCTTCACCGCCCCATGCATACGACGACAAACCGAGCCACGGACGCGCCGGCTGACCCGGCGTGGCCATGCGCGCGGCGATGCTGCCGAGCAGAGGCAACGTCTTCGGCGTGACGCTGAAGTTCAGCTTGAGTTGCTGCACGACCGGGCCGACCACGCCGCGGCTCTTGATGATTTCGATCTCGGCGTCGGTCGGCAACGAGGTCGAGCCGGTGGTGATCGCCGCGCCGGTCTGCGTCTGCGTGAGCGCCTGCGACGTGTTGTCCGATTGCTCGACCCGCACATGCGCGTCGGCCGAATAGATCGGCTTGGCGAGAAAACAATAGGCGCCGGCGATCCCGACGATCACCGCGGCGATGGCGATGAGCCACCAGATGTCGTCGAGGATCACCTGCACCAGTTGTCCGAGGACGACGTCCTCTTCTTCGGTCTTGATCGGACCGGCCATGTGTGGAGAGATTTGGTTGCTCACAATTCGCTTCCCGTATCGGTTACAGCGGTATTTGCTTCGGTCCCGCGCCACGTCCATCACGGACGGCGCGGCGCGGGGCCTGACGACGGCTCAGACTGCGGTTACGACGATCAACGCGTCAGCTGTTTCAGGTAGAACAACGTCTGCACACTTGGCAACACCTGCTGCAACACACGGTTGAAGGTGGTCGACGCGGCGGTGCCCACATACACGACATCCAGCGGCTGCAACTGGAACTGCGAGGACAGCATGATGGCGTCCGGCTGCGTCATGTCGAGGCGGTACACGTCCGGCGTGGTCGGGTGATCCTTCATGCCGCGCATCACGAAGATCTGGCGCGGATTGGCGTCGGTGTCGAGAATGCCGCCGCCTTGCGTGAGCGCATCGGCGATCGTCATGCGGCCTTTGATGATCGGCAGCTGGATCGGCGTCTTCACTTCACCCATCACGAACACGCGGCTGTCGGTGCGGTCCGGCACGTTGATCACGTCGCCGTTCTGCAGCATCACGTTCTGCGTGGTGTCGCCGCGATCGAGCATGCGGTCGGCGTCGAGCACGTAGAGTTTGTTGTTGCGCGTGAGACGCACGCGCTGAATATCGGCGTCGGCATTCGTGCCGCCCGAGCGCGTGATCGCGTCGACCAGCGTGAGCGGCACGTCGCTCATGGCGAGCGGGCCCGGCGTCTTCACCTCGCCGGTCACCTGCACTTTCTGGCCGCGGTACGACAGTACGCGCACGTCGACTTGCGGATTGCGGATATAGCGCACGAGGCCGGTGCTCAACTGATCGCGCACCTCGCCGACAGTTTTGCCGGCGGCCCGGATACGGCCGACGAACGGGAAAAAGATCGTGCCGTCGGCAGCGATGGTCTGGCCGTACGGATCGGCCTGGCCCGGCAGCGCCGCCGTGTACGGCTGCTGCAAGGCGCCGCCGATCGACTGCGTGGTGTTGCCGCCCGCCGACAGCGTGCTGCCCTGCGGCGTGGTCAATTCAGGGTGATCCCATACTGTGATGCCGAGAATGTCCTGCGGCGCGAGGCGGTACACGTACTGCGACGGGTCGCTCAGGTTGGAGGGCGGCAGCACCTGCGTCTTCCCGGCGGCGGCTTGCGCCTGCGCGGTCACGACGGCGGCATCGATCACATGGACCGGATAGGTTTCGGCGGTCTGGCTGTCGTGCTGGCCGTCGTCTTTCAGACGGGACGTATCGAGGTAATTGCCAGGTGCGGTGGCGCAGGCCGACAGAAAGGACGTCAGCAAAAGCGTGGCGGCGAGCTTCGAACTGAGATTCGTGGACTTGCCGTTCGCGAATGAGTGTGCAGCGGGTTTTTTCATCAGCATATTTTCTTCAGCCATCCCATGACCAGATGTTCGATGAGCACGAGACTCTCCCTATAAGCGGTTTCCGCACCGCCGTGCGGATCGGCGACGTCGGAATCCGCTTCCCACTTGCCGAGCGGATAGACCTTGCCGCGTGAAGCCGGATCGAGCGCTTCGACGTCGCTCACCTGCGCGCGCTCGGTGACCAGCACGAGATCGGCATTGCGCACGAGTTGCCGGTCGAGCCGCCGCGAGTAGTGGATGCCGGAGGCCACGCCCTGCTCGGCGAGCAGGCGTTGCATGACCGGGTCCATGGCGTGGCCGTTCATCGCCCGCAAGCCCGCCGAATGAAACGAGATCGGCGCCGCCTGCGAACGCGGCGCCGCGCGTTGCCGGGCCTTGAACAGCATTTCGGCAGCGGGCGAACGGCACACGTTTGCATGGCAGACGATCAGAACGTTGGCGAACATGGCGGGCTCCGTGATGACGGCTTACCGGTACGTTAGCGACCGATCAGCGGCCGGCTTCGGCCGCGTCTGCCGTTTGCGCGTGCTCGTGCGGCAAGGCGTTCGTGCCGACCCTGGCCGGCGCGTTGCGCAGCGCGTGCTGCCGGCCGATCGCGTGATACTCGATACCGAGTTCGAGCAGCGCGTCCGGTTCGTACAGGTTGCGGCCATCGAAAATCAGCGGCGTCTTTAGAATGCGTTTGAGCGAATCGAAGTCCGGGCTCTTGAACACCTTCCACTCGGTGAGAATCACCAGCGCGTCGGCGCCGACAGCCGCGTCCATCTCTTCCTTCACGAATTCGAGGCGCGCGTGTTGCTGCGGCACGTCTTTCAGATCCAGCGCGAAGACGCGCTTCGATTCGTCGATCGCGACCGGGTCGTACGCTTTCACGCGCGCGCCACGGCGCAGCAGTTCGGCGATCAGCGGACGGCTCGGCGCTTCGCGCATGTCGTCGGTGTTCGGCTTGAACGCGAGGCCCCACACGCCGAAGGTGCGGTCCGACAGGTCTTCGCCCAGACGCGAAACGATCTTGTGCGCGAGTACTTTCTTTTGCGTGTCGTTGACGGCTTCGACCGCTTCGAGAATTCGCAGATTCGCCTTGAAATCAGCGGCTGTGCGGATCAGCGCCTGCACGTCTTTCGGAAAACACGAGCCGCCGTAGCCGCAACCGGCGTACAGGAAGTCGTAGCCGATGCGCGGATCGGAGCCGATGCCGCGGCGTACAGCCTCGATATCCGCGCCGACGCGGTCGGCCAGATTCGCGAGTTCGTTCATGTACGAAATGCGCGTGGCGAGCATGGCGTTGGCCGCGTACTTGGTGAATTCGGCCGAGCGCACGTCCATGTACAGCGTGCGTTCGCGATTGCGGTTGAACGGCGCGTACAGACGCTTCATCAGGTCGCGCGCTTTTTCGCCGGGCACGTCTTCGTCGCAACCGAGCACGATGCGATCGGGCCGCGTGAAGTCTTCAACCGCCGCGCCTTCTTTCAGGAACTCGGGATTCGAAACCACCGAGAACATATGCGCGGCGTTGCGTTCGGCGAGTTCGGCGGCGATCACTTCGCGCACGCGCGAAGCCGTGCCGACCGGCACCGTCGATTTGTCGACGATCACCTTGAAGCCCGTCATATGGCGGCCGATATTGCGCGCGGCAGCGAGCACGTATTGCAGGTCGGCGGAGCCGTCTTCGTCGGACGGCGTGCCGACCGCGATGAACTGGATATCGCCGTGCGCGACGGCGGCTTCGACGTCGGTCGAGAACTTCAGGCGGCCGGCCTTGCGATTGCGCGCAATGATTTCCTGCAGACCCGGTTCATGGATCGGCACACCGCCGTTGTTGAGCACGTCGATCTTGCGCTGATCGACGTCGAGACAGAACACATCGTGGCCGATGTCGGCCAGACAAGCGCCCGTCACGAGGCCTACGTAGCCGCTACCGATGATCGTCAGGTTCATGTATTACACCTCGGAAAATGGAATCCAATAATTAGTCACATGACGCGTGACCGAAGCCCGCAAGAAAACGCCGGGCCGTCAATAAGCGTTGCTGCCCACGAAGCCTTTCCACAGCGTCAGCACGACGATCTTGATGTCGAGCCAGAAGGTCCAGTGCTGCATGTAGTACAGATCGAGCTTGACGCGGCCCATCATCTTTTCGATGCGGTCGGTTTCGCCGCGATAGCCGTTGATCTGCGCCCACCCGGTGATGCCCGGTTTGATCCGGTAGCGATGCATGTAGCCCTTCACCAGATCCTTGTAGATGTCGTCGTGCTCGAGCGCATGCGGACGCGGGCCGACCACCGACATCTCGCCGCGCAGCACGTTGATGAACTGCGGCAGTTCGTCGAGACTGGTGCGCCGCAGGAACGCGCCGACCGCCGTGATGCGCGGATCGCGCCGTGTGGCCTGGGTGATCTTGCCGTGCTCTTCCTTGTGCATCTTCATCGAGCGGAACTTGTAGATCTCGAACTGATGGCCGTCGATGCCCTTGCGCTTCTGCCGGAAGAACACGGGGCCCGGTGAGTTGATCTTCACCGCGGCGGCGATCACCAGCATCACCGGCGCGAGCGCGGTCAACGCGGCGAGCGCGAACAGACGGTCGAACACGCGCTTGGGCAGCACGCGCAGATCGGTGATCGGCGAGGCGGCCAGGTTGATCGCCGGCACGCCGAGCAGATCGACCATCGGCTGATTGAAGAGCGTCAGGCTGCGCACGTCCGGAATGAAGCGGATGTTCACGAAGTCGTTGCGCAGATCCATCACGAAGCGATGGATCGCTTTTTCCTTCGAGATCGGCAGCGCCAGCCACAGTTCGCGGATCGCGCGCTGGCGCACGAGCTGCAGCATGCGCTGATAGTCGCGCTCGACCGGCACGCCTTCGATCGCCTCGCCCGCGTCCGGATCTTCATAGTGATTGATCGTGCTGTCTTCATCGAACACCACGACCGGCGAGAAGCCCGCGTCAGGACGGCTGCGCATCTGCTGGATCAGAAAGCGCCCATACGGCGCGCCGCCGACGATCGCCACCGCGCGCTGATTGAAGCCTTCGCGGCGCAGTCCGCGCAGAATCGAATAGACGATCACCTTGGTGACGATCAGCAGCACGATGGTGGCCACGGCCCAATAGACGAGCCACAGCCGCGACAGGCTGTCCGAGCGGTGCAGGCTGAAACTGATCAGCACGCCGGTGACTTCCACCAGCAGCCAGCAGCCCGCCACGCGGCACAGCAGGTCGTAGAGCGGCTTGCCGCGCCACGACTGATAGATCCCGAGCGCCGGGAAAAACACCACCACCAGCAGGCAATCGAACGCGAGCGAGACGCTTTGCATATCGTCCAGCCACACGACTTTCCCGCTGTGCACGGCCGCCGCAATGGCGGCGCCGAGCGCGACCATGGCGATGTCGATGATTCTCGATAGAACGCTCAGCATGCGCTGCCCCTCAGTTCGTCAGTCAAGTGCCATCCGTTGGTTGGTTGAAATGCAGTCCGGCGACGGGACGCACAACGCCGGTAACCGCGTCATGCAATTCCATGCGCGACGCGTAACTGTCTGAACCGGTGCTAATTGCCCTTCTGTTTCCCACGCGAAAAAACTGCCTGAACAGCCGATTGGGAAATCTGTGTCGGAATGAGTGAATACCCTTGTTCAGGTATAGATAAAGCGATATTAAAATTCCCACTGCAAGACCGCAAAATATCTCAAATTGTATCGGTCAATGTTTCGGCATTTTTTCTGAATTTTGTTCGGCAATTGTTACCGAATTCGGCGTTTTAGTGGCGCCTTGCAAGCCTTGATGTCAGCCGGTCTCGCACTTTAAGAGCGTTTTCCTACGAAGCTTACGCGCCGCCTTCCTCTATCATTCTGACGCATGGACAGCGGTAAAAAAATGGTCCGTGATTTTTTTCGGGTAATTTTTCTTTTTAAAAAATTATCCGGACATTTTTTCTTCACGAAATTGAGAATTTGATTAGGCGTTTTATATAGTTTCTATTTAACGCGCTTTTATTGATTCCTGAGTTCGTGATAAAACTCGACGCATTCACCCAGCCTCGAGGAGTCCATCATGACAGCTCCGGTTACGGCAACGCCCGCCGACACCCGGTCCACGCAAGTCAAGTCCCTGAACGTCAAGCTCAAGGTTCATCCCGTGATTCTGGCGGGCGGTTCCGGCACGCGGTTGTGGCCGATGTCGCGCGAACAGTATCCGAAACAGTTGATCGGCCTGCTAGGCGACGATTCGCTGCTGCAATCCACCACGCGCCGTCTCGACGGACTCGAGGCCGGCTATCCGCTCACCGAGCAGCTCGTCGTGGTGGCCAATGAAGAACAGCGCTTCACCACTGCCGAGCAATTGCGCACGAGCGGCAAGCCGACCCGGCTGATTCTCGAACCCGCCGGCCGCGATACGGCGCCGGCACTCACGGTGGCCGCCCTCTCGGTCGCCGCGCAGGACGAAGACGGCATCATGGTCGTGATGCCCGCCGATCACGCGGTCACCGACATCGACGGATTTCACGCGGCCGTGGCCGCCGGCGTGCAGCACGCGGCGGCCGGCCATATCGTGACGATGGGCATCGTGCCGACGCGCGCGGAAACGGGCTACGGCTACATTCGCATCGGCGCGGCGCTTGGCACGACTAATCACACGCAAGAGGCCGACGCGGAAGTGACCGGCAAGGTCGGCGCGCGCAAGCTCGATCGCTTCGTCGAGAAGCCGCATCTGGAACTCGCGCAGCGTTACATCGACTCGAAGGAGTACTGGTGGAATAGCGGCATCTTCATCATGCGCGCGTCGACCTGGCTGAAGGCAATCCGCCATTTCCAGCCGGCTATTTACGAAGCCTGCGATGCAGCCTTCGCGGGCGGCAAGGCGGACGGCGACTTCTTCCGTCTGCAACGCGACGCGTTCAGCGCCTCGCCGTCGAATTCGATCGACTATGCGGTGATGGAACAGCTCGGCAACGATCAAAGCGCGGCCTCGGGCGTGGTCGTGCCGTTGCAGGCAGGCTGGTCCGACGTGGGTTCGTGGGACGCGATCTGGGATATCTCGGACAAGGACGCCGATCAGAACGTGGGACGCGGACGCGTGATGTTCGAAGGCGCGGCCTCGACCTTCGCGCATTCGGAAGGACGCCTGATTGCCTGCGTGGGTACGCAGGATCTCGTAGTGGTGGAAACGGCCGACGCCATTCTGGTCGCCGACAAGTCGCGCGTGCAGGACGTCAAGAAGATCGTGGGCCGGATTCGCAACGACGGCGGGCTGGAAGCGGCCAACCATCGCAAGGTGCATCGCCCGTGGGGCAACTACGATTCCGTCGACACCGGCGAGCGCTTCCAGGTCAAACGGATCGTGGTGAAACCGGGTGCGCGGCTCTCGCTGCAAATGCATCATCACCGCGCCGAACATTGGATCGTCGTGCGCGGCACGGCGCTCGTCACGCGTGGTGAAGAGCGCTTTATCGTCTCCGAAAACGAATCGGCTTATATTCCGCTGGGTGTCACCCACCGCCTCGAAAATCCGGGCAAGATGCCGCTCGAAATGATCGAGGTCCAGTCCGGCTCGTATCTCGGCGAAGACGACATCGTGCGCTTCGACGATACCTACGGACGCCAGTAACGCGCGTGGACGAGGGGCGTCGGTGAACGGCGTCCTTCAGACAACACCAGTGAATCGCAGCGAATGCCACAACGAATGAAGCGGGAACCTGCGGCGGTTGCTCCTACCGGCCGCGGGGAACTGCCGTGCTAGCCGCCGCGCTCACCCCGCGTGGGAGATGAGTTCTGTGTACGACGGATAACGATCTGATGCACTGCTCTCGGTCGCTGCGGTGGCGCCGGCCGGTTCGCCGGGATAACGGCGCAACGGTCCACGGAACGCATTGAGCGGTCCATGCAACGGCGCGCCATGATTGACCGCGACCGGCTCGGGCACATGGCGCAAGGCAGGCAACGGACGTGCCGCCACGGGCGCCGGGTTTGCTGCAACATGTGCCGGTGCTTGAGCCGCAGCCGCGGATTGCTCTGCCGCCGCCAACGTGAGGCATTCGCGGTCGATCCACTGCCGCGCCCAGTCGAGCGCATATTGCTCCGCCGCTTCGGCTTGCGCAAAGCGCGGGCCGACGAGACCGGAACGCTCGACGCGTTTGCCGTCCTTCATGATTTCCGCCCACGCCCGATACATGGCGTTCGGCACCTGCTCGGCCGCGACGTAAATCACGTAGCCACGCCGGTCGGCGATTTCCGTGCCGCGTGGCGCGAGGCTCATCGACAGCGGGCTGCGCCGATCGTCGGGCGCGGAGGTTCCGCGCGCCGACGCGATGGCGGAGTTCAAACCATGCATGGCGGCACCGACCGCGCGCGCTTCGTCCGGACGCGGCAGGCCGGCCCGTACGACGTGCCGTGCGGGCGCTGCGACGGGTGCGGCTGGCGCACGAGACACCGGCGGCACATGCGTGACGCCGGACAACTGACGCGTCATGTCGGCAATCGGATCAGCCGAACGCCAGTTGCCCAGGCTGCTCGACACGCCGCCTGGCGCTTGCCATGACTCGGGGCTCCTCCAGGACACGCCACGCAGATGCTCGTCGCGCACGCTGGGAGTTTCCGCTACCGGTGCCGCAGGTTTGGCCGCGACGGGCGGCGCCGGTTGGGGGACGTACGCAAAGGTGCGCCCGGTTTGCGATAACAGCCGAACCATCTCGAGCAGCGTGCCGTTCAATTGCCACTCTTCAAAACGGCGCCGGCAAGTCGGACCCGACGGATAACGCCCTGGCAGTTTGGACCAGGGTTCACCGGTTGTCAGAATCCACAGGACGGCATTCGCCACGATGCGCGGTTCGGCGCGGGGCCGGCCGCGTCGGTTTAGACGGACGGCCGGCTCATCTGAAACAAGCGCTGCCAGCAGCGCCCATTCGTCATTGCTTAGCTCATCGAAAAACATTGGGTTTTCTCCACGCAGCCTGGCCAGGCCGCGGCTTTGGACTGCCACGGATTCAACTTTCACGACCCGTGTGCAGGCCTCGGTTGCACAAATATGTTTTGTACGTTTTGTTGTCTGGTCAATACCGCCCCGACTTAGTGCGGTTCGTCCCTATTGCGAAGCACAAAACGTGGTCTCACTCGTGCATGGGAGAATTTGTGCACGAAGCATACCATCCCCAGGGTTTGCGTGAATATGAATGAGACAAGTGTTACGGATGGAAACAATCTTGTCCTTTTTGCTGCGTCATTGCTCGCAATGCCGTCATAAAAGTCGCGTCGCTTCCAGCAGAAAAATGGCGCTATTGCACCGCACAACGCACAGGTATCGCGGCGAATAACGTTTATGAATCTGTTGTTCGTCCGGCGCCGGATTTCAATGCGATTTGGCTCGGCATTAGCCGGTCGACTGAAGAGCCGCAAGCGGCGTTGATCAATCTATGTGCGGTGCATCAACGCGAAGGAAATCGCGCGGTGTGAACGCCGCAGGACCACCAATCGAACGACGGAGTTCGTCACTCACCCCTTTGCCGATTCAACCAGTAGACCAGCGTTCAGCGCACAGGTTTCGCCGCGCCCTCGCCTACCACCGTCGTCCATTCACGCACGCGCCAGCGTGTCACGAGACCGGCGAGTACATATGGATCGGCCTTGGCAAAGGCTTCGGCGGCAGCGGCTGAGTCGCCTTGAAAGAGCAGTATGGCGGTGTCCGTGGGCTCGGCCAAGGCTCCGGCCAGCAACAAGTCGCCGCGCTCGGTGGCCGCCCACGCCAGCTTCAGATGCGCATCGCGATACGCTGCGCGCCGTTCGAGATAGTCGGACACCAGGTCGTACATCAACAGATAGTGCATAACGAGCCTCCTCGGCCGGTGTACGAGCGGATCAGCTGCGCAATCGGCGGCATGCCTTCTGGTCGATATTACCCATATGTTGGGTGGTGGAATTTCATGCCGAATTACAATTCAATTGCAAGTGCAGCAATGCGCAAAGCATGCGCTAATTTTTCACCGGTCTCATGGAATTGTTTAGTGCTAATTCGTTTGAATTCGCCCCATGAATTTAATCTGGAATGCATAACATAACTCCATGGTCGCGCCATTCGCATTTCATCCTCTAATCCGCCCTCAGTCCCCGTCGCGTAAGGGAAAACCAGCGTCAGCGCCTGTCAACCGGATTGCGCTTTTAGCCGTTCTGGCAGACAGCATTTGCCATAATGGACGTGCCGAGGGTCCTGGATACCGTTGACGCCCGCGCGCATGAACGACCAAAAACGTTTTCACCACCGATGGAGTGTCACATGAAAATCCAATCCGCTATCGCTACGCTCGTTCTGGGTGCTGTCCTCGTTTCTTCGCCGGTGTTCGCAGAGAACAGCCAGCAAACCAAAATGGCCGACTGTAACAAGCAGGCCGGCGACAAGAAGGGCGACGACCGCAAGGCGTTCATGAAGACCTGCCTGTCCGCGAAGCCGGCCGCCGCTGCGCCGATGAGCCAGCAGGACAAGATGAAGGCGTGCAACACGCAAGCCACGGGCAAGAAAGGTGATGACCGCAAGGCGTTCATGAAGAGCTGCCTGTCGTCCGCACCGGCTAATTAAACACAACGAATCGGCGCCGCGCGACAAGCGCGGCGCCTGCGCGCGTTCAACTCGAACACTGCGGTGCTGTTGGCCTGCGCTAGCTCTGCGCGTGCCCGCCCCTTCCTGCGTACCCCATCCGCCCGAACCCGCCATTTTTCTTCTATGATGGCTGCGGAGACGGCCCACCCCCATACAACATTAGACGGGCCGCCATCTTGTCGTTGGTGCTGCAGAGCATCCATCGGAGGCAAGGATGGTATCGAAGCATAAAAACCGCTGGTTGAGGCGGTGGCTGGTCGTCATCATATTTTGGGCGGTGCCCGTGGCGATCGTGGCGGTGAGCGAAATCCGGGAGGAAATGGCGTACAACGCTGTCGACCTCGACCGTGCGCTGACCAGCTGGAATTTCACCGACGCGCAGCGCGCCGCCGGCGCCCCCGCGCGCTGCCGTGGCAAGCCCGACGAAGCGCAGGCCGCGGGCTGTCCGGCCGATGTGCTGGCGGCCAACGCGCCGCGTCAGCAGGACGCCCGCAATGAATACAGCGTGCGCCGCTCCACTCTGATGGCCTATCTGTGGCACGCGTTCGTTGGCTACTGGATCGTGCCGGCCGTGGCGCTGTTTGTGCTGGGCGTGCTGATCGGCATGGTGCGCCGCGCGCTGCGGCGTCCGCCGGCGGTCAAGAGTCCGGCGAACCACGGTTGAACGCGCGCCCAGATCGAAACGGCCGGATCTCGGGCCGATCAAAGGGCCGATTAACGAGGCGAATTCCGGGCCGAATTCCGGGCCGAGCTGCGGCGTCACGGCAACACTTTCAAATCGATTTCGATGTCGGTTCGGGCAGCGCAAAATCGGTAAAAATGAATGCTCCAAACGATCGCCCTCTTGCTCCTATTGGCTTTGGTGAAACTCGGCGCGACTCGTCCGAACCCATTCAAACGCGCGCTTTGCGTAGCCTCAAGCTGTACTCCGCCGTCGGTCAAAATTACGGCACGGCGCCTTACGATTAGCCCGAAACCCCCGCTGCACAAGGCTTTTCGCCTGACGAGGAAGTGCGCCTTTTGTGCTTGCGTGTGATATAACTCAAAGGCAACCTGGCTAATCAGATGAGGTTGCGCCCCGGAACCATGACGGAGAAAAACGATGCAAAGACGAAACTTCATGTTGAAGACTACCGCTGCGCTCGCTTTCGGAGGCCTTGCACTCGCCGGTTGTACGACCAATAAAGGCAACCCCGATACCCCCGCCACCGATTCAGCCAAACGCCAGTCGATCGACGCTAGCGTCGAGGGCACCATGTCGCGGCTCTATACGACCGTGAAGGGTTCGCGTGAACTGGTCTCGAAGGCGCGCGGCGTCCTCGTGTTCCCATCGGTGCTGCAGGTGGGCTTCGTTGTCGGCGGACAGTATGGCGAAGGTTCGCTGCGCGTAGGCGGCAGCACGGTCGGTTACTACAGCACGATTTCCGGTTCGTTCGGCCTGCAGGCGGGTGCGCAGTCGAAGGCGATCATCTTCCTGTTCATGACGCAGGACGCACTGGACAAATTCCGCAATGCCGACGGCTGGTCGGCGGGCGGCGACGCGTCCGTCGCGCTGATCAAGATGGGCGCCAACGGCGCGATTGACACCACCACGGCCACCGCTCCGGTCGAAGTGTTCGTGCTGACCAACGCCGGTCTGATGGCCGATGTATCGCTGCAGGGCACCAAGGTTTCGCGCCTGAAGATCTAGCCGGGCGCGTTAGCCGATGGCCGGTCTGCGAGGTGTGCGTCTGATCCGCCGGGTTCCGTAAGCAGCGGTGGCCGGATCAGACGCAATCCTGCGCAGCCTGCCTTTGCAACGTCAGCAACGCGGCATGCGCCGCGCCGGTGAGCTTTTGTGGGCCGCAATCGCGCGCGGTCCATCACCACCGCGCGGTGCCTGTCGCGGCAGCCCCAAGTCTCGAGTCGCACGCCAACAAAAAGCGGCCATGCGCATCACGCATCGCCGCTCTTTTTTACCCTGCCGCTCGAGTCGAATCGCTTCGGCTCAGCTTCCCGACGTATCGATCACCTTGAAGCGCGAACGCTTCTGCGCGCGAATCACCATCTGATACGCATCCACATACTGCTGCGCCATGCGATGCGAGGTAAAGCGCTCCTCGAAGCGTTGCCGGACGCCCGCGCGCGGCATCTTGTGCAGGCGATTGACCGCCGCCACCGCGCCGATTTCGTCTTCGACGATATAGCCCGTCACGCCGTCTTCCAGCACTTCCGGCACGGAGCCGCGGTTAAACGCGATCACCGGCGTGCCGCATGCCATCGCTTCGATCATCACGAGGCCGAACGGCTCCGGCCAATCGATGGGAAACAGCAGCGCGTGCGCGCCGGACAGGAATTCGGCCTTCTGGTGATCCGCGATCTCGCCGATGAACTTCACGTGGGGCAAATCCAGCAACGGCCGGATGTCGCGCTCGAAGTACTCGCGATCGGCGGCATCCACTTTGGCGGCGATGCAAATCTGCATGCCGCAGCGGCCCGCAATCCGGATCGCGGTATCGACGCGCTTTTCCGGCGAGATCCGGCCGAGAAACGCGAGGTACTTCTGCTCGACCGGCTGCGGTGTGTAGAGCTGCTCCGGCAAGCCGTGATAGACGGTGGTCAGCCACTTGGCCTGCGGCAGCGGATGCCGCTGCGAATTCGAAATCGAAATCACCGGCGCGGTGTTGAACGTGTCGAACACCGGCTGCTGCTCGGGCAAATCGAGGCGGCCGTGCATGGTCGTCACGAACGGCGTGTCCTGGCGTTTGAACACCGAGAACGAGTAGTAGTCGAGGTGAAAATGCAGAACGTCGAAATTCTCGGCCTGGCGGCGCACCAGTTCCATCAGCAGCATATGGGGCGCCACGCGGTCGCGAATGCCCGGATCGAGACGCAGCGCGCGCGGCCAGACGGCTTCGAGCTTGGCGCTCGTAACGGAGTCGCCGCTCGCGAACAGCGTCACGTCGTGGCCGAGATCGACCAGCGCTTCGGTGATGTACGACACGACGCGCTCCGTGCCGCCGTACAGCTTCGGCGGCACCGATTCGGTCAATGGGGCGATCTGCGCAATCTTCATATTTTGTCTCCGTGAGCTGACGGCTTGCGCCCCGAGGCGGTGCGCGTCAGCGGCGCCGAGTATGACAGCGCCGATACCTCCGATCAATGCAACGGCCCAAGCCGGCCGCCTGCACCACCGGCATCGCAGCATTATTCACTACAGGACAACAAAAAGCCCCTGGTCTTGCATTTCCTCGGTGCTGTTACATTCAGCTTACATACGGCTCGGCGCGTGAACGGCTTTTTGTGCTCAACGCGCAGGCCATTTCCACGGCGGCAGATCGCGATCGTCGGCATCGGTAATGCGAGTTGCGCCAAACTGCTTCTCCAGCACGATCGACTGGCTCGCCTCTTCGCGCTCGAGCGCCGCGATCAGACGCGCCGCGTGCGACACCACCAGCACCTGCGAATGCGCGGCAGCTTGCGCGATCAGGCGCGCGAGCGCCGGCAGCAGGTCCGGATGCAGACTCGTCTCCGGCTCGTTCAGCACCAGCAACTCGGGCGGACGCGGCGTCAGCAAGGCTGCGACCAGCAGCAGATAGCGCAAGGTGCCGTCCGACAACTCCGCGCCTTTCAGCGGCCGCAGCAGACCGTGCTGCTGCATCGTCACTTCAAAGCGGCCGTCCTGGGTCGCGACGTCGAGGCGCGAACCGGGAAAGGCGTCGTCGATGGCCGCATCGAGCGCGGCCGGATCGCCGATCTCGCGAATGGTTTGCAAGGCGGCGGCGAGATCCGTGCCGTCGTTCGCGAGCACGGGCGTGTGCGTGCCGATCTGCGGCAGGCGCGCGGGCGCCTCGGCGTCGGTGCGGAAATGGTCGTAGAAGCGCCACGAGCGGATCTGCTCGCGCACCGTGATCATCTCGGGCGCGGTGCGCGGGTCGGAGAACTCCGTCATCATGCTGTCGAAGCTGGCGACGGGTTGCGCAATGGTTTGCCAGTCGCCGCGCTCGTCGCGCGTGCGCAGCGCCGGGCCGTGGCGATCGACCAGCAAGGCCGACGGCCGCATCACCGGGCCGCTCCAGATGCATTCGCGCTTGATAGTCGGATCGAGCGGAAAGCGCGTGGCGCGATTCACGAGCGGCAAACCGAGATCGATCGCGTAGCCGAATTGATCGCCGGAAAAACCGAGCCGCAAGCTGACCGGCTCCTTGCGGCGCAGCGGTTCCACCGCGAACTCGCCCGCCAGCACGGCTCGCGAAAAGCGCTCAGGACCGGCCCATAGCGTCGATGGCAAGCCGCCCTCGCGCGCGAGCGAGGTAATCAACCCGCCGCGCGCGGCTTCGGCCAGCAGCCGCAGCGAGCGATACACGCTCGATTTGCCGCTGCCGTTCGGACCTGTGATTACGTTCAGCCTGCCGAGCGGCACGATCAACTCGCGCAAAGAGCGATAGCCCGCAATTGCTAACGTGGTCAGCATGCGCTCGCCCGACATTCAGGGGCGCACGCGCGTGCGTTCCGCAACTCTGCCGCGCCTGGACACGCGCTCACGCCGGCGCGCCCGAAACTGGACAAGCACTGGTCGACACGCCCCATCACTTATGCCCGCCACCCTTGGCCGGCTTCTGCGCCGGCACGCTGCGCAGATCGCGCAGGAAGCTATCGCGCCAGACACCAAGATCGTTCTCGCGCAGCGCCGCCATGTTGATCTCGTGACGCCGCTGACGCGCGTCGAGCGGCATTTGCAACGCGCGCTGCAACGCTTCGCACATGCCGATCGCATCGTGCGGATTGACCAGCAGCGCGCCGGTCAGCTCCGCCGCCGCGCCCGCGAAAATCGACAGCACCAGCACGCCGGGGTCCTCGGGATTCTGCGCGGCGACGTATTCCTTCGCGACCAGATTCATGCCGTCGTGCAGCGGCGTGACGAAACCGATCTGCGATTCACGGAACAGCGACATCAGCTTCCAGCGGTCGTACTGCTGGTTCAGATAGCGGATCGGCGTGTAGTCGAGCCCCGAGTAGCGGCCGTTGATGCGCCCTGCTTCGTACTCCAGATCCTGGCGAATCTTCTGATAGGTGGCGACGTCCGAGCGGGTCGGCGGCGCGATCTGCACCAGCGTGACATTGCCGCGCCATTCCGGCGAGCGCTCCAGCAGATGTTCGAATGCCCTGAACCGTTCGACGAGACCCTTCGAGTAATCGAGCCGGTCGACGCTCATGATCAGCTTGCGCCCTTCCAGGCTCTGCTTGAGATCGAGCACGTGCTGACGGCTCTCGTAACGCTTTGCCTGCTCGGCGATTTCGTCGGGGAACACGCCGATCCGGTAGACGCCCGTGCGCAGCTTGCGGCCGAATGCTTCGACCACGCCGTCCGCGCTCACCGTGCCGCGCGCGTGGCGCGTAACGTAGTCCTTGAAGGCGAGTTCGTCGGTGGCGGTCTGGAAGCCCAGCAGGTCGTAGCACGACAGCGACTTCACCAGCTCTTCGTGCGGCGGAATGTTGAGCAGGATCTGCGGCGCCGGAAACGGAATGTGCAGGAAGAAACCGATGCGGTTCGTGATGCCCTCGTTGCGCAGCGCTTCGGCGAACGGGATCAGATGGTAGTCGTGAATCCAGATCACGTCGTCGGGTTCGAGCAGCTTGATCAGCTTGTGCGCGAGCCATGCGTTGACGCGCCGGTAACCCGCGTATTCCTCTCGCTCGTAGCGTGCGAGGTCGTTGCGGTAGTGGAACACCGGCCACAGCGTCGCGTTCGAAAAGCCGCGATAGTACTGGTCGTAATCCTTGCGCGTCAGACCGACGGTCGCGAAGGTCACCGCACCGTCCTGCTCCAGCGTCGGCCCGGCGTTGGCGACGGTCTCGCTGACCACGTCGCCGCTCCAGCCGAACCACACGCCTCCGGCATCCTTCAGCGCGCCGAATACGCCGACCGCGAGGCCGCCGGCCGAGCCCTTGGTTTCCGTCGGCGTTGCGACGCGATTCGACACGACGATCAGTCGGCCCATATTGCATGTCCTCCTTGGTTCGCGCGGCGCGCCCGGTGCTTTCGCAGATGTTCGAAGTGTCTCGCGCCTGGTTGCGCGGCGAGAACCCAAAGCACATGAAGCACGCGATGCCGCGCCGGATTCGTGAGTGAGTGGACGGTTCGACCGTTTTGGTGCCCGATCAGTTGCATTTATCGGCGCCGGGACCTCGAAGTATGCCGCCTCCAGCCGTCAAACTTTTTCTTTCGCCTGCCCCGGCACGCCCACCGCCGACTGCCGTCCGGCGCGTGCCGCCACCGGATCGGCCTCGGTGTGCGCGGCGGTACTGCCGGCCGGCGTCTGCGTGCTGCGCGGCACCCAGTCGAGTGGTTCGCCCTTACCCGTTTCCAGCTCCGCCGACACTTCCGCACGCGCCCGCGGCAAGTACTGCGGATAGTGCTGCTGAATGAAGTCGAGCAGACCTTCGCGCACCCGGCAACGCAAATCCCAGTTCAGGCCGGAGTCGAGCGAACTGACGAGCGCGCGCAATTGCATGGAGCGCTCAGTGCCGTCCGTGACCTGCAGCACCTGCACGCGCCGGTCCCACTCGGGCGCGTCCTCGACGATGCGCGCGAGTTCCTCGCGCAACGGCGCGAGCGGCATGCGGTAATCGACGTAAAGAAACACCGTGCCGATGATCTGCGAACTGCTGCGGGTCCAGTTGGAAAACGGGTTTTCGATGAACCATTGCAGCGGCACGATCAGCCGCCGCTGATCCCACAGACGCACCGACACATACGTGCCGGTGATTTCCTCGATACGCCCCCACTCGCCCTGGATCACGACGACGTCGTCGAGACGGATCGGCTGCGACAGCGCGATCTGCAAGCCGGCGATCAGATTGCCGAGCACCGGCCGCGCCGCGATACCCGCGACCAACCCCGCCACGCCCGCCGACGCCAGCAGGCTCGCGCCGATCTGCCGGACGCTCGGAAACGTCATCAACGCCCCGCCCACCCCGACGATCACGATCACGAACATCACCGAACGGGCCAGCACGCGCGCCTGCGTATGAATGCGGCGCGCCTGCAGGTTGTCGGCGGTATCGAGCGGATGGGCCTGAATGATGGCCTCGCCGATCGCCGCCGCCGAGCGCACCGACAGCCACGTGATTCCGCCGATCAGCATGATCGCCACAGCGTCGCGCAGCGGCGTGATGAAGGTCAGCGTGTCGGGCGCTTCCCACCAGACCGCCTCCAGCGCGAGGATCACGAGCACGAACAATGACGGCTTGTCGATATAGCGCAACACGACGCTCGTCAGCGGATACGGGCGCGCGAGCCGCGTCACGATGCGCGCGCCGATCTGATGGATACCCACGGCCAGCACCATCGCGATGACCGAGACGATCAACGCGCCGGGCCACGTATGCAGTGGCGCTTCGGCCATGCGGCTGAGGTCGTCGAGAGTTGGCATGAAGGGGCTTTTCCTCCTGGCTTGGGTGGGGGTAGAACCCGCGCTGAACGGAAGCGGAACCGGCGAGCCTCGAACGGGGCTGCGGTGTTGCGTGACGCGCGGCGCGCCGGACGGCGGAGCTGACGAAGCATCCACCGTTGTAGCCGCGGGTGTGAGCGGCACGACTGCGCGCCGTCGCAAACCGCCTACAGACATCTTAGATCGTTCGTCAGCGCAATCCTGGAAAGGTACCAGGGCCAGCCGCTTCTGCAAACGGACGGCCTTGGTTAAACCGGTTTTCAGGCGGGACTTCGGAGCAGACCCGAGCGGGGTTCCGGTCGCTGAAACGCGAAACACAGCCGCAGGCTGAAATGCCAGACGCGCCCGCCTTGGGGCGCGCGAGGCATCAGCCGTGATTCAATTCAAATTCAACTACCGCTCTTGCAGGGAAACGCCTTGCCGAGTCCCAGCGAGATCGCCGTGCTGGCGTTGTAGCCCGCGACGTTCGGATTTTCGGCAATATACTTGCGCACCGCGTCGGTCAATTGCGCCGAGCGCGCGTCCTGCGGCAAGCAAAAGTACTGGCCGACGCGCGGACCGGTCGTGCCGCCGATCGCGTCGATGGTATTGAAGATGCCGTCAGCGGCGCCTTCGATATAAGCGGCGCACGCGCTACGCGACGCCACGTCCGTCTTGGTGCACAGCTTGTTGAGGTCGCCTCCCGTAAACGCGGCTGCCGATAGCGGTACGGCAAGCGCGCTGGCGAAAATCAAAGCCCGCAGCATGGTGTTCCTTTCCAGGGTCGTTTATCAGGCGGTCTTTCGCCGCATCCGAACGGCACGCCCAGGCGGCGCGCCAAAGTCGTCATTCTGCACTGTTTTGCGAAGCTCAAGCGTGCGCGGCCCCGCTATCTTCAGGCACTTTTTACTGCGATGCCGGGCGGCGGCCGTTGCGCCGGTATTTCTGCGCTTTGGCGGAAGTACGGTAGTGCTTGGCGGGCGGGGACATGCGCTCGGCGAGCGGCTAGTCTGTGGCGACGCCCGAGGCGCCGACAGACGGGGCTGATCCGGGCCCGAGAGCTTGCGGGCAGACATGCGAGTCCGCCGCCGGCTGAACCAGCCGGCACGCCCGCTGCCCTTCAAACCGCCAACTCACGCCGCCACGCGCATCACTTCTGTTGCATCTGTTGCAGGCGCGCGGTCAGCCCTTCGACCACGTCCGGCTCCTTGTAGGTTTTGGCAAAATCGAGCGCCGTCATGCCGATCTGGTTCTTCACCGTCAGATCCGCGCCGTTGTCGAGCAGCAGCTTCACCGTCGATACGTGGCCGCCGCGCGCGGCCATCATCAGCGGCGTGGTGCCGTTCGGCGAGCCGGCGTCGACGTAGGCCGAATGGTCGAGCAGCACCTTGACGATATCGTCATGCCCGTTCGCGGCCGCGTAGTGCAGCGGCGCCCAGCCCTTCTTGTTGACCTCGGCGTCTTTCGCGATCAGCAGGTTGACGAAGTCGAGGTCGCCGTTCAGCGCGGCCATCATCATCGCATTCTCGCCGGCTTTGTCCTGAATCTCGATGTTGGTCTTCGGATTGGCGACCAGCGCGGCGCCAACCTTGTCCGATTTCTCGCGCGCGGCCAGCACGAGCAGCGGAATGCCCTGGTTGTCCACGCTATTCGGGTCCATGCCCTTGGCGAGCAGCTTGTTGACACCGTCGACGTCGTCGAATTTGACCGACTTGATCAGCGAATCGATCGGCGCAGCCTGAGCCGGCGACACCATCAACGAACTTAGCGCGGCACAAGCCAGCGCGGCCGCGAACGCGACGCGCGAGGCGCCACGCCGTGCCGAAGCCAGCGCGCCACGCGCCGCCGAAGTGTCTTGATCCCCAGCAAACGACATCGAAATTTCACTCATATTTAACTTTAGGAAACGTCCCTATCCTTTTGATAATTATCGACTTTACGTCTCACGCGCCAGCCGGCGCGGGGATCTTGAAAAGCCGGAAGAAGTTCTGCGTGGTCGCGGCGGCCAGCGCCGTTTCCGGTATCTCGCGTTGCTGCGCGATGAACCGTCCGACATAACTCACGTACGCAGGTTCATTCGGCTTGCCGCGATACGGTACCGGCGCGAGGTACGGCGAGTCGGTTTCGATCAGCAAACGCTCGAGCGGCACGCGGCGCGCGACGTCCTGCACGTCGGTCGCGCTCTTGAACGTGACGATGCCCGACAGCGAGATATGAAAATTCTGCGCCAGCGCCTGTTCGGCGACGGCCCACGGCTCCGTGAAGCAATGCATCACGCCGCCGGGCTCGCTCGCGCGCTCCTCGGCCATGATGCGCAGCGTGTCTTCCGACGACGAGCGCGTATGGATGATCAGCGGCTTGGCCGTCGCATGCGCCGCGCGAATATGCGTGCGAAAACGCTCGCGCTGCCATTCCATGTCGGCGATCGTGCGGCCTTCCAGGCGGTAGTAGTCGAGCCCCGTCTCGCCGATCGCGACCACCTTCGGATGCGCGGCCAGTTCGACCAGTTCGGCGACGCTCGGCTCGCGCATGTCTTCGTGATCCGGATGCACGCCGACCGACGCGTACACGTTCTCGTACCGGTTGGCGATATCCAGCACCGACGGCAGTGTTTCCAGATCGACGGACACGCACAGCGCGTGCGTGACCGAATGGCTGCGCATATTCTCGAGCACCTGCGGCAGGCGGTCGGCGAGTCCTTCGAAGTTGATGTGGCAGTGCGAGTCGACAAACATGGTGATGTCCTGCTTAGGAAGTGCTCGAAGTGAATCAGGCGGCGGCTGCGGCGGAGTCCAGGCGTTTGCCGAGAATCACCAGATCGCGCTCCACGCCGTCCAGCACGGCCACGCGCGGCAACGAGCCCCACGTGTCGAAACCGAAGCTGCGGAACAGGCGCAAGCTCGCCTCATTGTGGCCGAAGATGAAGCCGAGCACGGAGTCGATGCCGAGCGCCGGCGCCGCTGCCAGCGAAGCCGCGAGCAATTGCTTGCCAAGGCCGCGGCCGCGCGCGCTTTCGTCGAGATAGATGCTGACTTCCGCGGTGCGCTGATACGCGGGACGGCCGTAGAAATCCGAAAAGCTCAGCCACGCGATCACGCGGCCGGGCTGGTCCGCGTCTTCCACCACCCACAGCGGCCGCTTTTGCGGACCATGTGCATGAAACCAGCCCACCCGGCTTTCGACACTGACCGGTTCAAGATCGGCCGTGACCTGCCGCGACGGCACAGTCGAGTTGTAGATGGCGACGATTGCGGGCAGATCGTCGAGCGTGGCATCGCGGTAGGAAAGGCTCATGGTGCGTTGAACGTTAGAGGGAAGGCAAATACAGGAAGATGGACGGGCGCAAGCCGCCTCGTGTGGTAAAGCGCCGCAAAGCGCGCCGCCGCTGCCGGCGTGTCTCGCGGACAAGCCTTAGGCGAACAACTCGCGGTAGCCGATAAACAGTTCCTCGAACACCAGCCGCGCATTCAGCGGGTGGTTCTCGACGGCGCGCTGGCGCGTCACGATCCGCATAAAGCGCGCGAACGCGCTGGCATCGGCCTGCGACGCGCAGCGCGTCAATGCCGCCGACGCCTGCGGAAAATACCGCGGCGCGCCTGCCGTGCGCTGCGCCAGCAAATCGTACATCCAGCGTTGCAGCCAGCCCAGCACCAGCGGCACAGGCAGCTTCTGCAGGGCCTCGCCGCAGGCGAAAGCATCGCAATCGGGGCCCGCGGCGAGTTGCTTGAGCGTCCAGTCGCGTAACGCGCGGTTCTCGTCGCTGGCGAGCGCGAGTGCGGTGAGCGGCGCACCGCCGGCTTCGGCGAGCAGCGCGGGCGCTTCGGCCACGCCTTGCGCGGCGAGCCATTTCGTCGCCACGTCGGGCGCGGGCATGGTCATCGGCCATTGGCGGCAGCGGCTGATGATGGTGGGCAGCAGGCGGTCGATGCGCGCCGACACCATCAGGAACACGACGCCCGCCGGCGGTTCTTCGAGCGTCTTCAGGAGCGCATTGGCCGCGGCGATGTTCAGCCCTTCCGCCGGATACAGCACGACCACGCGCGCGCCGCCGCGGTGCGAACCCACGCCGACGAAGTCGAGCAAGCCGCGAATCTGCTCGATCTTGATTTCCTTGCTGGGCGCGCGGGTTTTCTTGCCTTCGTCGGCGTCGGCCTTGTCGGCTTTTTCGTCTGCGGCATTGTTCAGGCCGGCTTCGGCGGCCAGCGCCTCGGGCACGACGATCCGGTAGTCGGGATGATTGCCCTGCGCGAACCAGTTGCAGGCCACGCACGCGCCGCACGGCTCGCCGTTGGGCTGCTGCGCCTCGCACAGCAGGCCTTGCGCGAGATGCTGCGCGAAGCGCAGCTTGCCGATGCCGGCCTGTCCATGCAGCAACAGGGCGTGCGGCCAGTGGCCGCGCAGCTGCTGCAGGCGGTTCCAGTCATCGGCTTGCCACGGATAAATCATCGTTTCTCTTTTAAATCAATCTATTGCAGGAGTTTTATGAGGCGGCACACGAACTCTGCACTGCGTTATAAGACAAGGTTATATTCTTTTAAATTCAAAGCACTGCGATCAATTCCTCAAGTTTTCTCTGAATCTGCACAATGCTCTGCGCGGAGTCAATGATAGCGAACCGGTATGGCGCTTCTTCGGCGCGGCGCAGATATTCGGCGCGCGTGCGCTTGAAAAACGCCACCGACTCGCTCTCGAAGCGATCCGGATCGCGCGCCGCGCTACGCCGTTCGTTGGCAATCTCGGGCGCGAGGTCGAACAGCACCGTCAGGTCCGGCTGAAAACCGCCCTGCACCCAACGCTCCAGCGTTTCCAGCTTGTCGCGCGGCAGGCCGCGCCCGCCGCCCTGATAGGCAAAGGTCGCGTCGGTGAAACGGTCCGACAGCACCCAGTCGCCCCGTGCGAGCGCCGGCTCGATCACTTCCGCCAGGTGCTGGCGGCGTAGCGCGAACATCAGCAGCGCCTCGGTTTCGAGGTCCATTTTCTGATGCAGCACGATCTCGCGGATCTGCTCGCCGAGCGGCGTGCCGCCCGGTTCGCGCGTCATCACGACCGAGCGGCCGGTGCTCGCGACTTTCTGTTCGAGGCGCTCCCGAAACCAGCTGAGATGGGTGGTCTTGCCCGCCCCGTCGATGCCCTCAAACGTAATGAATTTGCCCCGCGCCATCATTGCCCTCGAATGTATTTGTCCACGGCCTTGTTGTGATCGCCGAGGGTGTCGGAAAAGATACTGCTGCCGTCGCCGCGCGACACGAAGTACAGCGCGGTGGTTTGCGCCGGATTCAGCGCCGCTTGCAGCGACGCCACGCCGGGCAGCGAGATGGGCGTTGGCGGCAGGCCCATCCGGGTGTAGGTATTGTAGGGAGTGTCGGTCTGCAGGTCTTTTTTCCTGATATGGCCGGCATAGCTGTCGCCCATGCCGTAGATCACGGTCGGGTCGGTTTGCAGCGGCATGCCCACGCGCAGACGGTTCGCGAACACCGCCGCGACCATCGGCCGGTCGGATTTCTTGCCCGTTTCCTTTTCGATGATCGACGCCATGGTCAGCGCGTCGTACGGCGTCTTGTACGGCAGGTTCGGCGCGCGCGCGGTCCACGCTTCGTCCAGACGCAGGCGCATCAGGCGGTAAGCGCGGCGGTACACGTCGAGATCGCTGGTGTTCTTGTCGAACAGATACGTATCCGGAAAAAACAGCCCTTCACCGTTGCCGATCGACGCCTCCGGCGCATTGATTGCGTTCATCAAATCCGTATCGCTCATGCCGATCGTGTCGTGCTTGAGCGCCGGATTGGCGTCCAGCTCGGCGCGCATGCGCTTGAAGGTCCAGCCTTCGATGATGGTCGCCACGTATTCGTTGACGTCGCCGCGAGCGATTTTCTGCAGCACCTCGTACGGCGTCACGCCCGTCTTGAATTCGTAGTTGCCCGATTTCAGCTCGCTTTGCAGCCCCAGCAGCCGCGTCATGATGACGAACAGTTCGGGCTCGACCGGCACGCCGCCGCGATTGAGCTGCAGCGTGACGCTACGCAAGCTGCTGTGCGGCTTGACGGTGACATCGAGTTGCGCAGGGTTCAGATCGAGCGGGCTGTTGGCCCAGTGATACCCACCGGCAATGGCGGCTGCGGCCAGCACAACGACAATTGCGCCGGCGACGAAACATTTCTTGAAAAGGGTCATGCGAAACGTGGCAGGGTTGGACTGCATATAATACTTGTTTGCCTTAGCTAAAGTCAGAATTGACTGTTCTCGGAATCCATGAACACACCGCTCGCTACCGCTTCAGGCACACCCTCAGGCAACGCCGTCACGGCCGCTGCCGCCACGCCCGCCGTTCTGCCCACGCTGCCGCGCCCTTCCGCCGATGAATTCGACGCCGTCATTCACCACGGCGCGTATATGCCGCTCACGCAGTTCGGCGTGATCGACGCCGCCGGCGACGACGCAGCGAGCTTCCTGCACGGGCAGTTGACCAACGACACCCAGCACCTCGACGCCGCCAACGCGCGCCTCGCCGGCTACTGCTCGGCCAAGGGGCGTCTGCTCGCATCGTTCCTGACGTGGCGCAGCGGCGACACGATCCGCCTGCTGGCATCGAAAGACGTGCAGGCTGCCGTGCAGAAGCGGCTCTCCATGTTCGTGCTGCGCGCCAAGGCCGGGCTTGTCGATGCGAGCGGCGAACTGGCCGTGATCGGTCTCGCCGGCGACGTGCGCAAGGCACTCTCGGGCGTGTTCGACGCGCTGCCGGACGGCGTGCACGTGAAAGTGGACGGCGCGGCGGGCTCGCTGATTCGCGTGCCGGACGCGCTCGGGCACCTGCGTTTTCTGTGGATCGGCCCGAAGGCACAGGTCGAGTCGCTGCTGCCCTTGCTCGACGAAAAACTCAAACGCGTCTCACCGGCCGTGTGGGACTGGCTCGACATTCGCGCAGGCGAGCCGCGCATCACCCAGCCGGTGGTCGAGCAATTCGTGCCGCAAATGGTCAATTTCGACGTGCTCGGCGCGGTGAATTTCCGCAAAGGCTGCTATCCCGGCCAGGAAGTAGTGGCGCGCAGCCAGTATCGCGGCACGATCAAGCGGCGTACCTCGCTCGCCAACGTGCCAGGCGAACTCGACACGGTGCACGCCGGCGCGGAACTGTTTCATTCGGACGATCCGGGCCAGCCGTGCGGCATGGTCGTGAATGCGGCGTCGGCGCCGGACGGCGGCGTCGATGTGCTGGTCGAGATCAAGCTCGCGGCGCTGGAAAACGGTTCGGTGCATCTGGGCGCGGCGGACGGCCCGGCGCTGCGGTTTCTGCCGCTGCCCTACGGGCTGCCGACCGAAGTTTAAATTTCTCTCGCGGTACGAAGCGGCGCAATCAGGCGCCGCTTTTTACTGGCCTCTTGATCTGCAACGCCCCACCGGGAGATGCCCCCCGATGTGCCTGATCGTCTTCGACTGGCGACCCGATGCGGTCGACGGCCCGCTTTTCACGCTCGCCGCGAACCGCGACGAATTCTTTCGCCGCACCGCCGAGCCGATCAGCTGGTGGCAGGACGCGCCGGGCGTGCTGGCCGGCCGCGATCTGCAGGGCGGCGGCACGTGGCTCGGCATGTCGCGCGACGGCCGTTTCGCCGCGCTGACCAACTACCGTGCGCCGCATGAAATGCGCGCCGACGCGCCGACCCGCGGCACGCTCGTCAGCGACTGGCTGAGCGCCGCCGCGCGCGATGCGACGGGAAATCCGCACGAGACCCCGCTCGCGTACCTGCAACACGTCGCGCAAACCGGCGACATCTACAACGGGTTCAATCTGCTGGTGGGCGACTGGACGCGCCGCGAACTCGCCTGGTACTGCAACCGGGGCGACCTCGCCCCCGCGCTGCTCGCACCAGGCACGCATGGTATCTCGAATGCGGTGCTCGATACCGCGTGGCCGAAGCTGGTGAAAAAGCGCGCCGAACTGGGCACGCTGCTCGCGCGCGATGCGATGCCGCCGCTCGAACGCCTGATCGATCTGATGCGCGATCCGCGCCTCGCGCGCGACGACGAGTTGCCCTCCACCGGCATTCCGCTCGAACGGGAACGGGCGTTGTCGGCGGCGTTTATCGAAACGCCTGAGTACGGCACGCGCGGCACGACCGCGTTGCGCGTGGCCGCGCATGGCGAAGTGATCAGCGTGGCCGTCGCCGAGCGTAGCGACGACAACGGCTCGCACCGCATCGTGCGGCCCGGCGACTTCGAGCGCAGCTTCGCTTTCAATATCGAGCGCGAGATGGCGTGACGATCGGTGGGCGGCCTGGCGGCGGTTCGCCGCTCACTGCTCGACATCGGCGCTGACCACCAACGCTGCGCCTCTAACCGCCTGACAAACCACGCTCAATCCACGCCGAACGCCGCGCGCAATGCCGCGGCGGCATCCGCGTGCGCCTCTGCGACCTCCGGTACATAACCACCCATCTTGAAGAACTCGTGGATCATGCCCGGATAGCGCCTGAGCGTGGCCGCATTACCCGCGGCACGCAATTTCTCCGCATAGGCATCGCCTTCGTCGCTCAACGGATCGTATTCGGCGGTAGCGATCCACGCCGGCGCAACGCCGCTGAAATCGGGCGCGCCGCGCTGGCCGTCGAGCGGCGCGAAACGCCAGTCGTCGCGGTCGCCCGTATCGCGCACGTATTGCTCGAAGAACCATTGGATCGTGTCGCCGGACAACAGAAAACCGTCGGCGAGACGCGAGTGCGAATCGGTTTGCTGGTAGCCGGTCGTGCCCGGATAGACCAGCAATTGCAAGGCGAGCTCGATGCCGGCATCTCTTGCGAAGACGGCGCAGACCGTGGCCAATGTGCCGCCCGCGCTATCGCCGCCCACCGCTAGCCGGCCCGTATCCACGCCGAATTCCGCGGCGTGCGTATGCAACCAGGTCAAGGCGTCGAACGCGTCGTCGACGGCGGTGGGAAATTTGTGCTCCGGCGCGAGCCGGTAATCCACCGACAGCACCGTGCACCGGCCGTCGCGCGCGAACATCCGGCACAGCGCATCGTGCGTGTCGACGCTGCCCACCGTGAAGCCTCCGCCGTGGTAGTACACCAGCGCCGGCGCGGGCTCGGCCCAGCTCGGCTCGACCGGTTGATAAAGACGCACGCGAATCGTCGCGCCGTCGCGTGTCGGGATGCGCAGATCTTCGAGCGCGAACATCGGCGCGCTCGCGATCTCCAGAATCGGCGCGCTTTTTTCGTATGAAGCCCGCGCGTCTTGCGCGGTCATTTCGTGAAGCTTCGGGCGTTTGGCCCGCGCGATCATGTCGAGCACCTGCTCGATCTTCGGATTCAGCGGCATGGTGCGTCTGATGGCGCATGAGCGCCGAAGGTTCAAAAAGAAACCGGCGCGATAGCGCGCCGGCGATGCGATAAAACTCGCGCCTAACCGGCGTTCTTCACTTCCGGCTTGAGCGACATGGGATCGGTAGGATTGCGCAACTGCTCGATGTCCTCGTGACGCAGCTTCACCGTCGCCATGATGCCCGGATGCGTGACGATATAGAAACGCCGCGCGGCGATCGCTTCGAAGGTGATGTCAGCGACATCGCCGGCATTCAGCTTGCCCGATTGCACGGCGCGCTGCAGTTGCTTGCCCGCGGCGATCTGCGAGCGCGTCGGTCCGCGGTCGTTGCGCAGGTCCGCGGGGCGCGCGCGTTCCGCATCGGCGATGCCGGTCGGCACGAACGCCGGGCACAGCAGCGAACAGCCGACCAGGCCGCCCGCTTCCGCCTGGCCGGCTTGCGCCAACTGCAGGTCGTGATACAGCGTTTCGGTGAGCGACACCACGGCGTGCTTGGACGCGTTGTAGATGCCCATCGCGGGCGGCGACAGCAGCCCCGCGACGGACGCCGTGTTGACGATATGCGCCGGCTCGTTTTGCGCCAGCATGATCGGCGTGAAGACCCGCACACCGTGCGCGACGCCCATCACGTTCACGCCGAACAGCCAGGACCAGTCGTTCGCCGAGCTTTCCCACAGGAAGCCGCCCGAGCCCACGCCCGCATTGTTGAACAGCAGGTGCACGCGGCCATAGGCGTCGAGCGCCGCTTGCGCGAGCGCTTCGACCTGCGCCGCGCTGGCGACGTCCGTCGGCACGCCGATCGCCTCTGCGCCCTCGGCACGCAGGGCCTCGACGGTTTGCGCGAGCGCGTCGGGATTGACGTCGGCGAGCACGAGCTTCATGCCGAGCGACGCGCCCTTCTGCGCGAACGCACGGCCGAAACCGCTCGCCGCACCGGTGATCACCGCCACCTTGCCTGCGAATTCGAACATCGTTTGACTCTCCTGGTTTGCCCGGCGTGTTGTGTGATTCGCTTGAACGCCGGCGCGATCAGATCAGCTTGACGAGTTGCTTGCCGAAGTTCTTGCCTTTGAGCAGACCGATGAACGCCTCGGGCGCGGCTTCGAGTCCTTGCGCGATGGTTTCGCGATACGCCAGCTTCTTTTGCGCGACCAGCGTGCCGAGTTGCTTGAGCGCCTCCGGCCACACGTCCATGTGCTCGCTGACGATAAAGCCCTGCACGAGCAGACGCTGCGTGAGGATCAGCGACGGATGCTTGAGCGGCATCGGCTCGCCATCGTAGCCCGCGATAAACCCGCACAGCGCGATCCGGCCGAACGCATTCATGCGCGCGAGCGTCGCGTCGAGCACTGCGCCGCCGACGTTCTCGAAGTAGCCATCCACGCCGTTCGGCGTCACGGCCTTGAGGTCCTGATAGAGATTGCCGGCCTTGTAGTCGACGCAGGCGTCGAAGCCGAGCGTGTCCGTTACATAGCGGCACTTGTCCGCGCCGCCGGCGATGCCGACCGCGCGCGCGCCGGCCAGCTTCGCCAGTTGGCCGACCACGCTGCCCACCGCGCCGCTCGCCGCGCTGACTACCACGGTCTCACCCGCTTTCGGCGCGATGATGCGGTTCAGCCCGTACCACGCGGTGACACCCGGCATGCCCACCGGGCCGAGATAGGCCGACAAGGGCACATGCGTGTCGTCGACTTTCTGCACGCCGGTCCCGTTCGAGGTGCCGTATTCCTGCCAGCCGAACATCGCGACGACCTTGTCGCCGACTGCGAACTTCGGATTCTTCGACTCCACCACTTCGCCGACCGTGCCGCCGATCATCACTTCGTTCAGCGGTTGCGGCGCCGCGTAGGACTTGCTGTCGTTCATGCGGCCGCGCATGTACGGGTCGAGCGACAGGTAGTGATTGCGCACGCGCAATTCACCGTCGGCCAGCGGAGCGAGCGGTGTTTCGACGAGACGGAAATTATCGGGCGTCACGGCGCCTTGCGGGCGCGACGCCAGCACGAGTTGACGGTTGATCTGGGGCATGACGATCGTCTCCATGAGTTGCCGATGAATCGGCGTATGAATTGGCGAATGAATCGGCGAATGATTTGAACGGAGTTTGCAAAGGGAGAAACGGCGCGCGCGTCTCGTTCAGATGCGCACGCGGTTCGCAAGCTTGCGCTCAGCCGTCGCTAGGACCGGGTTTCGCCGATGGGTCGCTGCGCAAGCGCTGTTGCGTAATGTCGCGCCCTACGGCGAGACGCCGCATGTACTTGAAGGTGCCGAGCGCCTTGGCGACGAAATGACCTTCGCTGTCGCGGATCTCGCCTTCGCAATAGGCCATGGTGGTGGAGCGATGCAGCACGCGAGCGCTCGCGCGCAATTCGCCGCGGCCCGGCTGCATGAAGTTGACCTTCATCTCGACCGTGACGACGCCGACGCCGTCGCCGGCCAGACTGCGCGCGGCCATCGCAAGCGCGATGTCGGCGAGCGTCATCGTGACGCCGCCGTGGGCGACGTCCCACGTGTTCATATGATCGTGCCGCAGCGGCAGCACGACTTCGCTGACGCCGTCCGCGGCCGACAGAAGCTGTGCGCCGAGCCGGTCGACGAACGGGCTCTCGGGCATGGACGCAGTACTCGCGTTAGATGAGGGCGAATCGGTCATGGCTGTATGCGGATTGTCTGGTCGGTACGTTCGTGAAATTGCTGCGGGGCGCGTGGGGAGGCTTTGGCATTCTGTTCGAGCTTGCCCATCGGCCAAGGCAAACAGGAAGCCTATCAAACTTACGCGTTTGGTGGAGTTTTATCGGGAGGTTCGGGCCGGAAGAAATGGGCCGCCGGCGATGCGGATGAAGGCTCGGTCGCGAGCGTTGCGCTCTGCGAATCGATCGCGTCTGTCGAGTCGAAACGACCGGCTGGGCTAGTGCGGTCCGATTCGGGACGGCCACAAACTCCAATCGGGTTCAGGCTGCGTAGGCGGCGAATTAGAAGAAGCCTACGAGACTACTTTCACACACCAACTTTCAGGATCGGCGCGCGAGCGCGACGCCGATCCGTTCGGCATTTGTTAATGGCTAAAGTCAGCGCCCAGCCAATCCGCTGCGGTGGTCTTCGCATAGCTGACGGCGTCTTGTGGATCGGGGAAAACGCCAAGCTGGTCCCAACGCTCTTCCGCGGCAAACGGTCCCTTGATGCCAAGCGCTTTCTGAATACTCAACTGCGCCGCGTATCTTCCGTCCTCGAGAGGCCGCGCTGTGGCAACCACCTTGTGCGGGAGTCCTTGCCGCACGGGTTGAATCAGTTCCAGAGGACCGCCGGCAGCGCCGACATCGATCAGCTCGTTTCGCGTGTTGCAGTCGGGGCAATAGAAGTAAAACGAATTGTGGTCCCGGTTCGGTTTGACCTGTTTGCGGGCAAGTACAGCTCGGCACTCGACATTTTCACAAATGAATGGCATATCGTCTCCGTGGTGATCTTCGAGTGGTAACGCGAGGCAGATCGGCATTGCCTTCAAGAACGATCTGCCAGAAGCAGCCGGTCAGCAATCAGCACATGACCGGATTGCTAATGATAGGAAGATGCCATTCAGCGTGCCTTGCCAGTCTTTCACCGCTCCTTGCTACGAGCCGCTGCGCCGGCAGACGATCCATCAATGATGATCAAAGTAACGTCCCTCTTCAAGCACTTATAGATTGGCGCTGCACCGCATCAATTCGAGTGAGCCGCCATTCGTGCGGCCAGCCGCCCTAACCTGCGCACGGCTTCGTCGGCGAGATCGAGATCCGTGCTCGGCGAACTGAGCCTGATGAAATGATCGAAGCGCCCGCCATTCGAAAACACCGTTCCCGGCATCACGCGAATGCCCTCGTCCAGTGCGGTCTTGAAGAACACCGTGGACGACATGTCACGCGGCAATTCAATCCAGAAAAACATCCCGCCGCGCGGCGGCGTGAAACGCGTGCCGTCGGGAAACGAGGTGGCGATCGCCGCAGCCATCCGTTCGCGCTGAAGCCGCAAGCGGTCGCGCAAACGCCGCAAATGCCGTTCATAGGCGTTCGTTTCCAGAAATTCGGCGAGCACGACTTGCGACAGTTGTTCGTTGTGCCGCGACTGCGCGAACTTCAGCATGCCGATGCGCGGATGCCAGCGGCCGCCGTTGATCCAGCCGACCCGCATGCCGGGCGCCAACACCTTGTTGAACGACGTGCAGTGAATCACGGTGCCGTCGGTGTCCCACGCCTTCAGCGATCTGGGCGGCTGCGCGGTGTCGGCCAGTTCGCGGTACGGATCGTCTTCGATCAGCGGAACGCCGGCTTGCGCGCACAGTTCGACGAGCCGCGCCTTGTGTGTGTCGGGCATCACGCTGCCGAGCGGATTCTGCAGGTTCGGCACCACGACCACGGCCTTGATGTCGGGATGCGTGTGCAGCGCGAACGCCAGCGCTTCGATGGCGAGGCCGGTGGTCGGACTGGCCGGAATTTCGAGCGCGCGCAAGCCGAGGCTTTCGAGCGCCTGCAGCAGCCCGAAAAAACACGGCGATTCGACCGCGACGGTGTCGCCCGGTTGCGTCACCGCTCGCAACGCGAGGTTCACGGCTTCGATGCCGCCGTGGGTCATGATGATTTCGTCGGCCCCGATCTGGATGCCGGCGTCGAGCGCGCGGCGCGCAATGATCGCGCGCAAGGCCGGATCGCCCTGGTCGTGGCCAGCGGCGGTCAGCAAGGTGGGCCGCTTGCGCAGCGCGCGCAGCGCGGCTTTCTGCAACGCGTCCGTGGGATACAGATCGGGTGATGCCGTCGCGCCGCCGAGATTCAGCGCGTCCGGATAGCGCTGGAACGTCGACACGATCGAGGAAATCACCGAGTGAATACCGACGAACTGCGCGGCGCCCGGCAGCGTCGCCAAGTCGGGCTCGGACGCGGCCGGCAACGCCGCGGTGGGTGGCACGCGCACGAAGTAACCGGCGCGCGGCCGGGCATCGATCAGCGCGTCGCGTTCCAGCACGCGGTAGCTCTCCGTAGCCGTGGCGAGACTGACGCCGTGGCGCTGCATGAAGGCGCGCATCGACGGCATGCGGTCGCCCGGACGCAGCACGCCGCTGCCGATCGCGCGTCGGTATTGATCAGCCAATTGCCGATACAGAGGCTGGCTATCCGGCAGCCGGTCCGCAGGCGCTGCCTGCCGGGTCAGGATGGATTGAGTCATGAACCGATGGTGCGGACAGTTCGCACGACGCGACAGATACACATTCGTTCGATTCCGACCGATACAGCGCATTGAAAAGCGTTGCTGTACCGGTTCACATTGTCGGTGGCTGCGGCTGTTGCCACGTGAACGGACTCAATAAGCTGTATGGCATGGAAACGCTTTAAAGGAAACGGCCATGTCAGCCTGTCAATCCCGCATTGGTTCGGCACGCGGCACTACCGCCCGCCTCACCGCCGGTCAGATGGCTGTGCACGACTTGCGCGCCCGGACCTCGATCGTGGCTGTGGAAGGCGATCTGCAACTCGAGTTCCGCGATCACTCGCTCGCGTGGCTGGGCGACGCCGTGCCGGTGACGTCGATCACGTTGCACGAAGGCGAATGTTTCGTGACGCCGCAGCGCGGCGTCGTGTCGATCAGCGCCGCGCAGGCGAATGCGGCTGCGTTCGTCCTGCAACCGTGGCGCGTGCGGAAGGACGGGCACGGTCCGATCCGTGAAGCGCTGCAGCAACTGGCGAGTCTCGTCAAAACGCGGCTGCGGCGCGCGGTCTGAAACGCCGCTTGGCGAAGGACACGGCCCGGTACAATGCATGACCCAAGCCGCTTCTTGCGAGGTGCAGGTCATGTCCTTCTTCCGCGCGCTGCTGTCCGGCCGTTCCGTTCGTCTGGCTACGTTCCTCGCCATCGTCGCGCTGACGCTCGACGGTTGCGCCGGCCTGTTCGGCGGCGATCCAGTGCGAGTGAACGTGGCGGGCATCGAACCGGCAGACAGTCAGGGCCTCGAGATGCGCTTCAACGTGAAACTGCGCGTGCAGAATCCCAACGATTCCGCGGTCAGCTTCAACGGCGTGTCGCTCGATCTCGAACTGAACGGCAAGCCGTTCGCGAGCGGTGTGAGCGATCAGGTCGGCACCGTGCCGCGCTACGGCGAAACGGTCGTCAATGTGCCATTGACCGTGCCCGCTTTCGCCGCGGTTCGCCAGGCCTTCGCCTTCGCGGGCGCTACCCAGTCGGGACAGATTCCGTACATTCTGCGCGGCAAGCTCGCCGGTGGACTGACGGGCACGACGCGATTCGTCGATCAGGGCAGCTTGAGCCTGCCGTCGTCAGGCATGGCTTTGCCTTGAAGCGGGTCGTCGGATCAGCCTGCACTACGCGCGAATAGAAAACGGGTGCCGCATGATTCGCGCGCTCTCACGCGCAGAACCACATGGCACCCGCCGCTCACTACCGTTCGAGACGGATCACACCACTTCGAACAAACCCGCCGCGCCCTGCCCGCCGCCGATGCACATGGTCACGACAACCAGCTTCGCGCCGCGCCGCTTGCCTTCGATCAGCGCATGGCCGGTCAGCCGCGCGCCCGACACGCCATACGGATGGCCGACCGCGATCGCCCCGCCGTTCACGTTCAGACGGTCTTGCGGAATGCCGAGCTTGTCGGCGCAATACAGCACTTGCACGGCGAACGCTTCGTTCAGTTCCCACAGGTCGATGTCTTCGACCTTCAGACCCGCCTGCTTGAGCAGCTTAGGCACCGCGAACACCGGGCCGATGCCCATCTCGTCCGGCTCGCAACCCGCCACCGCGAAGCCGCGGAAAATGCCGAGCGGCTGCAGCCCTTCGCGCTCCGCCACCTTCGCGTTCATCACCACGCAAGCCGACGCGCCATCCGAAAACTGGCTCGCATTGCCCGCGGTGATGACACCGCCCGGCAGCGCGGTGCGAATCTTCGACACGCCTTCGAGCGTGGTGTCGGCGCGAATGCCTTCGTCGCCGCTAACGGTCACTTCCTTCGTGAAGAGACGCCCGCTCGCTTTGTCGGCAACGCCGGCGAGCGCCGTCAACGGGACGATCTCGTCCTTGAACTTGCCGGCTTCGAGCGCGGCCGCGGCGCGCTGCTGCGAACGCGCGCCGTATTCGTCCTGGCGCTCCTTCGAGATCGAATAGCGTTTCGCGACGTTCTCCGCGGTCTGCAGCATCGACCAGTAGATTTCCGGCTTGTTCTGGCTGAGCCAGCCTTCAGTCAGCATGTGGTGGTTCATCTCGTTCTGCACGCACGAGATGGATTCCACGCCACCGGCCACGAACACGTCGCCTTCACCGGCGATCACGCGTTGCGCGGCGAGCGCGATAGTTTGCAATCCCGATGAACAGAAACGGTTCACCGTCATGCCCGGCACGCTGACCGGCAAACCGGCGCGCAGCGCGATCTGCCGCGCGATGTTCATGCCCGTCGCGCCTTCCGGATTGGCGCAGCCCATGATCACGTCTTCGACACGCGCCGGGTCGAGCTTCGCGCGCTCGACGGCGGCCTGCGTCACGTGGCCGCCGAGCGTCGCGCCGTGCGTCATGTTGAAACCGCCGCGCCATGATTTGGCGAGACCCGTACGGGCGGTGGATACGATTACGGCGTCAGTCATGCATGCTCTCCTACTTCCAGATGTCGATGATGGCGCGCGGGCGATTCGCCGCACAGCGCCACCTCAGTCAATTCACTCGCGCTGTAGTTCAGCCGTTGAACCCGCGGCTGTTCGCCGCCAGTTCCGCGATGCTCGGCGCCAGTTGCCACGCATCGCCGTTCGGCTGCGCCGCATAGCGGCGAATCGCGCGCTCGACGTTGTAGAGGCCGACCGTGTCCGCGTACAGCATCGGGCCGCCGCGATACAGCGGGAAGCCGTAGCCGGTCAGATAGACCATGTCGATGTCCGACGCCTTCGACGCAATGCCTTCTTCGAGAATCTTCGCGCCTTCGTTCACGAGCGCGAACACGAGCCGCTCGACGATTTCCTCGTCGCTGATCTTGCGGCGCTCGGCGTCGGTTTCCTTCGAGAACGCGACGATCATGTCGTCGACCACTTTCGACGGATACGCGGTACGGTCGCCCGCCTTGTAGTCGTACCAGCCGCCGCCGGTCTTCTGGCCGAAGCGCCCCGTCTCGCAGAGACGATCAGCGATCTTCGAGTAATGCATGTCGGGATGTTCCAGATAACGGCGCTTGCGGATCGCCCAGCCGATGTCATTGCCGGCCAGGTCGCTCATGCGGAACGGACCCATCGCGAAGCCGAACTTCTCGATCGCTTTGTCGACCTGCGCGGGCAGCGCGCCTTCTTCGAGCATGAAAAGCGCCTGGCGGATGTACTGTTCGATCATCCGGTTACCGATAAAGCCATCGCACACGCCCGAGACCACGGCGGTCTTTTTGATCTTCTTCGCCAGTTTCATCACGGTGGCGAGCACGTCTTTCGCCGTCTCCTTGCCGCGCACCACTTCGAGCAGCTTCATCACATTGGCCGGGCTGAAGAAGTGCATGCCGACCACGTCCTGCGGACGCTTCGTGAAAGCGGCGATCTTGTCGACGTCGAGCGTCGACGTGTTCGAGGCGAGGATCGCGCCCTGCTTCGCCACTTCGTCCAGACGTTTGAACACCTGCTCTTTCACGCCAAGTTCTTCGAACACCGCTTCGACGATCAGGTCGGCGTTTTTCAGGTCGTCGTAGGAAAGCGTGGGCGTGATCAGCGCCATGCGCTGTTCGAGCGCTTCAGGTTTGAGCTTGCCCTTCTTGACGGTCGCTTCGTAGTTCTTGCGAATCGTGGCGAGGCCGCGGTCGAGCGCTTCCTGTTTCGTTTCCAGCAGCGTGACCGGAATGCCGGCGTTGATGAAATTCATCGCGATTCCGCCGCCCATCGTGCCCGCGCCGATCACGGCCACCTGGCCGATGTCGCGCACCGGCGTGTCCGACGGCACATCGGGAATCTTGCTCGCCGCACGTTCGCCGAAGAACGCGTGACGCAGCGCGTGGCTTTCCGGCGTCTGCACGAGCGCCATGAAGCATTCGCGTTCGAAGGCGAGGCCCTTGTCGAAACCCTTCTGCACGCCCGCTTCCACCGCGTCGATACATTTCAGCGGCGCGGGGAAATTCTTCGCCATCGTGGCAACGGTGTTCCGTGCGAACTGGATGAAGCCGGCGGCGTTCGGATGCTCGATCTTGCGGTCGCGCACCTTTGGATGCGGGCCTTCCTTCGCGCCGACCTTGCGGGCAAACGCCAACGCTGCTTCGGCAAGATCGCCCTGTGCGAGTTCGTCGAACAGGCCGGAATCGGCGAGCTTCTCCGACATGACGGGCGCACCGGAGACGATCATGTTGAGCGCGGCTTCGAGACCGATGGCGCGCGGCAGACGCTGCGTGCCGCCCGCGCCCGGCAGAATGCCGAGCTTCACTTCCGGCAGGGCGATCTGCGCGCCGGGCGCGGCAATGCGGTAATGCGCGCCGAGCGCCAACTCCAGACCGCCGCCCATCGCGACGCTGTGAATCGCAGCGACTACCGGCTTCGCGCTGCCTTCCACGGTCTTGATGACGGTGGCGAGCGTCGGCTCCTGGCTCGCTTTCGGCGTGTTGAATTCAGTGATATCGGCGCCGCCCGAGAAGGCCTTGCCTGCGCCGGTCAGCACGATGGCCTTGATGGCCGGATCGTTCTGCGCGCGCTCGATCCCTTCGACGATACCCGCTCGCGTCGACAGGCCGAGGCCATTCACGGGAGGATTGTTCAGCGTGATGACGGCCACGCCGTCATGAGTTGTGTAGTCCACTGCCATCGTCCTGCCTCCATGCGATCCATGCGTGAGGGCGGCAACAGATGCCGCCCATCCGGTTCATCGAGTCGGATCAACGATCCGACCGATTGTCTGTCTTTCCCGGGGTCAGCAGGCAGAATACACAAAAAAGCACGCTCGTTCAATTCTCGTTTTTTTATTTTTAGGCGGGGTTTCCCCTGGCAAGCGGCGTCAGCGGACAGTCCTTTTCGTCTTCAAGCGCGGAAGGCAGCACGTGGTTGCGGAAAATGTCGCGCAGCTTGAGTTTCTGCAGCTTGCCGGTCGCCGTGTGCGGCAATTCGTCGACAAACGCGACATCGTCGGGAATCCACCATTTGGCGACCTTGCCGTCGTAGAAAGCGAGCAGTTCCTCGCGCGTGACCTCGAAACCGGGGCGTTTGACGACCACCAGCAGCGGCCGCTCGGTCCACTTCGGGTGCGCGCACGCGATGCACGCCGCTTCGGCCACCGCCGGATGCGCGATCGCCACGTTTTCGACATCGATCGAACTGATCCATTCGCCGCCGGACTTGATCACGTCTTTCGAGCGGTCGGTGATATGCAGAAAACTGTCGCGGTCGATGGTGGCGACGTCGCCGGTGGGAAACCAGCCGTCCACGAGCGGTGAATCGTCCTTGCGGAAATAGCGGTCGATCACCCACGGTCCGCGCACATGCAGATCGCCGAACGCCACGCCGTCCCAAGGCAGTTCGCGGCCATCCTCGCCGACGATTTTCATGTCAACGCCATACAGCACGTGCCCCTGCTTTTCGAGCAACGCGCGCTGTTCTTCGAGCGGACGCTGGCTTTGTTCCCACGTCAGTTTGGACAGCGTACCGAGCGGCGACATTTCGGTCATGCCCCACGCATGGATCACCTGCACGCCGTAGTCGTCTTCGAAGGTGCGCAGCATGGCCGGCGGACAGGCCGAGCCGCCGATCACCGTGCGATTGAGCGACGAAAACCGCACTTTCGCCTCGCGCAGATAATTGAGCAGTCCAAGCCATACTGTCGGCACGCCGGCCGAATACGTGACGCGTTCGCTCTCCATCAATTCGTACAGCGACTTGCCGTCGAGGTCCTTGCCGGGGAACACGAGCTTCGCGCCGGTCAGCGGCGCGGCGTGCGGAATGCCCCATGCGTTCACATGAAACATCGGCACGACGGGCAGCACGCAGTCGCGCGCGGAGAGACTCATGGCGTCGGGCAACGAGGCGCCGAACGCATGCAGCACCGTCGAACGATGCGAATACAGTGCGCCCTTCGGATTGCCGGTCGTGCCGGATGTGTAGCACAGGTACGAGGCTTGCCGTTCGTCGAGCGGCGGCCATGCGTAATTTCCGTCCTGCGCGGTGACGAGTGTTTCGTAGCTCAGCGCGGGCGTCTGCATCGCGGGCAGATGCGCTTCGTCGGCTAGCGCGATCCAGCCGCGCACCTTCGGGCATTGCGGCGCGAGGACGTCGACGAGCGGCGCGAACGTGGTGTCGAACAGCACGTAGGCGTCGTCGGCGTGATTGACGATGTAAGCGATCTGATCGGGAAAGAGGCGCGGATTGATCGTATGGCACACGGCGCCGAAACCGGTCGTGCCGTAATACGCTTCCAGATGACGGTAGCCGTTCCACGCAAGCGTCGCGACCCGTTCGCCGGGTTCGACGCCGAGCGCGATCAGCGCTTGCGCGAGCTGCTTCACGCGCTTCTCGCAATCACGATAGGTATAGCGATGTAGGTCGCCTTCGATACGCCGCGACACGATTTCGGTGCTGCCGAAATGCCGCGCGGCGTGTGTGAGCAACGAAGGCACGGTGAGGTGCACGTCCATCATCTGGCCAAGCAGCGGCGTCGTCATAAAGAGTGGTCTCCTCGGCTCGATCGTTTCAATTGGTTTGCAGCTCGGGGGGCGCGCCTCGTCGCGCCTTCGGCGAAAAGCGCAAGGCCGGCAAGCGATCTGAACAGGATCGGTACGGGACAGAGGTACGGCCGGCCAGCAGCTCCGCGGGCGCGGACTTACAATATCGGTTAATCAAGAGGCGCTCAACATGTCGTTTTCCCCAAGCATTGCAGGGTTATCCGGGCCTTTGTCGGCCCTTTCCGATGCGCTCACCACCTTGCACGAGAGCGCGTTCGCACGGCTCGGCAGCGTGTTTCTGACGCGTCTGCCGGCGGCGCCGCTCAATGCGCCGTACCTCGTCGGGTTCTCCGCCGAAACCGCCGCGCTGCTCGGTTTAGAGCCGGGCCTCGAGAATGATCCAGGCTTTGCCGAACTGTTCTCCGGCAACCTCACGCGCGAGTGGCCGGCCGAGGCGCTGCCTTATGCGTCGGTCTATTCCGGGCACCAGTTCGGCGTGTGGGCCGGTCAGCTCGGCGACGGCCGCGCGCTCGGTCTCGGCGAAGTCGAACATAACGGCCAGCGCTTCGAGCTGCAGCTCAAAGGCGCGGGGCGCACGCCCTATTCGCGCATGGGCGATGGCCGCGCGGTGTTGCGTTCGTCGATCCGCGAGTATCTGTGTTCGGAGGCGATGCATCACCTCGGCATTCCGACCACGCGCGCGCTGTGCGTGATCGGCTCCGATCAGCCGGTGCGGCGCGAGACCGTCGAAACGGCCGCCGTGGTCACGCGCGTGGCGCCGAGCTTCGTGCGCTTCGGCCACTTCGAGCATTTCTATTCCAACGATCGCACCGACGCGCTGCGCGCGCTCGCCGATCATGTGATCGAGCGTTTCTATCCGCATTGCCGCGAAGCCGACGATCCGTATCTCGCGCTGCTCAATGAAGCGGTCATCTCGACCGCTGATCTGATGGTCGACTGGCAGGCGGTCGGCTTCTGCCACGGCGTGATGAACACCGACAACATGTCGATCCTCGGCCTCACCATCGACTACGGTCCGTTCGGTTTCATGGACGGCTTCGACGCCGGCTACATCTGCAATCACTCCGATTCGCAAGGCCGGTACGCGTACAAGATGCAGCCGCAGATCGCCTACTGGAACCTCTTCTGTCTCGCGCAAGGGTTATTGCCGCTGCTGGGCGAAAAGCACGAGGAAAGCGTGCGCGGCGACAAGGCGATCGAAGACGCGCAACGTGTGCTCGGCGGTTTCAAGGATCGCTTTGCGCCGGCGCTGGAACGGCGCATGCGCGCCAAGCTCGGCCTCGAAATTGAACGCGAGGGCGATGACGGTCTGGTCAATCGCCTGTTCGAAGTGATGCACGCCAATCGTGCGGATTTCACGCTGACCTTCCGCAATCTGGCGCGCGTGTCGAAGCACGACGCAAGCGGCGACACGTCAGTGCGCGATCTGTTTCTCGACCGCGCCGCCTTCGACGCCTGGGCGAACGACTACCGCGCGCGTCTGTCCGAAGAAACACGCGACGACGCCGCGCGCGCCATTGCAATGAAGCGTGTGAACCCCAAATTCGTACTTCGCAATCATCTGGCGGAAACGGCGATCCGCCGCGCGAAAGAGAAGGATTTTTCCGAGGTGGAACGACTGGCCGCCATCCTGCGCTGTCCATTCGACGAACAGCCCGAGCACGAAGCGTATGCCGGGCTGCCGCCGGACTGGGCGAGTTCGCTGGAAGTGAGCTGCTCGTCGTGACGCGCTGAGTGACCTCTGATTGCGCGTAGTGATGTACGTGAGCCGAACCCGCCTGACCGTCTAGCCGCCCCCAAAACAAGCCCGAGACAGGAACCGACCATGAACAAACCCGACGAACTCAAGACCGACGCCCCCGCCGTGCAGAAAGACGACGCCGAGTGGCGCAAGCAGCTCTCCGACATCGAGTATCAGGTGACGCGCCACGCCGCCACCGAGCGCCCGTTCACGGGCCGCTACCACGACCACTGGGATCGCGGCATCTATGACTGCGTCTGTTGCGGCACGCCGCTGTTCGAATCGGACACCAAGTTCGACGCCGGTTGCGGCTGGCCGAGCTACTTCAAGCCGATCGACGGCGAAGTAATCAAGGAGAAAACCGACCGCTCGCACGGCATGCTGCGCATCGAGGTGGAATGCAAGAACTGCGGCGCGCATCTGGGTCACGTATTCGAAGACGGACCCGCACCGACCGGCCTGCGGTACTGCATCAATTCAGCTGCGTTACAATTCGAGCCCAAGTAACGCAGCGCGGAGTCCGGCGCGTTGCCGGCCGGCGTCTGCGTCCATTCAGGCGCGCGCCGGCCGCGACACCCTTCATCCAGCTTGCGAACCGTTTCACCTGCTTCGCACCGCGCCCCTATTCTCCGACTCTTTCTCCGACTTTTTCTCCCACTCCCGACCAGATAATGAAATTCCTGTTCGATCTGTTCCCGATCATCCTGTTCTTCGTCGCCTTCAAGATTTGGGGCATTTTCACGGCGACGGCAGTGGCGATCGTCGCCACGCTGGTGCAGATCGCGTGGGTGGCCTTCCGCCACCGCAAGGTCGATCCGATGCTGTGGGTGAGCCTCGGCGTCGTCACCGTGTTCGGCGGCGCGACGCTCGTGCTGCACAACGACACGTTCATCAAATGGAAACCGACCGTGCTGTACTGGGCGTTTTCAGTGGCGCTGATCGTCTCGCAACTGGCTTTCAACAAAAACCTGATCGAAGCGATGATGGGCAAGCAGATCTCGCTGCCGCACGCGATCTGGGGCAAGCTGAATGTGATCTGGGCGATCTTTTTCGTGCTGCTCGGGCTAGTGAATCTGTTCGTCGCGTACAACTACACGACCGACCAGTGGGTCAATTTCAAGCTGTTCGGCGCCACCGGTTGCCTGGTGGTGTTTATCGTCGGACAGAGTTTGTGGCTCTCGAAGTATATGAAGGAAGAATGACATGACGAGCGACGCCGATGTATTCATGCACGCCACCACCGCCGAGCGCGCCGCGTTAATCGAGGCGCGCCTCGCCGCCGCGCTGGCGCCGGTCGCTTCGATCCAGATCACCGACGACAGCGCGCAGCACGCCGGTCACGCCGGCGCCTCCGCCGGCGGTCATTTCAGTGTCACGATCGTGGCTGCCGCATTCGCCGGCAAGGCCCGCGTGGCGCGGCATCGCATGGTGTATGATGCGCTGGCCGATGCCATGCAGCGCGGCATTCACGCCCTTGCCATCACGGCGTATACGCCCGAAGAATTCGCTTTGTTGCCCCGCTAGGAAAATTTTCGATGACCTTGAAGAAAACCCGTCTTTGGGTATTGCTGGCTGCATTTGCAGCCGCACCTGCATTCGCACAGAACATCGCCGTCGTGAACGGCACGCCGATTCCCAAAGCACGCGCCGATGCGCTGATCGACCAACTGGTTCATCAAGGCCAGCAAAATACGCCGCAACTGCAGACCGCCGTGCGCGAAGAGCTGGTGAATCGCGAGATCCTGATGCAGGAAGCGCTGCGCCGCGGCCTGCCGAATCGTCCGGACATCAAGGCGCAAATCGCCGTGGCTCAGCAAACCGTCGTGCTGCGCGCGCTGATCGAAGACTTCGTGAAGAACAACACGCCGAGCGACGCCGAAGTCACCGCGCGTTACAACGCGCTGATCAAGGACGCGGGCGGCAAGGAATATCACCTGCACCACATCCTCGTGGACAACGAACAGCAGGCCAAGGACCTGATCGCGAAGATCAAGGCCGGCGCAAGCTTCGAGGATCTCGCCAAGCAATTCTCGAAGGACCCGGGATCGGGCAAGAACGGCGGCGATCTGGACTGGTCGGACCCGAAGGCCTACGTGCCTGAATTCGCGGACGCGGCCACGCATCTGCAGAAAGGCCAGATGACCGACACGCCGGTGCATACGCAATTCGGCTGGCACATCATCCGTGTCGACGACGTGCGCAACATCACGCCGCCGCCTCTGGAGCAAGTGCGTCCGCAGATCGTGCAACAGATCCAACAGGAAAAGCTGCAGGCGTTCGAGGAAGGTTTGCGCAAGAACGCGAAGATTCAGTAAGCTGAGTTCGATTCTGCTTAAGGCGCTGTTCAGTCAATGACTGAACAGCGCCTTTTTCATTGGGATCGACTGTGACCGGCCGGACGAAATCGCCCGCAATTACTTGCGCAATGCGCGGCTCATCTCCGCAAGCGGCATCGCAACGATCGAATCGAGCAGGCGGACTTCGCCGGCATTCGGCTGCGCGATTTCGTCGACGCTGCGCCGGGTGTCCGCCACGCGGGCGTCGAGCGTGGCCAGCATCTCATCCAGCAGTCTTTCCGAACCCTTCGGCGAAAGACGAAGCGCTTCGCCGAATGCGAGCATGTTCTTTCTGTTGATCTGCGCGAATTGAGTGGCGTCTCCGACAGGCATGGTCAGGTCGCAGTGCGGCCAACGGTCCCGCTGCTGTGGCTGATAGGTCGGCGTGTGGTAGACGACCGTGCTCACCAGATCGTAGAACGGCGCCAGCCTGTAACCGCGAGCGGTGACGAAGAACGAGAGGTTTTTCAGGTGTGAGTCGGCATTGCCGATGAGCACATTGAAGATCGCCCAGCGGAATACGTCCAGACGCGCCACTGCCCGCGTGCTCGTCTTCTCGATCGCATCCCTGAGCACCCGCGCGGTCGCATTCTGATATTTAAAACTGCGGTCGTAGTTCAACAATTGCATGGCGTCGACAGTATGCAGCCGCCGAGCCGGCTCACTGCTCGTGTCGCGGTCGAAGCGATCGATCACGTAACAGGCCGAAGGCACCCGCAAAAAATGCGTGGGCGGTACGCGCACACCCATTGCACGCGCGAGTCGCATGCAGAAAAACTCGTTGATCGCCGAATGCGGATAGCCTGTGCTGCGCATGTCGGGCTTGAGAAGATGCATGGATGGTTCACTGCCCACGGGCTCCAGCAGTTCGTAGTCCGGCGCGTTGCCTCGCAAGGTCAGCAGCAGCTTCTGTTGGGCGCCCGCCGCGGACATGCGTTTGGGCGCCGTGGCGGTGAGCGCATGTTGCGGCATCGCCTGAATGCGCGCCTCCAGATTTGCCTGCGACAAAGACTGCAGTCCGCCAGGCGCCTCCTGTTCGCCCTCTGCAAGCAGCGTCAAGGCGCCAGCCGATTCGCGGCCGTAATAAGCGAGCAGACCCCACGCGTCGCTCGCGTCGACTTTGGCCTCACGAGCGAGCGCACTGCGCATTTCCTCTTCAGGCAGCAGGTTGTCGAAGAACCATTGCACCGGCCGCTGGCTGGATCCGTCGACGAAAGGCTCGGCTAGCAGCGGGAAAGCGGGTGAAAGCGCAAACGCGTCCTCACGAGCCAGCCAGTCCTCGGCGTAGGCAAATGACCAGACACCGCTGTCATCGCTCACGACGCCCACGCGGCGGCCATTCGCATAGGCGACTAACGTTCTAGCGGCCATGGGAACTCCGGCGGCGATGGGATGCCTTGGTGGAGACGTCGGTTGGAATGTCTACGGAAACCTCGGCGCGCAGGGTGATGCCCAGTTCGCTGAGGAGATGCAGCACCTTGCCGATCTGCGCCGTTGGCTTACCTGCCTCGATGTGCGTGATGAACTTGGGAGACAGGCCGGTGGCGGTGGCGACGTCGTCGCGCGTCAACCCCTGCGCGAGCCTGGACGCCCGCACGAGATCGCCTAGCTCCGTCATGTTGCTGATGAAAACGTTGGACTCCATCACTCGCCCCGTGTGCGTTCGTACCCGCTCGGGAACATTATGCCATGAGAGCGCGCTTCGGAGCTAATTTCGTACCCGACCGGGTACGAATCGGTATGCCAAACGTCAATAGGGAACGTTTCGTACCCGATCGGGTACGAAAGACAGGAAAATCGAGGAATATGAGCGTGGACGTACCCGAGCGGGTACGAACGAGATATGTTCAGTCTGGGAGTTGCCGCGCAGGCGGACCGGTGCGCTCGCCATCCGCCGGCCTTCGACCTCGCACAACCGCGCGCGGCCGCGGCATCAGCAAGCTGGCGCGCAGCACTGCGCGCCAGCCCGTCTCACCTCATCACCCGAACCAGCGGCGCGCGTTCTGGAATACGCGCAGCCACGGGCTTGCGTCCGTGGCGCCTTCGCCCCAGCCTTCCGGATGCCAGCTCATCTGCACCGCGCGATGCACGCGCTCGGTATGCGGCATCAGGACCGTGAAGCGGCCGTCCGGCGTCGTCACCGACGTGATGCCGTTCGGCGATCCGTTCGGGTTGAACGGATACTGCTCGGTCGCCTGACCACGGTGATCGACATAGCGCATCGCCACCGCGACCTTCGACGCATCGCCTTGCTGCGAGAAGTCCGCGTAGCCTTCGCCGTGCGCGATCGCCACCGGAATGCGCGAGCCTTCCATGCCGCTGAAGAAGAGCGACGGCGAAGCCTGCACTTCGACCAGCGAGAAGCGCGCTTCGAACTTCTCCGACTTGTTGCGCGTGAACTTCGGCCACGCTTCGGCGCCCGGAATCATCGAAGCGAGGCTGCTCATCATCTGGCAGCCGTTGCAGATGCCGAGCGCAAACGTATCTTTACGGCCGAAGAACGCGGCGAACATGTCGGCCAGTTGCGCGTTGAAGCGGATCGCCTTCGCCCAGCCTTCACCGGCACCCAGCGTGTCGCCGTACGAGAAGCCGCCGCACGCCACCGCGCCGGCGAAGTCCGCCAGATTGGCGCGGCCGGCCAGCAGATCGCTCATGTGCACGTCGTGCGCGTCGAAGCCGGCGCGGTCGAATGCATACGCAGTTTCGAGATGCGAATTGACGCCCTGCTCACGCAGGATCGCCACGCGCGGACGCGCGCTCTTGCCGATGAACGGCGCGGCGACGTCTTCTGCCGGATCGAACGTCAGGATCGGTGAAATGCCGGGATCGGCCGCGTCGGAAAGCGCGTCGTATTCGGCGTCGGCGCAAGCGGGGTTGTCGCGCAGACGCGCGATACGCCAGCTCACTTCGCTCCACGTGCGATGCAGTTCGGTGCGCGGCGCGTCGTAAATCTTCTTGGCGTCGCGATAGATTTCGATCGTGTCGCGCTCGTTGATCTTGCCGATCACATGCGAGCACGCCGACAGCCCATGTTCGCGCAACGCTGCGAGCACGGCGTCGCGCTCGGACGCGCGCACCTGAACGACGGCGCCAAGCTCTTCATTGAAGAGCGCGCGGATCGTACGGTCTTCACGGCGGCCGCTGGTCTGCTTGGCCCAGTCTTTGGCGTCGCCGTAATCGGATTCGTGGTTCGGATCGAGCACCAGCATGTCGACGTTCAGCGACACGCCCACGTGGCCCGCGAACGCCATTTCGCACACCGTCGCCCACAGTCCGCCGTCCGAGCGGTCGTGGTAGGCGAGCAGCTTGCCGTCCTGGTTCAGCGCCTGGATCGCGGCGAAGAAACGTTTCAGATCTTCCGGATCGTCCACGTCCGGCACCGTGTCGCCGACCTGCTGCGTAACCTGCGCGAGGATACTGCCGCCCAGACGATGCTTGCCGCGGCCGAGGTCGATGGCGATCAGCACGGACTCGCCCACGTCGCTCGTGCGGCGCAGTTGCGGCGTGAGATGGCGGCGCACGTCCTGAACCGGCGCGAACGCCGAGATGATCAGCGAAACCGGTGCGACCACTTCCTTCGCGACGCCGCGGTCTTCCCACTTGGTGCGCATGGACAGCGAATCCTTGCCGACCGGAATGCTGATGCCGAGCGCCGGGCACAACTCCATGCCGATCGCCTTGACGGTGTCGTAGAGCGCGGCGTCTTCGCCCGCTGCGCCGCATGCGGCCATCCAGTTTGCCGACAGCTTGAGCTTGTCGAGCGACGCGATCGGCGCCGCCGCGATGTTGGTCACGGCCTCGCCCACCGCCATGCGGCCCGAAGCCGGCGCATTGATGACAGCCAAAGGCGTGCGCTCGGCCATCGTCATGGCTTCGCCGGTGAAGCCCGCGTAGTCCATGGTGGTGATCGCGACGTCGGCCACCGGCACTTGCCACGGGCCGACCATCTGATCGCGCGCGGTCGTGCCGCCCACTGAACGGTCGCCGATCGTGATCAGGAACGACTTGCTCGCCACCGTGGGATGACGCAGCACGCTAGTCGCAACATCCGACAGCGCGAGGCCGGTCACATCCACCGGTTCGAGCTTCCGCTCGACGCGTTTGACGTCGCGATGCATGCGCGGCGCCTTGCCGAGCAGCACTTCCATTGGCATGTCGACCGGCTGGTGCGCGGTGTCGTCGTTCAGTTCGGAATCGATCAGCTTGAGCTGACGCTCGGCGGTGGCTGTGCCGATCACCGCGAACGGGCAGCGCTCGCGCTCGCACATGGCGGCGAAAGCCGGCAGATCGGCCGGCGCGATGGCCAGCACGTAGCGTTCTTGCGCTTCGTTCGACCAGATCTCGCGCGGCGATAAACCGCTCTCTTCCAGCTGGATTTTGCGCAGATCGAAGCGCGCGCCCTTGCCGGCGCCGTCGACCACTTCCGGGAAGGCGTTCGACAAACCGCCCGCGCCCACGTCGTGAATGCTCAGAATCGGGTTCTTCTCGCCGAGCTGCCAGCACGCGTTGATGACTTCCTGCGCACGGCGCTCGATTTCCGGATTGCCCCGCTGAACCGAATCGAAGTCGAGTTCAGCGGTATTGGTGCCCGTCGCCATGGAGCTCGCGGCGCCGCCGCCCATGCCGATGCGCATGCCCGGCCCGCCGATCTGGATCAGCAGCGACCCTTCCGGCAGATCGTGCTTATGGGTGTGCTGGTCCGAGATATTGCCGATCCCGCCGGCGATCATGATCGGCTTGTGATAGCCGCGCACCAGACCCGCGACGTTCTGCTCGTAAGCGCGGAAATAGCCGCCCAGATTGGGCCGGCCGAATTCGTTGTTGAACGCGGCGCCGCCGAGCGGGCCGTCGATCATGATCTGCAGCGGCGAGGCGATGCGGTCGGGCCGGCCGTATGCTTCGTGCTTGTCGTCCGGATTGCGGTGCGCGAGCGGCTGCGCCGCGTCGCGCGCGTTTTCCCATGCCTCGACACCGTCCGGCAGTTCCAGGTTCGACACCGTGAAACCCGCCAGACCCGCCTTGGGACGCGCGCCGCGGCCGGTTGCGCCTTCGTCGCGGATTTCACCGCCCGCGCCGGTCGCGGCGCCCGGGAACGGCGAGATCGCGGTCGGGTGATTGTGCGTTTCCACCTTCATCAAGGTGTGCGTGAGTTCGTTGCTGCGGCGGTAGTGCTCCGGCAGCTCACTCGCGCCCAGGTCCGCGGGCGTGCGCGGGAACCAGCGCTCGGCCATGCCGCCCGCCATGATCGCCGAGTTGTCCGAATACGCGACGATCGTGCCTTGCGGATTCAGCTTCTCAGTGTTGCGGATCATGTTGAACAGCGAGATGTCCTGCTTCTCGCCGTCGATGGTCCAGTCCGCGTTGAAAATCTTGTGGCGGCAGTGTTCGCTGTTGGCTTGCGCGAACATCATCAGTTCGACGTCGGTCGGGTTGCGGCCGAGCTTTGTGAAGGCGTCGACGAGGTAGTCGATTTCGTCGTCGGCGAGTGCGAGGCCCAGTTCCGTGTTCGCCGTTTCCAGCGCGCCGCGGCCGTTGCTCAAGATGTCGACGGTTTGCAGCGGCTTGGCCGGCAGTTCGTCGAACAGATGCAGCGCGTGGTCGCGCGACGGCGACACGCTTTCGGTCATGCGGTCGTGCAAGGCCGCCGCGACAGCTGCGCGGGCTTCGTCGGAGAGCGCCTTCTTGCCGCCCAGCAGGCCGCTTTTCAGCGTGACCGTGTACTCGACGCCGCGCTCGATGCGGCGCACCTGCGTGAGGCCGCACAGATGCGCGATATCCGTTGCCTTGCTGGCCCACGGCGACACCGTGCCGAAACGCGGCACCACGAGAAAAGTCTCGGCCGTGCCGCGCTCTTTGGTTTCTTCGAGCGGATCGCCGTAATGCATCAGCGCTTCGATCTTTGCGTTGTCTTCAGCGGAGAGCGGCGTCTGCGCGTTGACGAAGTGCAGATATTGCCCGCGCACGCCGGTGATGTTCGGATCGATGCGCGTGAGCGTTTCGAGCAGGCGGGTTTGACGGAAATCGGAAAGGGCCGAAGCACCGGGGAAACACGAGAAGTGGGCCATGGACTTGACGTTGCGTCGCTAATGATGCCGATGAGTGATGCCGATGAGTCGCGCGTGAAGGCGACGTGAGGCGCAAAGGAAGTCCGGGATTATACCCCGGGAAGAGGCTTCCAGCGGGCTTGGCGGTGCGGCATCGGGTGGGTTTCGAGATAGTTTCGGGTGGGCTCCGCGCAAGTTCCGCGTGGGTTTCGAGCGGGCTTCGGCCGGCCTCCGGTGCTCCCACCGCGCTAATTGCGGCGGCGCTCCGGCGTTGCGCCCGCGTGGCCGCGCGGCCGGTTTGACTGCTATCATTCGCCCTTTCACCAGATCGGCGCGAGCGGCCCGAGAGGCCGGCAGCGCGCCGCATGTCACGCTCAACGGGCCAGCGCCGCTTCGGCGTCCCGGCGGCCAATCGAATCAGAACATGGATGTCATCGTCATCGGCGGCGGGATCGCGGGCGTCGCCACCGCTTATCAACTGCGCGCGGCCGGCCATCGGGTATGCGTCGTCGAGCGCCACGCCACGGTCGCGCAAGGCGCAACCTATGGACACGGCGGCACCGTCCTGCCGACCCCGCTCGACGTCTGGTTCGGCCCGACTTTCATGGCCAGCCGTCAAAACGCCAAAAACGGCGTCGTCAACAAGACCGGCTTCAACGGATCGGCGCGCCAGTTCGTCAAGCAGCTCGCCGAGTTGCAGGAACCCAACGCGTTCGGCCGTCAATACGGACTGCTGCGACCGCTGATCGAGCTGTCGCGCGACACCATGGCGGACATGGAGGCGCGCTTCGGCCTCGAGTTCGAACAGACCAGCGGCCTGCTCTACCTGGTGCGCTCCGAACAGGAATGGGAGCAGTTGCGGCCCGCGCGCGGCCTGCTGCAGCTTTTCGAAGTGCCCCATCACGAGCTGACACCTGAACAATGCGCCGCGTTCGAGCATTCCGTGCGCACCGAGCCGGAATTCGCGGGCGGCGTGCTGTTCGACCAGGAGCGCACGGCCAATGCGCCGCTCTTCACCAAGCTGATCAAGCAGACGCTGGATACGCAGGGCGGCGTGCAATTCATGCTGGGCTGCGAAGTCTCGTCGATCCGTCTGGACGGCCAGCGCGCCTCGGTAGAACTGGCGCCGCAGCCGGGAGCGACCTCCCGTTCGCGCGAAGTCGACGTGATCCACGCCAACGCGGTGGTCGTGGCCGCCGGCCATGGCAGCCTGCCGCTGCTCGACCGGCTTGGCCTGCGCTTGCCGCTGCATCCGCTGCGTCTGCACACACTGGTCGCGCCGATCGCGCACGAGGAATGCGCGCCGCACGTCGCCATCGTGGACGCGGTGAAGCGGATCGCGATCAGCCGCATGAACCATCGCTTGCGGATAGCGGGCGGCGCGGTCCTGCAAAGCGCCGGCCAGATCGACAAGCCGTTGGGCGAAGCGGTGACGAAAGAAGCCCTCGCGCTGCTCGGCCAGGCCACGCACGACTGGATTCCGGGCGCCGCGCGAATCTCGGTGGCATTGCCGTGGGAAGGCGTCAAACTGCTGTCGCCGGACGGCTTGCCGGTGATCGGCAACGCACTGCATCCGCGTCTTTTCGTCAATGTGGGCCACGGCCCGGCCGGCTGGGGTCTCGCCTGCGGGTCGGGCAAACTGGTGGCCGACCTGATTTCGGGCGGCACGCCGGACGTCCCCGTGGACACACTGGCCGCGCTGCGCCCGGATCGGTTCAGGTAAATCTCGCCGGCCCGCGCACGAGCGGGCCGCAAGAGGCGCCCGCCTGGCGCTCATCGGCACTACCATAGCGATTCCCCAAGCTTTTTCGCCTGCCACCGGGCGGACCGCCAAGCCTCGCCATGACAGAAGCCGACCACACGCCGCCGACACTCATCAGCCCGCACAACCGGGCGCTGCCGCTCCTGACGCTCACCGACCTGCGGATCGCCGAATCCCAGGCGGCGGCCGCCCTGCCGCGCCACACGCTGATGTCGCGCGCCGGGAAATCCGCCGCGAGCTTCCTGCGCGAGCAGATCACCCGCGATACCTCGGTCGAGAAATCCAGGCAGAAGGTGTGGCTCATCGCGGGGCCGGGCAACAACGGCGGCGACGCGCTGATTCTGGCGACGGAACTGCACCAGGCCGGCATTGCCGTCGAGCTGTGCATGCCGGTCGAGGTGAAACCGGACGACGCACGCTGGGCGCTCGAGACGGCCCGCGCGGCCGGCGTCGCGATCGCCAGTGCGCCGCCCGCGTCGCTGGACGGCTACAGGTGGCTGGTGGACGGCATGTTCGGCATCGGCCTGACGCGTCCGCTCGAAGGCGTATTCGCGGCCGTCGCCCGGCAGCTTTCGCAACGCGCCAAAGCGCGGCCGCGCAAAGGCGGCGTGCTAGCGCTCGACGTGCCCAGCGGCCTCGACAGCGACACCGGCACGGTCGTGGGCAATGGCGATGGCGCCGCCGTCCATGCGACCCATACGGTCACCTTCATCGGCGCCAAACCTGGACTCTTCACCGCGCAAGGGCGTGATCTCGCCGGCGCCGTCACGGTCGCGCCGATCGGCGTCGACACGAGCGGCCGCACGGCCGTGCAACTGAACGCGCCCGAACTCTTCGGCGCCTTTCTGCCGCCGCGCGATTTCGCAACCAACAAGGGCAGCTTCGGCAGCCTCGCCGTGGTCGGCGGTGACACCGGCATGTGCGGCGCGCCGATCCTCGCCTCGCGCGCGGCGCTCTACACCGGAGCCGGCAAAGTGCACGTCGCGTTGCTGGGCGAAGGCGCCCCGCCCTACGATCCGCCCCATCCCGAACTCATGCTGCATGCCATCGACGATCTGCCGCTCGACCAGATGGACGCGCTCGCCGTCGGCTGCGGCATGGGCCATCGCGAACGCGCCACACGCGTGATGCACGACGTGCTGCTACTCGACGTGCCCAAGCTGTTCGACGCGGACGCGCTGAACCTGATCTCGAAAGACCCCGCGCTCGCCGCCGAAGTGACCGCGCGCGGTGTGCAAGGCGATCCGTGCGTCCTCACGCCGCACCCGCTCGAAGCCGGGCGCCTGCTCGGCACCGACGCGCCGGGCGTGCAGCGCGACCGCCTCAGCGCGGCGCGCTCGCTCGCCGCGCGGTACGCGGCCGTGGTGGTGCTCAAAGGCACCGGCACCGTCGTCGCGGCTCCGGATGGCCGCCTCGCGATCAACCCGACCGGCAACGCCGCGCTCGCGACGGGCGGCACCGGCGACGTGCTCGGCGGCATCATCGGCGCCCTGCTGGCGCAACACTTGCCGCGCTACGAAGCGGCGCTCGCGGGCGTCTATCTGCACGGCCTCGCCGCCGACACGCTGAGCGCGCAAGGCCACGGTCCCGCCGGCCTGACGGCGGGCGAACTGGCGCCGATGGTGCGGACCTTGCTGAACCGCTTGTTCTATCCGGCAGCGGAGTGCTGAAGCTGTCCGTCCCAACCTATGGATGGACCGGCCAAACCGCTGCCGTCCGTCACGCAACGCCGTTATACTGACTGACTGCGCCGCGCGTCGGAGCCACTACGGGTGACGGCGAATTTTCACCGCCACCCCATGGCGAACCGGGCCGCGCGGCATCGCTCTAACAGCATCGTTGCATCATCCTCGGCAGCGCTTCACGCGCGCGCCTTTCTTCGTGCCACTTGGTTAGACGGACGCTATGACCCAGAACTCGCTCCCCTCCTGGTCCTCGCTGCAAACGCATTACGAAAAGATTCGCGATGCGCACATGCGCGACTGGTTCGCCCCCGAGAACGACCCCGCCCCTACCCGCGCCGAGCGCTTTGCGTTCGCGGGCGGCGGTCTCGCGGCCGATTTCTCGAAAAACCGCATCACCGAAGAAACACTGAAACTGCTCGTGCAAGTCGCGCGCGAAGCCGGCGTCGAGAAACGCCGCGACGCCATGTTCGCGGGCGACATCGTCAACCCGACGGAAGGCCGCGCCGTGTTGCACACGGCACTGCGCGCCACCGATCCGAAAGCGCCGTTCTATGCGCAAGTGCAGGCCGAGCGCAAGAAGATGGCCGCGTTCGCCGACCAGGTGCGCAGCGGCGAATGGAAAGGCTATACCGGCAAGCGGATCCGCTATGTCGTGAACATCGGTATCGGCGGCTCGGATCTCGGGCCGAAGATGGTCGTGCATGCGCTGCACCATCTGGCCACGCCGGAGATCACCACGCACTTCGTGTCGAACGTTGACGGCGCCGATCTGTACAACGTGATGCAGCAGATCGATCCCGAAGAGACGCTCGCGATCATCGTCTCCAAGACTTTCACCACGCTCGAAACCATGACCAACGCGCGCTCGCTGCGCGACTGGTTCATCGAGAAAGGCTGCCCGGAAAGCGCGCTGGCGAAGCACTTCGTCGGCGTGTCCGCGAATCCCGCGGAAGTGGTCAAGTTCGGCATCGCGAAAGAGAATGTCTTCGAGATGTGGGACTGGGTCGGCGGGCGCTATTCGCTGTGGTCGGCGGTTGGGCTATCCATCATGATCGCGATCGGACCGAAGCAGTTCGATGAACTGCTCGCCGGCGCCAACGAGATGGACCAGCATTTCCGCGACGCGCCGCTGGAAAAGAATCTGCCGGTGTTGCTCGGCATGATCGGCATCTGGTATCGCAACTTCTTCGGCTCGCAAAGCTACCTGGTCGCGCCGTACTCGCAAGCGCTGCATTTCCTGCCTTCGTATCTGCAACAGCTGGAAATGGAGAGCAACGGCAAGTCGGCGCGCCTAGACGGCGCGATGGTCGACTACCCGACGGCCGCGGTGACGTGGGGCGAACCTGGCACCAACGGTCAGCACGCTTTCTTCCAGATGCTGCACCAAGGGCCGACGATCGTGCCGATCGACTTCATCGCCGTGTTGACGCCGGAGCATCCGCTCGTCAGTCATCATCCGAAGCTGCTCGCCAACTGCTTTGCGCAAAGCGAAGCGCTGATGGTCGGCCGCACGCTCGAAGAAGCGAAGAAAGTGGCCGGCGCGGACAAGCCGGAACTGGCGCCACACCTCGTGTTTCCGGGCAATCGTCCGACCACCACGCTGCTGGTCGACGCGCTCACCGCACGTTCGCTCGGCGCATTGATCGCGTTGTACGAGCACAAGGTGCTGGTGCAGGGGACAGTGTGGAACATCAACTCCTTCGATCAGTGGGGCGTGGAGTTGGGCAAGATTCTCGGCAAGGTGGTAGAAGCCGATCTGACGGCGCCGAGTGCTGATGTGAAGAAGCATGATTCTTCGACGTCGGCATTGATCGCGCGGGCGCGTGCGGCGTTGAAGAAGTGATGGTGGGCGGCGCGGTGGTTCGCGCCGCCTGAATTGCTTGGTATGGCCGCCCGATACCGGATGAGCCACCATGAAAAAGCGGGCCCTTGCGGCCCGCTTTGTTTTTGCAGCGCGGCTCGACGCTCATTCAGGCGAGACGTCCCGCCTCGATCGTCACCGTCGTATCGCAACGGCGCGCCAGTTCGATGTCATGCGTGACGAGAATCAGCGTAGCGCCGTTCGCGCGGTTCATCTCGAACATCAGATCGATCACCGCGTGACCAGTGGCGGCGTCGAGACTGCCGGTCGGCTCGTCGGCGAACAGGATTGCCGGATGCGTGACGAACGCGCGTGCAAGCGCCACGCGCTGCTGCTCACCGCCCGACAGCAGCTTCGGATAGTGACTGGTGCGCTTGCCTAGACCCACCTGCTCCAGCAAGCCGCGCGCACGCGTTGCGGCCTCGCGCGTACCGATGCCGCCTTGCAACTCCAGCGGCAAAGTGACGTTCTCGAGCGCCGTCAAATGCGGCATCAGCTGAAACGACTGGAACACGAAGCCAACCGAACCGCTGCGCAATGCGGCACGCTCGTCTTCGTTCAACTCACCGAGTTCGCGGCCGAGCAACCGAACCGAGCCTGAACTCGCGCTGTCCAATCCTGCGAGTAAGCCGAGCAGCGTAGACTTGCCCGACCCGGATGCACCGACGATCGCCACACTGCTGCCGGCGTCGATAGCAAGATCGATGTCGTCGAGAATCGTCAGTTCGCCTGTTGCATCTTTAACCTTCTTGCACAAACCCCGCACTTCAATGACTGGATCAGTTTTGTTTAGCATGGTGAAGCGTAGGTTGAAAGTGCGTGCCATGACGACTCGCGCCACGGCGTTGACAACGGCATGCGGCTGCGCAGTCGTGGCGGCCACCCTGCTTTCGGTGAGCTTCACGGCGCGGGCCGCCAACGCGCCCGAACCGGCCAAGCCGGTGATCGTCGTGCTCGGGGACAGCATCTCCGCCGAATACGGCCTGCCCCGCGACACGGGCTGGGTTGCCTTGATGCGCCAGCGCCTCGCCGACGAGCGAATCGATTATAGCGTCGCCAATGCGAGCATTAGCGGCGACACCACGAGCGGCGGACGAGCCCGCTTGCCGGCGCTCATGCAACGCCTGAAGCCGAGCGTCGTGATCGTCGAACTCGGCGCCAACGACGCGTTGCGCGGCGTGCCGCTCTCCACCACCGAAGACAACTTGCGCACGATCATCGAGCAGGCTCAGCAAGGTCACGCGAAGGTCGTGCTGGTGGGCATGTATGTGCCGCCTAATTACGGCCCCGACTATACGCAAAAGTTCCACGGCTTGTACGGCGAACTGTCCAGACAGTTGCGTGTGCCGCTCGTGCCGTTTCTGCTCGCCGGCATTGCCGACAAACCGGATATGTTCCAGGCCGATCAGATTCATCCGACCCAGCAGGCACAGCCAGTGCTACTTAACAACGTGTGGCCCGCAGTCAAGCCACTCCTTCGCACAAGTTCGCCGCACTGAAAAGCCTGCTAACAACTTGTTTCCAGAACTGTGGGAACGCGGATCGGTAAGTTCTCTCTCACACTTTCGTAATCCCGCGTAACCGGCTCGATTTTGAGCGACTTTTGAGGAGATAACGTGAAATATTTACCGTTAATCGCTTTGACCGTGGCAATTTCCGCCTGCGCCGCTCAACCACCCGCTGGCGTTCAATCCGTTGGTGAAAGCCAGCAGCCGCCGAAGGCCGTCGCTACCTGCATCGCGCAGAAGTGGGCCGACAGCTCGCAGCAACAAGTGGTCTCGCAAGACACATTGGCCAACGATCAAGCCATGGATGTGTATGTTCCGGGTCAGCAGCCGCCCAATGGCGCCGCCGCTATCGTACGTCCATCGTACTCCGGCAAGGGTACGTGGGTCGGCTTCCGCGCCGGTGGCGCTGGCGGCAGCGACGCCACGAGTGCAATCAGCGGCTGCCTGTAACGCTCGCAGCGTACCGCAGCAAACCGTTTGACGAGCTTGCACTCGTCAAATGAAAAAGCCCCGCAATTGCGGGGCTTTTTTGCGTTCAGGCGGCTTTACTCGCCGCTCGCCTGGGCATTGCTGCTGTCGAGGGAACCGTAGAACTTCACCTTCGAACGCGCGCGCACTGCTTCGACATAGGCCTCTGCTTCGGACTGCGCATCGACCTGCGCGATCTGTTGCTGCGCTGCAGCCAGACGTTGCGGATCGACCGCCGTACCCGCCACCACCGCGTTCACGCGATAGATCGCATAGCCGTCGTCGCCGAGGTCCACCCCGACGTAAGCCGGCAATTTTTGCGCGTCCGCCTTGTAGATTGCACTCAATGCAGCGGGCGGCACGCCTTGCGCGTCGTTACGCGACACCTTCAGCGGCGACGAGAATCCGGTGGTTGCCTTCGACTTTTCGAACTCGGCAAGTTTCGCCACGCCGTCCTTGTGAGCCGCTTCATCAGACTGAACCGCGATCACTTTCTGACGCACCGCGTCCTTCACGGCGTCGAGCGCCGGCACTGCCGCGGCCTTGTAGTCGGTCACGCGCGCCGCGATCAGCGTGTTGCCGCCGACGTCGATCGCTTGCGTGTTGTTGCGTGCCGTCGTGGCGTCGTTCGCGAACACCGCGGCGAGGAACTTCGCATTGTTTAGCGGGCTGTCCGGCGCGAGTTTCGGATCCGGCTGCGGCGTAACCGTGGCGGTCTGCACTTGCAGCTTGTACTTGTCGGCGGCCGGCTGCAGGCTCTTGGCTTTTTCATAGACGATCGACGTGAAGCCTTCCGAGTCGTCGGTGAATGCCTTGCTGGCCAACTGCGTCTTGAGGTCTTTCGAGATCTGGTCTTTCACTTCGTCGAACGGCTTCGTGACCGCCGGCTTCACGTCCGTCGCCTTGACGATGTGATAACCGAAGTCGGTCTGCACGATTCCGCTGACTTCGTCTTTCTTCAGCGCGAACACAGCGTCGTCGAACGCCTTGCCGCCCGCGATCATGCCGCGGCCAAAGTAACCCAGATCGCCACCCTTCGACGCCGAACCCGGGTCCTGTGAGTTCTGCTGCGCGATCTGCGCGAACTGATCCGGATGCGCCTTGATCTGTGCGAGCAACTCTTCGGCCTTCTGTTTCGCCTTGGCTTTGTCGGCCGCGCTCGCGTCTTTCGGCGCCGCGATCAGGATGTGGCTCGCGCGCACCTGACCGTCGGTGCGGTAGTGCGCGATGTTGTCGTCGTAGTACTTTTTCAGATCGGCGTCGCTCGGCTGCGCGGAAGCCGCGAGGGTTGCCGGCGACATGACGAGATACTGGATCGTGGCCGTAGCCGGCGTGGCGAATTCGTTGCGATGCGCGTCGTAATACGCTTGCAGTTGCGCGTCGGTAGGCTGCACCTTCGCGGCATAGTCGCGCGGATGGAACGCGATGCCCTGCACTTCGCGCTGCTGTTCCGCGAGTTCGGTCAAATGCTGTGCAAGCGTTTTGGACGTGAACGCGCTGCCTTGAATGCTGGCCGGCAACTGCTGCGTGGCGATGCTGTAGCGCACGCGCTCGTCGTACTGGTCGGGCGTCATGCCTTGCATGGCGAGCAACTGCTTATAGCGGTCGACGTCGATCGTGCCGTCAGGATTCTTCAGCGACGAGATCACCGGATCGTTCATCAGCACGCGGCGCACGGCGTCGTCGGATGCGGTGAGATGCAGGCGCTGTGTTTCATCGGCCAACACACGTTGCTCGATCAGACCGTCGAGCATCTGCGCGCGGCGTTGCGGCGTGTCGAACGACTTCATGTCGAACTGCGCGCCAAGCATCTGACGGGCGCGGTCGAGTTGCTGACGCATCGCGTCGTCGTATTCAGCGCGCGTGATCTTGTGACCGTTGACGCTCGCAACGTTTGCGCTTTCGTCAAAGAAGCCGCGAAAGCCCTGAATACCCACAAAACCCAACCCCGGCACAATGACGAGGATGAGCATGAACATCATCAGGCGTTTGTGATTGCGGAAAAAATCGAGCATGCGTGAGGAGTGCCAAAAACAGAACGCCCGATCTTACAACAGCGGGCAATAAAAAAGGCGAACCGGAGTTCGCCTTTCGAGGATACTGGCGGAGTGGACGGGACTCGAACCCGCGACCCCCGGCGTGACAGGCCGGTATTCTAACCGACTGAACTACCACTCCTTAATTACAGCAACTGCGCTGAAACACTTGAATGAATCTGAAACTGGTGGGTGCTGAGAGGCTCGAACTCCCGACCTACGCCTTGTAAGGGCGCCGCTCTACCAACTGAGCTAAGCACCCGTTTCGCGATTCAGTGCTTCTTCCTGCTTCTATCTGCCACCTGATCTTCGTCGATTGACGTCACTCAACGTCCATCACTCAACGCCCCTCAAGCAGCAAGCCCATTAGTTTAGCGCATCCTTCAGAGCTTTGCCAGGCCTAAATTTGGGGACCTTGGCCGCCTTGATTTTGATGGCAGCGCCGGTGCGCGGATTGCGCCCGGTGCGCGCGGTGCGCTTGCCGACCGCGAACGTGCCGAAACCGACCAACGTCACCGAACCGCCCTTCTTCAACGTACCTTTGACACCATCGATCACAGCGTCGAGTGCACGGCCTGCCGCTGCCTTCGAAATGTCGGCTTGCTGCGCAACGTGATCGATCAATTCCGTCTTGTTCATCCCAACCCCCGAGAATGTTTATGGCAATCGTGACGGCGCTTTGTTAGCACCTGGCATCACGCGGCCGGCGGCCAACGCCGGGCGCAATCATTAGAATTGGCCGAAACCCTTGTGTCAAGCGGGGTTGAGCCTGATTTGCGAGGTTTTCGAGGCGGCTTCCTATACAAAATGTTGCCTCGGATCGATGCACATACAACCAGTCGGCAAGCGCACTGCAGCTTTGCTCAATAGGTGGGAAAATGCGCCTCACTGAGGCTCGGCGAAAGCCGCTCGGCCAATAAAAAACCCGCGGCCGTGACCGCGGGTTTTCTTCAAGCAAACAGCTTCGTGACTGACTGTCTTAGTGCTTCACGACTTCCGTTGCTGCGGCGTCTTTGCCCGGCTCTGCCGCGACCGGCGCAGCAGGCTTCGGCTCTTCTTCCGGCAACGCCGTCGGCACGCGTTCGAGCGCCAGTTCGAGCACCTTGTCGATCCAGCGGACCGGCACGATTTCGATTGCGTTCTTCACGTTGTCCGGAATCTCCGTCAAGTCCTTGACGTTTTCTTCCGGGATCAGCACCAGCTTGATACCGCCGCGATGCGCCGCCAGCAGTTTTTCCTTCAGGCCACCGATCGGCAGAACTTCGCCACGCAACGTGATTTCGCCCGTCATCGCGACATCGGCGCGCACCGGAATCCCGGTCAACACCGACACCAGGGCGGTCGTCATCGCAATACCGGCAGACGGACCGTCTTTCGGTGTCGCGCCTTCCGGCACGTGGATGTGAATGTCCTGCTTCTCGAACGCTTCGTCCTTGACACCGAGACGGCGCGACCGCGAACGAACCACCGAGCGTGCTGCCTCGACCGATTCCTTCATCACGTCGCCGAGCGAACCTGTACGGATCACGTTGCCCTTGCCCGGCATCACCGCGGCTTCGATGGTCAGCAGATCGCCGCCCACTTCCGTCCACGCGAGACCCGTGACCTGGCCAACCTGATTTTCCTTCGCGGCCAGACCGAAGTCGTACTTGCGCACGCCGAGGAACGTATCGAGATTGCTGCCGTCGACCTTCACCGCGCCTTCCGCCTTCTTCAGCAGAAGCATCTTCACGACCTTGCGGCAGATCTTCGAAATTTCACGCTCGAGCGAACGCACGCCCGCTTCACGCGTGTAGTAACGAATGATGTCGCGGATCGCGGTTTCCGTCACATCGACCTCGCCATCCTTGAGGCCGTTGTTCTTCTTTTGCTTGGGCAAAAGATAACGTTGCGCGATGCTGACCTTCTCGTCTTCCGTGTAACCCGACAGACGGATCACTTCCATCCGGTCGAGCAGCGGCGGCGGAATATTCAGCGAGTTCGACGTTGCCACGAACATCACGTCCGACAGATCGAAGTCGACTTCGACGTAGTGATCGGCGAACGTATGGTTCTGCTCCGGATCGAGCACTTCGAGCAGAGCCGACGACGGATCGCCGCGGAAATCCTGACCCATCTTGTCGACTTCGTCGAGCAGGAAGAGCGGATTGCGCACGCCGACCTTGGTCAGGCTTTGCAGAATCTTGCCGGGCATCGAACCGATGTACGTACGACGGTGACCGCGAATCTCGGCTTCGTCGCGCACGCCGCCGAGCGCCATACGCACGAACTTGCGATTCGTGGCGCGAGCGATCGACTGACCCAGCGATGTCTTACCGACACCCGGAGGCCCAACGAGGCACAAGATCGGCGCTTTGACCTTGTCGACACGTTGCTGGACCGCGAGATACTCGAGAATGCGTTCCTTCACTTTCTCGAGACCGAAGTGGTCTTCGTCGAGCACGCGTTCCGCATTCGAGAGGTCGTTGTTGACCTTGCTCTTCTTGCGCCACGGCAAGCCGATCAGCGTGTCGATGTAGTTGCGCACGACCGTCGCTTCAGCCGACATCGGCGACATCAGCTTGAGCTTCTTCAGCTCGGCATCGGCCTTCTTCTTGGCTTCCTTCGGCATGCGGGCAGCGGTGATGCGCTTCTCGAGTTCTTCGAGATCCGCACCTTCTTCGCCTTCGCCGAGTTCCTTCTGGATCGCCTTGACCTGTTCGTTCAGGTAGTACTCGCGCTGGCTCTTTTCCATCTGGCGCTTCACACGCCCACGGATGCGCTTTTCCACCTGCAGGATGTCGATCTCGGCTTCGAGTTGCGCGAGCAGATGCTCGAGTCGCTCGATGACCGGGAACATCTCGAGAATGTGCTGCTTCTGGTCGAGCTTGAGCGGCAGATGCGCCGCGATCGTATCGGCCAGACGACCCGCTTCGTCGATACCCGACAGCGACGTCAGGATCTCGGGCGGAATCTTCTTGTTCAGCTTCACATACTGGTCGAACTGCGACACGATCGCGCGGCGCAGCGCTTCAGTTTCAGCGCTGTCGGCGTGGTCGGGTTCGAGCGGCATGACTTCACACGAGAACTGCGTTTCCTGTTCTTCGATGGAAAGCGTTTTCGCGCGCTGCAAGCCTTCGACAAGCACCTTCACGGTGCCATCGGGCAGCTTCAGCATTTGCAGGATGTTGGCGACACACCCTACTTCGTACATGTCCTTTTCGGTCGGCTCATCTTTCGCAGCCGTTTTCTGGGCGACGAGCATGATGTGCTTGCCGCCTTCCATCGCTGCTTCGAGAGCCTTGATCGACTTCGGGCGGCCTACGAAGAGCGGAATCACCATGTGCGGGAAGACGACTACGTCACGCAGCGGGAGCAGCGGGAGCGTAATGCGTTCCGGCGGAAGGAGTTGGGTTCCTGACATTTCATTTCCCCATGAGTGGAATCAGTTCGTTCGATAGGTGAGGCCAGCAGAAAAGATTGCAAGCCTCCGCGTGTGGGAAAAGTTCAGTGACTCCGAAGGTTCAGTGACTCCATAGTGAAAACAACCAGCCTGACCACACGATAAACGAAAAAAGCCGTTCACGTTGCCATGAACGGCTTTTTTTGCAGAACCCGCAAGCCGATCAGTTCGAACCCGCCACTTTAGGCGCGTCTTCGTAGATCAGTAGCGGTTTGCCGTCGCCGTCAATCACGTTGTCGTCGATGATGACCTTGCTAACGCCTTTCATTTGCGGCAGGTCGTACATCACATCAAGCAACGCCTGTTCCAGGATGGAGCGCAAACCACGCGCGCCCGTCTTGCGACGAATTGCCTTACGCGCGACAGCTTGCAACGCGGCCGGGCGAATTTCGAGCTCGACGCGCTCCATGTTGAACAGCTTGTGGTACTGCTTCACCAGCGCATTCTTCGGTTCGACGAGAATTTTCATCAACGCGACTTCGTCGAGCTTGCCGAGCGTGGCCACCACCGGCAGACGGCCGATCAGTTCGGGAATGAGACCGAACTTGATCAGATCTTCCGGTTCCACTTCGCGCAGCACTTCGCCGGCGTCGCGGTCCTGCTTGCTCTTCACACTCGCGCCAAAACCAATGCCGGTTTTCTCGGTACGATCGACGATGACCTTTTCGAGGCCGTCGAACGCGCCACCGCAGATGAACAGAATGTTGGTGGTGTCGACCTGGATGAAGTCCTGATTCGGGTGCTTACGGCCGCCCTGCGGCGGCACCGACGCCATCGTACCCTCGACCAGCTTCAGCAAAGCCTGTTGCACGCCTTCACCCGAGACATCGCGGGTGATCGACGGGTTGTCGGACTTGCGGCTGATCTTGTCGATTTCGTCGATGTAGACAATGCCGCGCTGGGCCTTGTCGACTTCGTAATTGCAGTTTTGCAGCAGCTTCTGAATGATGTTCTCGACGTCTTCACCGACATAGCCGGCTTCCGTCAGAGTGGTTGCATCGGCAATCACGAACGGGACGTTCAGGAGTCGCGCGAGCGTTTGCGCGAGCAGCGTCTTGCCGGAACCGGTCGGACCGATCAGCAGGATGTTGCTCTTGGACAGCTCGATTTCATCCTTCTTGTCGAGATGCTTGAGGCGCTTGTAATGGTTGTACACCGCGACCGCGAGAATTTTCTTCGCGCGTTCCTGACCGATCACATACTGGTCGAGGATTTCACGGATTTCCTGCGGACTCGGCAGATCGGACTTCGACAAGCCCGCCTCGATGCCCGCACCTGCAGCCTCATCACGGATGATCTCGTTGCACAGGTCGATACATTCATCACAGATGAACACCGACGGGCCGGCAATCAGTTTTTTGACTTCATGCTGGCTCTTGCCGCAAAACGAGCAATACAACAGCTTTTCGCTGTTAGAACCTTTCTTGTCCGCCATAGATGTTTGAGCCTCCGGACACTCGATTACATGATACGCCGTTTGCCCTGGCCTCGCAGTTTGGGCGGGGCCGGGCTTGAGCCAAGGTGACGGCGTTTGCCGCAGGCACTCGGACGAAGTTTGATTATTTCACAACCGATTTGGTCACGTTTTTGCCCCATTTCGGGGCAAAAACGCACCATCTCAAGGACGCTTGTGCGCCACCTGGTCGACGAGGCCGTAAGCCTGCGCGTCGTCGCCGGACATGAAGTTGTCGCGGTCGGTGTCGCGTGCGATACGCTCGACCGGCTGGCCGGTGTGATGAGCGAGCAGATGATTCAACCGTTCCTTCAGGTACAGGATCTCGCGCGCCTGAATTTCGATGTCCGACGCCTGGCCACGCGCGCCGCCCAGCGGCTGGTGAATCATGACGCGCGAATTCGGCAAAGCAAACCGCTTGCCCTTCGCGCCGGCCGCCAGCAGAAATGCGCCCATGCTGGCCGCAAGACCCATGCAAAGCGTGGACACATCCGGCTTGATGAACTGCATCGTGTCATAGATCGCCATGCCCGCCGAAACCGAACCGCCCGGGCTGTTGATGTAGAAACTGATGTCCTTGTCGGGATTCTCGCTTTCGAGGAACAGCATCTGCGCGACGACGAGATTGGCCGTCTGGTCGTTCACCTCACCGACCAGGAACACGATCCGTTCCTTCAGCAGACGCGAATAGATGTCGTACGAACGCTCGCCCCGGCCGCTCGTTTCCACGACGATGGGCACCAGTCCGAGCGCCTGCGCTTCGAGATCCCGTGACGACTGGGAGGTCAACGTGTCCAGCATTTGAGCGCGAAAGGTCATGCAGTGGATCCTTGTCTGAAATATTCTAAATATTAGATGCTGGACAGGTGCGGCCGACAACCCCGTATTCAAGTGCGCGTTCAGTGCGGCGCAATGCGTGACACCGGTACAAAACGCAACGCACATTCACAGCACAAAAAAAACGGCGTGCGGGCTGTCGCTCCGACAGCCGGCACGCCGTTGCAGCGACGCTTACGCTTGCGCCGTTGCGCTTGCCAGTTCTTCGAAGCTCACTTCCTTGTCCGTCACCTTGGCCTTGCTGAGGACGAAATCGACGACGTTGGCTTCAACGACGTACGCTTCCATTTCGGCAAGGCGTTGCTGGTTGGAATAATACCAGCGGACGACTTCCTTCGGGTCTTCGTAGCTTTTCGCGAACTCGTCCACTTCGGCACGAATCTGCTCCGGCTTGGCTTGCAGTTCGTTGGCCTTGACCAGTTCGGCCAGCACGAGGCCCAGCTTCACGCGGCGCTCAGCCTGTTCCTTGAACATCGCAGCCGGGATCGGCGCATCTTTGGCGTTCGGCACGCCGCGTTGCTCGAGATCCTGACGCGCCATCGCGACGAGGCGCTCCTGATCCTGTTCGATCAGCGCGTTCGGCACGTCCAGTTCGGAAATCTTCAGCAACGCGTCCATCACCTGGTTCTTGACGATGGCTTGCGTGCGGCGCTTTGCTTCGCGTTCGAGATTGTCTTTGATCTCAGCGCGCATCTTGGTCAGATCGCCGTCTTCGATGCCGAGCGACTTGGCGAATTCAGCGTCGATTTCCGGCAGATGCGGCCACTCGATCTTCTTCATCGTGATCGTGAATTGCGCGGTCTTGCCGGCGACATCCTTGCCGTGATAGTCCTCGGGGAACGCCAGATCGAATTCCTTCGATTCGCCGACCTTCAGGCCCGTGGCGGCCTTTTCGAATTCCGGCAGCATGCGGCCTTCGCCCAGCACGAATGCGAAGTCGTCGGCGCTGCCGCCCTGGAACACTTCGCCCTCGATCTTGCCGACGAAGTCGACCGTCACGCGATCGCCTTCTTTCGCTGCCGTGTCGCCGCCGCCGTCACCGTGCTCGCCGGCTTCGCCGCGAGCGTGGAAGTGCACGCGCTGCTTGCGCAGGATGTCCAGCGTGCGGTCGATTTCCGCTTCGCTGATGGTGGTCGTGGTGCGCTCGATTTCAGCCGTGGCGACGTCGCCCAGCTTCACTTCCGGATACACCTCGAACGTCGCGTCGAACGCGTAGTCGCCTTCAGTGGCGTCGCTCTTCGGCGCGAAGCTCGGCTGACCGGCGACGCGCAGGTTTTCGGTGCGGCTGATGTCGAAAAATTCCTTGCCGACCTTGTCGCTCAGCACTTCGGCTTCCACCTGGCCCGAATACTGTTGCGTCACCATCTTGAGCGGCACCTTGCCCGGGCGGAAACCCGGCATGCGCACGTTCTTCGCGAGTTGACGGATACGCGAGTCCACTTCCTTCTGCACGGCGTCCTTCGGCAGGGAAATCGTGACGCGGCGTTCGAGCTTGCCGAGGTTTTCAACAACGTTAGCCATGGCTTCAATCGTCCTAAAATTATTCGAGCGAATCAGTTATCTTCTCCGTGCCGCTTATCGATGTCGTGCAACCTCGCGTTTTTGGTCGCGTTTGGGTCGCTTCGCATCGATTGCGCGCCTGCGCCGCGGGCTTGCAGGCCGCCGGCAGCACGGTTGAGTCCAAAGAGCCGAATATTTTAGCAAACTATTTGCGCGCCTAGCCGGGATTCGATGAATGCGCGCGTTTTTGTCGAGGTTTTGGTCGGATTCCGGCCGCTTTCCGCGCTGTTTCATGCCCGTTTGCGCACTGTTCCAGTGCGGCCGGGGTGCTGCGCCGCTGCTGAGCCGCACCTGTACACGAATTTCCCCCCGCGACGGCGCTTCAGCCTGTCTGCACGAATTTTCCCCTGCGAATTCGTTTGAATCCTCAGCCGCCGGCAAAAGCAGCCGCGCCGGCTGCGCATACGCGCCCTGCCACCGTCCATGCCGGCTATGCCATTCGACATATTCAGTCGGCGCGCCCATGCTGATAAGCTAGTGGACGCGCTTGGGGTTGCGCCCGCATCTCGCCGTTTCACCCGCCCTCGCAACGATTTCAACTACTCAGAGACACCATGCCGAATTCGCCGTCCTCGCCCGTCGTCGTCATTGCTCCCGACTCCTTCAAAGGCTCGCTTAGCGCGGAACAGGTCGCGCAAGCGATCGCAGCGGGCATCAAGCGCGCCCGTCCCGCCGCGGAGGTGCGCATCTGCCCGATGGCCGACGGCGGCGAAGGCACACTCGACGCCATGCTCACGCGCGGCGGCGAACGTCGCACGCTGAGCGTGCGCGGCGCGGCCGGTCCGGTACGCGAGGCGCTCACGGGCCTGCTCGCCGACGGCAGCGCGATCATCGAAACGGCGGAGGTCGTCGGCATCACGGATCCGGTGGGAATGGGCGTGCCCGTCGAGGCGCGCAGCACACACGGCATGGGCGAGGCGATTCGCGCGCTGATGGACGCCGGCGTGCGGCGCTTTTTCGTCGCGCTCGGCGGCAGCAGCACCAACGACGGCGGCGCGGGCCTGTTGGCCGGGCTCGGTCTCAAGCTGTTCGACGCACAAGACAATGAACTCGACGCCACGCCGGAACAACTCGCGCGTCTCGCGCGAGTAGACGTGTCGCAGCTCGACGCGCGTTTATCGAGCGCGCAGTTCGTCGGCATGTCGGACGTGGACAATCCGCTTACCGGCGAACACGGCGCAACCGCGGTATTCGGTCCGCAAAAAGGTGTGAAACCGGAACAGGTTGCCACGATCGACGCAGCGCTCGCCCGCTTCGCCGATCTGCTCGAACCGGCGCTCGGCCGCACGGCGCGCCAGCTGCCCGGCGCGGGCGCCGCGGGCGGCCTCGGCTTCGCGTTGCATATGCTCGGCGCGCAGTTCGAACCCGGCGCGGAAACCGTCGCGCGGCAAATCGGTCTGGACGCCGCGCTCGAAGGCGCCGATTGGCTGATCACCGGCGAAGGCCGTTCGGATGTGCAAACGCTGCATGGCAAGGCGCCCTTCATTGCCTGCCGTCACGCACAGGCAGCGGGCGTACCGGCCACGCTCCTCTCCGGCGGAGTCGACTCAGCCGCCCTGCCGCGCCTCGCCGAATATTTCAGCGGCTGCTTCTCGCCGGCGCCCGGCCCGATCACGCTCGAAGTCGCGATTCGCGACGCGGCGCGTCTGTTGGCGGACGAAGCCGAACAGTTGACGCGCCTGAAATACGGCACGCGTTGACCGGCAGGACGGTTGCGGCAACAATCACAGCGCCGCGACCGCTCACACACTACGGGAAGACCATGAAGGACGCCAAAGCCGGCCTCGAACAGTTCCTGACGTACCGTCTGCATGTCCTCAACAAACTCGCCGAACGCGGCATCAGCGAACGCTATCAGAGCAAGCTCGGGGTGACCTTGCCTGAAGCGCGCGTGATTGCGTCGGTGGGATCGTTCGGGCCGTTCTCGATCATGGAACTGGCAAGGCATGCCAATCTCGACAAAAGCCAGGCAAGCCGCGCCGCCGAAGCGTTGATCAAGCAGGGACTCGTGAAACGCGAGGCGAGCGCCGAAGACGGCCGCGTCGTGCTGGTGTCCCTGACACCCGAAGGCCGCGCGCTGTATCGCAAGGTCATGCCGATCGCGCGCAAATGGAACGGCGACATGTTCGAGTGTCTGGACGAGCAGGAAAAGCTCGCCTTCGGTCACGCGCTCGACAAGATCATCGGCACGATGACGGCGTCCGAGGAATGACCTGCGCGCCGTAGGCGGCGCTGAGTTCAGCGCTTGCCTTCGCCCTTTCCGTTGGTTTCGCCGGTGGTGGGAGCATTAGCTGCCGGGCCCGTTCGGTCGGATTCCGGCGATGTACCCGCCACGCCAGTCCCTGCCGACGCGCCCGCCGACGTATCCGCCACGCCAGATCGTGTTGTAGCTGTACCCACCGCGCCAGTCGCCGCAGACATACCCGCTACGCCAGATCCAGCAGACCCGCCCGACACACCCCCCGGCCCGCCGCCCGCCGACATACGGGCACCCCGCGCGAGCCGCCACGCGATCGCTGCAAGCGAGCCCACGGCCAGCAGCAATGCAGCCCATAGCAAATAGCGGCGCATCACATCCGGATCCCTCGCGGACTGCGCTCTCGCTGCCTGCTCGGCTGACAGCGCCTCGCCCAGGCGCGCCGTCGCGGGGACCGCCGAGGCGCCCATCAACAGATCGTCGCGACTCACCGCCGACGACACCGTCGTCGCGCTACCCACCGCCAGGGTGAACGGCGCCGTCCCCCGCGCGACGAAAGTCAGCATCGCCGGACGCCAGCCCGCGGCGACGGTCAGCGTCCCGCTGCCGAGTCCGCCGTTGCGCGTGTCGACCACCACACGCCATTGACGATCCGTGTCGGGCGTCAATTCGAGCGAAGGATTGCTTTGCTCCACCTCGCCGTTGTGCAAGCGGAACAATGTCGCGCCCGCCACTTCGCGCCATGGCGTATCGAGCCCCGTGCGCGAATAGACGACCGCAGGCGCGACGGTGTTCGGCTGAGGCAGGTTCAGGCGCAACCGGTCGACGGGATACGGGCCGCTGGTGTTAAAAAAATACTCGCCGGGTTTCGGTCCCGCGTGCGCGACGATGCCCTCGCGCCATGCCCGCTCCGCGCGCTGCGCCGCGTCGGCGGCAAGCGCCTGAATCTCCATGTCCAGCGACTCGACATACGGCGCGCCGTCGAGCCAGCGCAAACGTAGATAACGCGCGCGATTGCCGTCCAGTTCGATCCGGTCCTGACTCAGCGTGCTGCCGTTGTAACTGACCTTGAGCAGTTGCGCATCGCCGGCCGGTTGCCAGTGGCGCAAATCGTCGCTCGATTCGACCGTGACGCGCCCCTGGTAATTGTCGTCGCGCAGGTGCACGAGCAAGGCGGTTACGCGGCTCGCACGCGACGCGCGCCCGAGGTCGATCAGGTCCGTGTCGTGTTGCGCGCGGGACGGCGGCGCAGAGGTCGCGCGCAGCGAACCGTCGCTGGCGATTGTCACGCCGAGCGGTGCGGAGGTACTGCTGGCGGCCGCGGGCGGCAACGGAAACCAGCGCACCGGACGCAGCGTGGGCGGCGTACGCGGCGGCTCGCGCGGCGCATCGAGCGAATACGGAACGGGTTCGCCCGTGCCGTTGAAGACCCGCACGTCGCCGAGATCGTGACGCTGGCTCGCCGCGTAGACGGCGGCTGGAAGCGCCACGCTGTAGTACGCGGCGCCTTCTTCGAGTTGCAGCGCGAAATGCTGTGCGAAATCGTCGGCTGCGGTAGCGGGCGCGGACGCCCACATCGCCGCGATCGCGAAACACCAGCCGGTCAATGTAAAGACCCGCTTCATTGCTTGGATTCCACTACCAGAGCCTTAGGCGGTAACGGTGAGAAGTAGCCGATCAGCAGCAACATCAAACCGATGCCGATAAACGAAACGATCCGCTCGATTCCCGTCACGTGAGACAGGTCGAACAGGAACAACTTGACCACGGTCGCCGCCAGCAGAGCGCCGCCGATGAACCAGAACATCCGGCTCGCCCGGCGCGTCGCCCAGATCATCATGGCAAGCGCGCACACCGTCCAGAATACCGATATTGACGCCTGAACGAGCATCGAGTGTGACATGGTCTCGAACTCATATGGCACGCCGGTCCAATGATGCAGCGTACGCAGCAGCATCGCGTTCAGCCAGACGAATCCTGTCGCACCGGCTGCCACCTGCAAAGGCATGCGATATTCGCCGAGCGGCACGCCGAGCCGTTGAACCCGCACGAGCCAGAACGCCGCCAGCGCGAACACCACCGCCTGCACCAGGTCGAGCGGATTGAGCAACGGCAGACGCGCCCATGTACCGCCGTCCTGCGTCAGGTTCGCGAAGAACGTCCATATCCACATCACGAGCACGAGCGGCGTCGACGCGATGGCGCACAGCCGCACGATACTGTCGCGGCGCGCGAGCCACAACCCGGCAAAAGCAAACGCGCTCCAGCCGACCAGAAACACCTGCTGCAGGCTGAACGAGGCGAGCACCGCACCGACATCGTACGCCGCGTGAAAATGATGATGCAGCGTGCGCAACAACAGCGCGTTGAACCAGAGAAACAGCGTGGCGAGCACCAGATAATCGAAGGCGCGCGGATGCCATTGCACGCCCAACGCGCGCAGTCTGCGCATCCATACCGCACAGGCGACGAACGCGAGAATCTGCGCGACGTCGAGCGGATTGAGAATCGGCAGCCAGACGAGAGGCGCGGCGCTGCCGTCGCTCGTCACACTCGCGATACTCCACGCCCACAGCAGAACAGCGAGCGGCGCTGCGGCCCACACCTGATACGCCTGCATGAAGCGCGCGACCGGCCAGCGCAGACGGTGCCCGGCACCCGCCACCAACAGCAGCAGCACACCGAAGCCATATGCCCACGCGCTCCAGCTCCATGCGCCTTCGGGCACGTAAGCCCGCAAACCCCAGTAGCCTTCGAGCGCGGCAAGCGCGCCGGCCGTCCAGAACATCAGCGTATGCAGCGGCGCGAGCACGATATCGCTGACCTCACGCTGCTGGCGCCACAACAATCCATACGCCGAGAGTGCGGCGAGCGCGCCAACCAGCCAGCCGTAGCCGCTCACCGGCGCCATGCCCAACGTGAAGAGTTCCGCGGTGAGCAGCGCGAGAACCGGCACGAGCGCCAGCGCCGGCAACTCGGCGAGCGGCCAGCGCAGCGTGTGGCGCGCGCCGTGCGCGAGCCACGCTGTCAGCACCGCGAAGAGCGCGACGGCGGCCGTATCGAAACGGGCGTGTTCAACGCCAGAGTGAGCGCTCGTGTACGCATGGATTTCGTACAGGCCGCCCAATGTCCACCACAACAAACCCCACACGCTGGCGACGAGGCCGATCTGCGGCATCCACTTGTGCCATTCGCCTGCTTCGCTGCGGCCGTGCAAACGCCATCCGGTGAAAATGCCCGCGAGCGCGATCAGCACCGACGCGATGTAAGCGCCGTTCAGGACCGGCCAGACGTTTGCGTCGTGAGCCTGCGCAATCGTGCCGGCCGCGTAGGCGCCCGCCGCGGCCAGTTGCAGCAGCATGCCGAAACCAAACGCGCTCAGACGTCGCTGACGCACCGCGAGCCAGGTGATCGCTGCGCCTTCGATGGCCCAGGTCGCGCTCGTGGTCGGTCCGGTGAACGCAAGCGGCACGGCGAGCGTGGCAAAGATCACCGCCAGCGCGAGCATGGCCTCGAACATCATGCCGAGGCGCTCGCGGCGTCGCGCGAGCCAGCCCGCGATCGCCAGGTAGAACGCGGCGAGCGCCACCGCGCTCCACGCCAGGCCGAACTCGGTATTTTTCATCAACGCGGCTTGCAGGCCGATCGCCACCAGCGGCGTGCCGAACACCAGCGTGCCGTCGACGTAATGCTTGAGGGCGATTTCGCGCCGCACCGCGTAGAGCAGCGCGATGCCGACGTACATCAGGAAAAACAGGATCAGGAACGGCTCCGTGCTGGCGAGCAACTCGGAGCGGTAGGCCATCGCGCCCCACGCGGCGCCGATCGAAAACGTAAATACGAAGCCGAGCAGATTCAGCGGGCGCCACGCCTTGAACCAGGCGATCGCGAAGATGCCGGCGTTGAGCAACGCGTAGTAGCTGAACAGCATGACGTGACTGCCGCCGCCCGTGGACAGCAATACCGGCGCGAGAAAACCGCCCGCGCTGCCCATGAAGGCCAATGAGGACGCATTCTGCCGGACCGCAAGAAATGCACTGAGCGCGCAGATCGCGACCATCAGCGGCAAGGCTGCGCCCGCGGGTAGCAGGTGGTAGAGCCGCGTGGCCGCGAAGACGGTCAGATACAGCGCGCCGACGCCGCCGCCTTGCAGCACCAGCCCATATGCGCCGCGTCGCTCGCCGATGCGCCAGCCAAGCACGATCAGGGCGGTCGCGGCGAGCGCCACGCCGGCAAGGCGGAATTCGATCGGCAGCAGGCTGTTGTCCGCGGCGTATTTGAGCAGGAAGGCGATGCCGAAAAACAGCACGATGATGCCGACCCGCACGACCGTGTTGCCGCCCAACAGCCAGTCGCGGCCCGCTTTGAAGAGGCGCTCGGCGAGATTAGGGCCGCGTGGAGGCGCGGGTGGTGAAGGTGGAACGGGAGGCTGCGGCGCCGACGCTGGCGCGGAAACAGGTTGTGCGGTCGGGGCGACTTGAGAGGCGCCGGGTATGCCAGGTACACCGGGTACGCCTGGTGCACCACGAGCGCCCGTTGCGCCTTCCGCGCCCGCCGCCCCCGTAGCAGCCGGCCCCATCGCTTCTGCGCTTGCCGACGAGCGCGCGGCGACGAGCGGCCTCGCCGGCACCTCGGGCTGCGGACGTACTGTCCGCTCATCGGCAGGCGGGATCGCATAAGGACTCGACGCTGCGTCCGACGGCGACCGCCTGAACGCCGCAGTGTCAGAGGTCTGCGCCTTAGCATCAGCGGCGCCCTCGACGCCTCCCGCTTGCAACTGACGAATCTCGCCGCGCAATGCGACGATCTCCCGCTCGAGCCGCTCGACGCGCGCCGCGAGTTCGCCCGGAGGATTCGAGCCATAAGTGGTGGCCGTGGTGGCCGCTGTGGCCGCGGATCCGGTCGCGGTATCCGCAGACTTCTTTTGCAGCAGACGCGAAAACGCAAAGCCAGCCACGGCGCCCAGCAATGCACCGAGGCCGATCGAGAAATCGTTCGACAAGGCAGTCAGTATGCCGACCACCGCGCCAAGCAGGGTCAATATCACGCTCATCGCATCCCTCTTTTTTTATTGTGTTCTATTGCGAGATTTGTTTGGTTACGCACGGATTAATCCGCGAGTATTACATCAACGATACGGCGAAAATCGGCGCGGAGAATACCATGTAAACCGCGCTTTAGAGCCAACTATCAAGTGAGTCAATGACGCGTGCGTAACTATGCTTAACAATCCCCCCGACGACATTGCGCCATTCGTCTCAACCGGATCGATATCAGCAGCCGCGCAAGCCGCCAACCATGTCAAAATTCGCCACCGGCCATCGGGCCATCCCTCTCCCATATTTCATTTAAGGAAGTAGCAGTGGACATCAACAAACAGGTCGCGGCCCTCACCGCTTCGGAACTCCAGACGGCCGGCGCGAGCCAGGCCACGGCGATTGCGGTCAGCGTGCTGCTGCGTCATCTGCGCTCGCCCGAACTGGCGAAGCTGCTGTCGTCGGCGTTCGAAAACCATCAGGCGGTGATGCTGCAAACGCCGTGGCCCGAGCCGATGCTGCAGGCGTTCGAATCGACCCGCCGCTTTCTCGAAGGCGCCACGCAAGCGGACCTGCCGGGCACGCAAGCGCCCGCGCAAACGCCGGACGCCTGAGCGCAGCCGGGACCCTTCAGGAAGACGCTGCGAGCAGCGCGCCAAGCCAGGCGCGCAGCGCCGATATCTCCTCCGCGCATACCGAATGCGGCATCGGATACGCGCTCCAGTCCACCTTGCAACCTCGCGTGATCGCAAAGTCGCGCGCGGCCTCCCCTAGCTGGATCGGTAACACGTCGTCGTACATGCCATGCGCGGCGAAGATAGGCGTGCCACGGTTCGCGGCGCTCAAACGGCTGTCGATAAAACCCGGCGACGGCACATACCCCGACATCACGATCAAGCCGGCAAGTGTCTCGGGGTGCGTCAGCCCTGCTGAATAGGTCATCGCCCCGCCTTGCGAAAACCCCGCGAGAAAGATGTTCGAAGTCGGAATGCCGCGCCGGTTCTGCGCCTCGATCAATTGCCGCACGGTTGCGCAAGACGATTCGATACCCGCTTCGTCGATCTGCTCATTGATGTTCTGAAACGAACGGATGTCATACCACGCGCGCATCACGTAGCCGTTGTTCGCGGTAACGGCGATCTCCGGCGCATTGGGAAACACGAAGCGCACGGCAGGCGCATCGCCGAGACGCAGTTCGGGCACGAGCGGCACGAAGTCGTTGGCGTCGGCGCCTAGACCGTGCATCAGGATCACAGCGAAGCTCGGATTCGGCGCGCTTTCAATTTCAATGGTCGGCGGTTGCTCGGTCATGTATCGCGATTACCCGGTTGCGGAAAACGTTCAGAGGATCGGAATGAGTACGAGGAGCATATACCGCCAGGGCACACAAGGCACACCTGGCTTCTTCAAAGCCTGTCCCCTGCCGCCTCGGCCCGCGACCGCGCCCGCCCGCGTCCTGCCGTGTTTCGCGCCGGCGCAACGACCTCGGCGAGCAGTTCCTCGTGCAGCGCTCGCAAGACCTTGACGAACGCCGACGCGAGCCGCTCTCGCGGCCTGTGCGGAGGAAACAGCAGATAGGTCTGAAAGCGCGTGGCCGGCAGGAATGGACGAATCGCGATTTCCGGCCCGGCGAAGTCGCGCGCGACGATGGGATGCGCGAGCGTCACGCCCATGCCGTGGCGCACCATCTCGCAGCACATCGCGGCGTATTGCGCCTCGATCGACATGACGCGCTGCACGCCCGCGCGCTGGAACACTTCGTCCATCAAGGTGCGCGTGCCGTCGCCGTGACACAGCGAAATGAACGGCTCACCTTCCAGATCCTCCGGCTTGATGCTGCGCTTCTTCGCCAGCCGATGCGCCGCCGGCATCACACACACGGCGGCCACATCCGCCAGCTGTTCGACTTCGCAATCGGATGCCTCGCTGACGTACACCGCCACGCCGAGATCGCAGAACTGCGAGGCCGTCCAATGATTGACCGTGCCCGACGTATTCACGTGCAGCGACACAGTGACATCCGGAAATAGCTCGACGAAACGCTTGATGGCGTGCGGCACCAGCGTCATGCCCGCCGAAGGCATCGCCGCGATGCGCAGACGGCCGCTGCCGAGATTGCGAATCTGCGCCGCGGCATTCGCCAAACCCTGCAGGCCGACAAACGCGCGCTCGACTTCGCGAAAGAACGCCTCGCCCTCGCTCGTGGGAATCAGCCGCACGCCGCTGCGCTGAAAGAGTTGCAGCCCCGTGTCGCGCTCGAGTTGCGCGATCAGACGGCTCACGTTCGGCTGCGACGTGAAGAGCGCCTTGGCCGCGGCAGTCATCGACCCCGATACCATCACGGCGCGGAACGCCTCGATGTGCTTGAGATTCATCCGTATTCTCCCTTAGACGACGCCCTTCGATCCATATCATCCATGCATGGATAGGTATTTTATTCGTATTGGACGGCATGACCAGCCGGCGCGACACTGCATTTCAACGACCGGCAGCGAAGCCCGCGTCCCCACACCGGAACTGGAGATCGTCGTCATGAAACGAGCGTTGCATCGCCGCCTGTCCGCCTCGTCCCACCCCGCCATCGCGGCGCTTCTGGCCGCTTCCGCCCTCGCCGCTCCGCTCCTCGCGCAGGCCGACACCACGCTCTATGTCGCCAATGTCGGCGGCTCGAACGAGCAGCTCTACCGGCAGAAAATCATCCCGCCGTTCGAGAAGGCGCATCACGTCAAGATCGTCTACGTCGCGGGCAATTCGAGCGATACGCTCGCCAAGCTGCAGGCGCAGAAGGGCCATCAGCAGATCAACGTCGCCGTCATGGACGACGGTCCGATGTACCAGGCGATGCAGCTCAACCTGTGCGCGAAGCTCGACGACGCGCCCGTGATGCAAGACGTCTACCCGCTCGCCAGGCTCGGCCCGAGCGCGATCGGCGTCGGCATGGTGGCGACCGGCATCGGTTACAACGAGGAGGCCTTCAAAAAGGCCGGCCTGCCGCCGCCCGACTCGTGGAAGGCGCTCACCGACAGCCGCATCAAGGGCAAACTCGGCGTGCCGCCGATCACCAACACCTATGGTCTGCATACGCTCGTGATGCTCGCGCGTCTTTCCGGCGGCGGCGAGAAGAACATCGATCCCGGCTTCGCCGCAATGACCAGACAGGTCGCGCCGAATGTGCTGTCCTGGGCCCCGACGCCCGGCGAGATGGATGGCCAGATGCAGTCCGGCGACGTGATCCTCGCGCCGTACGGCAGCGGGCGCGCCGTCGCCTTGCAGAACACCGGCTTCCCGCTCAAGTTCATTTACCCGAAGGAAGGCGCGGTGGCGTTGCAGGTGGCCGCCTGCGCGATCGCGGAGAACGCGCAGCCGCAGTTGTCGCAACAGTTCGTGCAATACCTGTTGAGCCCGGAAGTGCAGGTGTTGCAGGCGCAAGGCATCGGTCTGGGTCCGGTCAACAAGACCGTCAAGCTCACGCCTGAGATCGCCGCCCGCGTGCCCTACGGTCCCGAGCAGATCTCGAAGCTGACGGCGATGGACTGGGCCACCATCAACCAGCATCGCACCGAGTGGACTGAGCGTTGGAACCGTTCGGTCGAACGCTGAAGTGCGGCACCAGCACGTTCCTCGCGCGACGCGCGATCTGATGAAGGAGCGAGGCACATGGCCTTCCTGACTCTGCAAGGCATCTCGAAACGCTACGGCGATTTCACGGCGATCGAACAGCTCGATCTTGCCGTCGAACGCGGTGAACTGCTCTCGCTGCTCGGACCGTCCGGCTGCGGCAAGACCACCACGCTGCAAATGGTCGCGGGCTTTATCACGCCGACCACGGGCCGGATTCTGCTCGACGGCCGCGACATCACCAACGAGCGTCCCGAGAAGCGCGGCATCGGCGTGGTGTTCCAGAGCTATGCGCTGTTTCCGCACATGACGGTGGCGGGCAACGTCGGCTTCGGGCTGGAGATGCGCAAGGTCAGGCGCAAGGAGCGCGACGAGCGCGTCGCCGAAGCGCTTTCCCTCGTGCGCCTGAAAGGCCTCGGCCACCGCTATCCGAAGGAACTGTCGGGCGGCCAGCGTCAGCGCGTGGCGATTGCGCGTGCCATCGCCATGCAGCCGGAATTGCTGCTGCTCGACGAGCCGATGTCGAACCTCGATGCCAAGCTGCGTGAAGAGATGCACATCGAACTGCGCGCGATCCAGAAGCGCCTCGGCATCACGACGATACTCGTCACGCACGATCAGGTCGAAGCGATGACCATGAGCGACCGCATCGCGGTGATGCATCGCGGCGTCATTGCGCAACTGAGCACGCCGTATGACGCGTACGAGCGTCCCGCCACGCCGTTCGCCTCGACGTTTCTCGGGCGCACCAACGCGTTTTCCGGCGAAGTGCTGCGGCGCAACCCGCGCTGCGCGGAAGTCGCCGTCGCGGGCACGACGCTGCATGTGCCGCACGAAGGCCGTCATGTGGACGGCACGGTGAACGTCTATATCCGCCCGGAAAAGGTTCATCTGGCCAATGGCGATGCCCGCCTGCGCGGGCGCATCGCGACGCGCGTGTTCGTCGGCAATCAATGGCTGCTCGAAGTGGACACCGAACTCGGCAAGTTGCGCATCGCGCAACCGAATCACGGCGCGCCGCCGCCGGAAGAAGGTCACGAAGTCGGCCTTGCATGGACCGACGACGACCTGCGCGTGCTCACGCAAGACAATCAGGAGAGCGCTCATGGCCACGCTTGACGACGCCCGTCCCGGCGCCGCCCCGTGGCTGCTGTCAGGGCCCGCGCTGCTGCTGTTCGTCGGTTTGCTGCTGGTGCCGCTGCTGCTCACGCTGATGCTGTCGCTCCGCGTGTTCAGCGACACGGCCGGCGTCACCGCCGCCTATACGCTCGCGAACTACTGGGAAGTCGTCAGCGATCCGTACTACGGCACGATCTTTGTGCGCACCGCCGGGCTCGCTTTCGCCGTCACGCTGCTGTCCATCGTGCTCGGCGTGCCGGAGACCATCGTGCTCGCGCGCATGAAACGGCCGTGGCAATCGCTGTGTCTGCTGGTCGTGCTCGGCCCGCTGCTCATCTCCGTGGTGGTGCGCACGCTCGGCTGGCAGATTCTGCTCGGCAACAACGGCGTGCTGAACAACGTGCTCCAGGCACTGCATGTGACCGACGAACCCATCCGCCTCGTCTTCACGATGACCGGCATGATCATCGCGCTCACGCATGTGCTGGTGCCCTTCATGGTGATGTCGGTCTGGGCGACCATGCAGAAACTCGACCCGCAAGTGGAATGGGCCGGCCGCTCGCTCGGCGGCTCGCCGTTCGCGGTATTCCGCCGCGTGGTGCTGCCGCAAATCATGCCGGGCGTGCTGTCGGGCTCGATCATCGTGTTCGCCTTGTCGGCATCGGCGTTCGCCACGCCGGCGCTGATCGGCGGCCGGCGCCTCAAGGTGGTCGCCACCGCCGCCTACGACGAGTTTCTCGGCACGCTGAACTGGCCGCTCGGCGCCAGCATCGCCGTGCTGCTGCTGATCGCCAACGTGGCGATCGTGATGGGCTGCAGCCGCCTCGCCGAGCGCCGCTTTCAGCACATCTTCGATTGAGCGGGAGACAGCGATCATGAAACAGAACGGCATTCTCGGGCTCGTCTACAACGCGTTCTTTCTGACCTTCATCCTCGCGCCGCTCGCGGTGGTGATGCTGGTGGCCTTCACCGACAAGGGCTTCATCTCGATGCCTTTCGATGGCGCGTCGCTGCGCTGGTTTCGCGCGATCATCGAGAACGGCGACATCGTCGCGGCCTTCTGGCTGTCGGTGCGGCTCGCGTTCGCGGCGGCGAGCATCGGCGTGCTGCTCGCGGTGCCCGCCGCGCTGGCGATCGCGCGTTATCGTTTTCCGGGCCGCGCCGCGCTCACCAGCTTCTTCCTCTCGCCGATGATGATTCCCGCGGTCGTGCTCGGCATCGCGTTCCTGCGCTTTCTGTCGCTGCTGCATCTGTCGGGATCGTTCTGGTCGCTGGTCTGCGCGCACGTGATCATCGTGCTGCCGTATGCGTTGCGCCTCGCGCTGTCGTCGGCCGTCGGGCTCGATCGCGATGCCGAACGCGCCGCGCTTTCCTGTGGCGCGAGCCGCTTCACCGCGTTTCGCCGCGTGGTCCTGCCGATGATCCGCACCGGCGTGGCCGGCGGCTGGGTGCTCTCGTTCATCCAGAGTTTCGACGAACTGACCATGACCATCTTCGTCGCGACACCGGGCACGACCACGCTGCCCGTCGCCATGTACAACCAGATCGCGCAGACGATCGATCCGCTGGTCGCTTCAGTGTCGGCGGTGCTGATCGTCGGCACGGTCCTTCTGATGATCCTGCTCGACCGCATGGTCGGACTGGATCGCATTCTGATCGGAGAAACCCGATGACATTGACAAGCACCGATAGCCCCGACGTGCTGGTGCTCGGCGGCGGCCTGGTCGGTTCGGCCGTGGCCTACGGACTCGCCCGCGAAGGCGCGCGCGTGACCGTGCTCGACGAGGACGACGGCGGCTTGCGCGCGTCGCGCGGAAATTTCGGCCTCGTCTGGATTCAGGGCAAGGGCTATGGCCTGTCGCCGTATGCGCGCTGGTCGCGCAGTTCGGCCACGCGCTGGCCGGGACTCGCGCAAGCGCTGCAGAACGAAACCGGCGTGGACGTGGCGTTGCGCCAGCCGGGCGGCTTCCACTTCTGCTTCAACGACGGCGAACTCGCCGAACGCGAGAAACGCCTCTCGACGCTGCAAGCGGAGCTCGGCGATTACCCCTACCAGATGCTCGACGCCGCCGAAGTCCGCGCGCGCATTCCGCAAATCGGCCCTGCGGTGATCGGCGCGAGCTATTCGCCGATGGACGGCCACGTGAATCCGCTCAAGCTGCTGCGCGGTCTGCATACCGCCATGCAGGCGCGGGGCGTGCGGCTCGTGTCGGGCGAACGCGCGGAGCGCATCGAGCCGCAGGCGCAGGGCTTCGTCGTGCACGGAAAGCGCGGCACTTATCGCGCGGCGCGCGTCGTGCTCGCCGCGGGACTCGGCAATCGCGCGCTCGCGCCGTTCGTCGGACTCGACGCACCGGTCGCACCGAATCGCGGGCAGGTGCTGGTGAGCGAACGCGTCGCGCGCTTTCTCGACTATCCGACGCTCAACGTGCGCCAGACCGATGAGGGCAGCGTGCAGTTCGGCGATTCGATGGAAGAAGTCGGCTTCAACGATTTCACGACCACGCACGTGCTGGCCGACATCGCCCGGCGCGGCGTGCGCGCCTTCCCGATGCTGCAGCATGTGCGGCTCGTGCGCATGTGGGCCGCGTTGCGTGTCTATAGCCCGGACGGTTTTCCGATCTACGACCACTCCGAGGCGCACCCTGGCGCGTTCGTCGTCACCTGCCATAGCGGCGTGACGCTGGCGGCCGCGCATGCGCTGCGCGTCGCGCCGTGGATCATGGGCGCGCCGACGCCCGACGAACTGCCCCACTTTTCCGCGCGCCGCTTCGAGCACGCCCGTGAACTGACTCCCGCTCATTGAATCCGACATGACTACCCAATCGACTCATTCGCTTTTCAAGCCGCTGCCGGGCGCGCAAGGCGCGGCTGCCACGCAGGTCGCCATCTGGTTCAACGACCGGCCGCTGTCCGCGCCGGGCGGCTGCTCGGTCGCGGCGGCCCTGCTTGCGGCAGGCGTATCGCGGTTTCGCGCGACGCCCGTCTCCGGCGCGCCGCGCGCGCCCTTCTGCATGATGGGCGCGTGCTTCGACTGCCTCGTCGAGATCGACGGCATGCCGAGCCGCCAGGCCTGCATGGTCGAGGTCACAGCCGGCATGAGCATCCGCTCGCAGGAAGGCGCGCGCGATCTGCCGCCCTGCGGCGCGACTGCCGCGACCGACGCACCGCTGGAGAGCGCCCATGACCGCTGATTTCGCTTCCGAAGCCGTCGACGTCGTCGTAATCGGAGCCGGCCCAGCCGGCATGAGCGCGGCGACGCGCGCGGCGCGTGCGGGCCTCACAACCGTGCTGATCGACGAACAGGACGCCGCGGGCGGCCAGATCTATCGCGCCATCGGCCGCGCCGATGCGCGCCGCAAGGAGATTCTCGGGCCGGACTACGCGGCGGGCACCGCCATCGCCGAAGCGTTCGCCGCCTCGGGCGCGCGGCATCTGACCCATGCGACCGTGTGGCAGGTCACGCGCGAGCGCGGCGTCAATTATCTGAAGGACGGCAAGATCGGCAGCTTCGACGCGCAACGCGTGATTCTCGCCAGTGGCGCGCTCGAGCGGCCCTTTCCGATTCCCGGCTGGACGCTGCCCGGCGTATTGACGGCGGGCGCGGCGCAGATCCTCTTGAAGAGCGCGGGCGAAGTGCCTGCCGCGCCGCCGGTGCTCGCGGGCTGCGGACCGCTGCTGTATCTGCTCGGCTGGCAATACGTGCGCGCCGGCGTGCCGATCCGCGCGCTGGTCGATACCACGCGTCATGAAGACCGCTGGCGCGCGAAGCGTCATATGCTGGCGGCGCTGCGCGCGTGGCCGTTCCTGAGCAAAGGCTTGCAGCTGATCCGCACGCTGCGCGACGCGAACGTGCCGATCTTCGAGGCCGCCGACAATCTGCGCGTGGAGTCGCGCATCGGCACGGATCATGTCGAGCGTGCCGCCGCCTTGCACTTCACGACACAAGGCACGGCGCATCGTCTCGAAGCCGACGTGATCCTGCTGCATCAGGGCGTCGTGCCGAACACGCAATTCACCCAGGCGCTGCGCGCCGCGCACCGCTGGGACGATGCGCAACTGTGCTTCACCCCGAAAGTCGATGTGTGGGGAGAACTGGACGTGCCCGGCATCTTCGTCGCGGGCGATGGCGCGGGCATCGGCGGCGCGCAGGCGGCCGCCTTGCAGGGCACGCTCGCGGGTCTCGCGGCGGCCGCGCAGCTCGGCGCGCTCACGGCCGAGGCGCGCGATGCCGAAGCCGTTTCGCAGCGCCGCGCGCTCGCGGCCGTCATGCGTATCCGGCCATTTCTCGATAGCCTGTACCGTCCGCGCGACATCAACCGCATTCCGCGCGACGAAACCATCGTCTGCCGTTGCGAGGAAGTGACCGCGGGCGAGCTGCGCAAGTTCGTCGAGCTCGGCTGTGTCGGACCGAATCAGGCGAAGTCGTTCGGACGCTGCGGCATGGGCCCGTGTCAGGGACGCATGTGCGGTCTCACGGTGACCGAAGTCATTGCCGATGCGCGCCGCGTCTCGCCCGCGGAAGTCGGCTATTACCGCGTCCGTCCGCCGATCAAGCCGCTCACGCTCGGAGAGCTCGCCGGTGAGTGACACGACCGACATCCAGCAAGCCGATGTCCTCGTGATCGGCGGCGGGCTGCACGGCACGAGCAGCGCGTTCCATCTGGCGCGGCGCGGCTTGAAGGTCATCGTGCTCGAAGCCGATTATGTGGCGCGCCATGCGTCGGGCGTGAACGCGGGCGGCGTGCGCACGCTGGGCCGCCCCTTGCCCGAAATTCCGCTCGCGCTGATGTCGCGCGAAATCTGGCACGGCATGAGCGAGCTGCTCGGCGAGAACGGCGGCTTCGTTGCGTCCGGTCAGTTGAAGATCGCCGAAACGAATGACGAACTCGACGCGTGCCGGCAGCGCGTCGCGCTGCTCGAATCGCATGGATTCACGCACGAGAAGGTGATCGACCGCGAGACCGTGCTCGGACTCGAACCGGCGCTTGCGCCGCATGTCACCGGCGGCATCTGGGTCGAGCACGACGGTTACGCGCTGCCTTATCGAACCACCACGGCCTTTCGGCTCGCCGCACAGCGGCTCGGTGCGCGTTTTCTGGAAGGCACGCCGGTGCGCCGCATCGAGCAACGCGGCACGAGATGGTTCGCCGTCACGCCGCACGGCGCGTTCAGCGCAAGCCAGTTGCTCGTCACCGCGGGCGCATGGTCCGGCGAGTTGGCCAAACAGGTCGGCGAAAGCGTGCCGGTGCATCCCGAAGGTTTGATGCTGATGGTCACGCAGCGCGTGGCGCCCTTCTGTCGCGCAACACTCGGGGCAACAGGCCGGCCGTTGTCCTTCAAACAGTTCGATAACGGCACGGTGGTGATCGGCGGCAAGCTGATCGGCTTTGCCGACGTGGCGAATCGTCACGGCGAAGTCGATTTTGCCCGCCTCGTGCGCAGCGCGCGAACCGTGACCGATCTGTTTCCTCATCTGCGCCATCTCGGCGTGAACCGCGCGTGGGCCGGTGTCGAAGCTTTTACGGAAGATGAACTGCCGGTCATTTCCGCGAGCCGCAAGGCGGCGAATCTGTATTACTCGTTCGCCTATTGCGGCAGCGGTTTTCAGCTCGGACCGGGTTGCGGCAAGCTCGTGTCCGAACTGATGCTGGACGGTAAGCCGTCGCTTTCGCTCGATGCGTTTGCCGTCGATCGTTTTGGCCGCGCGGCAGCGGCTTCCCGCCCTGGCGCTTCGCATCTCGTTGCGCACTAACCGATTTTTTCCGTCGCGCCCTTCAGTCGATGCGCGCGGCGGCTTCGTTCGCCTTTTCAAATGGAGAGATTGTCATGACCGATATCGTTCGTATCGAAACCAACCAGCGTATGAGCCGCGTCGTCAAAGCCGGCGGCCTCGTGTTCGTCGGCGGCCAGACTTCTGCCGATCACAGCCCTGATGTGAAACTCCAGACCGCGAAGGTGCTGGAAAAGATCGACGGCTATCTGGAGAAGGCCGGCATCGACAAGACGCGCCTCGTCTCCGCGCAAGTCTGGCTCGCGGACATTGGCCGCGATTTCGCGGGCATGAACGAAGTGTGGGATGCGTGGGTGCCGCAAGGTCACGCACCGGCGCGCGCGACGGTGCAAGCGAAGCTTGCCGCGCCCGAGTTGCTCGTCGAGATCGCGGTCGTGGCACTGGGTTGAGTGACGCGGTTAGCGCGTCCGCGCAGTGCTGATCTCGGCGTGCCGACATGCCTCGCCGCCCAATCCATGAGGTTGGCGAGCGGCCCGTCACCAAGGTACCGGCCGTCCGAGATAGTCGAGGTAATGCAAGCCCGCGCGCCCTTCATAAGCCTCGATCGTATCGACGAGGTTCGGAATGCTTTCTTCGATGGTCAAGCGCGCCGTGGGGCCACCCATGTCTGTCCGGACCCATCCGGGCGCCATCAGCAAAAGGCTCCGCGGATAGGCGGCGCTGCGAGCCGCGAAAGTGCGCATGAACATATTCAGTGCGGCCTTGCTCCCTCTGTAAACTTCATAGTTCGCGTTAGTGGCATTGGTGATACTGCCTTGGCCCGACGACATGACACCGATCGTTCCAGTCGGCGGGACAAGGTCCTGAAACGCCTCGACGACTCTCATCGGACTCAGCGAATTCGTTACCATCACGCGCACAAATTCGTCGGTCGAGACGTCCGCTAACGTTTCACGATCGTCGTTCTTCACGCCGGCATTCACGAAAAGCACATCTATACGACGCCCTTCAAGACGGGCGCGCAGCGCCGCGATCTGCTCTGGAATCGTGACATCGACAGTGTCTACCTCGAGCGCGCCAGCGAAGGCTTCCGCTAGATGCCGAAGCTTTTCTGTCGAAGCAGCTCGCCCGGTGGCGATCACTCGGCAGCCGCGCTTCAAAAACTCCTCGACCATCGCGAGGCCAAGGCCGCGCGAGGCGCCGACGAGGAGAACGGTTTTTTGTGAAGGTGTGTCTTGCATTGGCATCCTCGATAAACAAAGCCGCTCTCGAACCTGGAAGTATCGGGAGCGATTCTTTCCGGTCACTTTGCGGGTCACTTTCGGGTCATTCACGCAAACCAATGTAGCGGTTCATCAGGGACGGCGGAAGCCGCACTGAATGCAACTAATATATGCGTCGGACGCCCTACCTCACCCTGCTTACTGCGATCACGCGATGCCAGAACCCGACCTCAATCTACTTTTCGCGCTCGATGCGTTGCTGACCGAGAAAAACGTCACACGTGCCGCTCGATCGTTGCATCTCAGTGCGTCCGCAATGAGCCGCACGCTGACTCGCCTTCGTGCTGCGACCGGCGATCCACTGCTCGTCCGGGCGGGGCGCAACATGGTGCTGACTCCGCATGCCGAGGAGATTCGTGAGCAAACACAAAACATCGTTCTTGAGGCGCGCTCGCTGCTGTGTCCGTCGTCGGCGGCAGCAGATTTTTCAACGCTGCGCAGAACCCTTAGGATTCGTGCCAACGAAGCTTTCGTGGAAGCCTTCGGCGCGCCATTGATCGCTGAAGTGACCGCGGCTGCGCCGCTCGTGCGTCTGCACTTTTCCTCGAAAGCGGAAAAGAGTGCGGAGTATCTGCGAAATGGTTCGGCCGATCTCGAGATTGGCGTGCTGGAGGAAATGGGACCTGAAATACGCGTGCGCGCGTTGTTTCGAGACCGCTATGTTGGCGTGGTCAGAAAGGGGCATCCGCTGGAAACGGAACAGGACGTGACTATCGCGCAATATGCTGCGTTCGGCCACGTAGTCGCGCCGCACGGTCGCCAGATAATTGATGCACTTGACGCCGCGATTGCCTTGCCAGGATTGGAACGAACGACCGTGGCGGTCGTGCCGAGTTTTCCGGCCGCGTTGGCGGTGGCGCGAGCGTCCGATCTGGTTGCGCTCCTGCCCGCATCTTTCGTCACTGCGCAGCAGAGCGAGTCCGTCCACTCTTTTGAGCTTCCCGTCGCAACTGACGCCTTTACGATTTCCCAGATGTGGCATCCCCGTTTAGAGAATGATCCGGTTCATCGCTGGTTTCGGCAGTTGGTGCTCGATGTGTGTCGTCGGCAGGTGCCGTTCTGAACGCAACTCGGGTTCCGTTCAGAACGGCACGCCAGCGCCTTGTTCGACACGAATCCAACTCGTGCGCGACCGACAACAGCAGGTGAGCGCGGCCTCAGGCAGGCGGCGCTCACAAAAGATCACGAAGATTCGGCGTCTCCGGCATTGCGCGCACCACACAGGCGCCATGCGGCCTTTGGTGCAGCGACGGTCTCGCCGACGTGGCGCCACCAGCGTTCGCCGCGATGCGGCGCGTTCAGATCCAGCCGTTCGCCCATGCGTGGCGTCGACAGCGCGACACCGCGCGCGAGGGCGAGCGCCATCACCCTTTCGAACGGCTCCTGCCAGCGGTGCATGGCGAGGTCGAAGGTGCCGTTGTGGATCGGCACGAGCCAACGGCCGCGCAGATCGATGTGCGTCTGCACGGTTTCTTCGGGCTGCATGTGAACGTATGGCCACTGCGCGTCGTAGGCGCCCGTCTCGACCAGCGTGACGTCGAACGGCCCAAGCCGCTCGCCGATCGTCCTGAAACCATCGAAGTAGCCCGTGTCTCCGCTGAAGAACACGCGCAGATCATCGTCGACGATCACCCACGACGCCCATAACGTGCTGTTGCCATCGAACAGGCTGCGGCCGGAAAAGTGCTGCGCGGGCGCAGCGGTGAATTGCACACCGTCTACCTCGGTGCCCTGCCACCAGTCGAACTGCCGCACCTTCGACGCGTCGATGCCCCATTCGATCAGCCGGTCGCCGACGCCGAGCGGCGTCAGAAACACGCCGGTGGTCTCCGCGAGCGCGAGCACCGTTTCACGGTCCAGGTGATCGTAGTGATCGTGCGACAGGATCACGCCGCGCAACGGCGGCAAATCGGCGAGCGCGATCGGCGGCGCATGGAAGCGCTTCGGGCCGAGATGCCGGAACGGCGAGGCTCGTTCGGCGAACACCGGATCGGTCAGCCAGAACTGGCCGCGCAGCTTGAGCAGCATCGTCGAATGGCCGAGCCGGTAGAGGCTGCGGTCGGGCGCCGCATCGAGCTGCGCGCGCGTCAGCGCATCGACGGGCAAAGCCTCGGCCGGCACGGTGCCGCTCGGCTTGTTGAGCAACACATTCCACGCAATGCCGAGCGTCTTGCGCAGGCCTTCAGTGGGACGCGGCTTGACGTTGCGAAAGCGTTCGCCGTCATGCTGCGGCGAGGTGCTGGACAACGCGCGACCGCGACGCGCGGCGGTCAAGCCGAGCACGCGGCTCACAAGAGCGGGAAGCGACGTCATGAGGTAGGCCGTCCATAGAAAAATGTACACTCGACAGTGTAGTTTATTTTCGATAAAAGTAAACTGCCCGGTGTAAAATCTATCGATGGATCCGAGCACCACTCACCAACGCCTGACTGACCGCAAGCGCGTCGCCATCGTCGGCGCCGCGATCGAGGAATTCCTCGCGGCCGGTTACGACGCGACCAGCATGGACCGTATCGCCGCCCGCGCGAACGTCTCGAAACGCACGGTCTACAACCATTTCCCCAGCAAGGAAGCGCTGTTCGCGGCGATTCTCCATCAGCTGTGGGACGCGAGCCAGAGCGGCGATGCGCCCGCGTACAGCGCCGACCAGCCATTGCGCGCGCAGTTGCTCGACCTGTTGGGCCGCAAGCTGCGGCTGCTGAACGACGAGTCCTTCCTGGCGCTGGCGCGTGTGGCGATCGCGGCCGGCATCCATTCGCCGGAGCGAGCGCGAGACATGGTCGCCCGACTCGGCGAACGTGAGGAAGACCTGACCGTGTGGATCCGGGCGGCCGCCGCCGACGGCCGTCTCAAGACCGACGATCCGCTCTTCGCGGCGCTGCAGATGCAGGCGCTGGTGAAGGCCTTCGCCTTCTGGCCGCAGGTGACGATGGGCCAGGCGCCGCTCGGCGAACGGGAGCAAAAGCAGGTCGCTGAATCGGCCGCTGACATGTTCCTCGCACGTTATGCATGAGCGGACCGCCGTGCTGCTCTCATGGGCATAAGGGTCGGCCAAACGGCTTGTTCGAGCGTCTACAATCGATAATTTCGACTCTTTCACATTGCGCCGATGTCCCAAAAGATCGACTACCTCAACCCCGCCCTTCCCTCCGGCCTGCGGCGCGTGTCGATGCCCGTGGTCGACGCGACCCCGGCCACGCTTGACGGATTTGGCCGGCTCGTGGCGGACCCGAGCGAATGCCCGATCGAGATCGTGCAGTGGCCGGCGATGGGCTCGCGGCCTATCGACCCGGGAACCGGCGATGAGGCCGGCACCACCGAAGGCACGTTCGTGAGCGAATGGCGCGGGGACATTCTCTACGGCCGCAACGAGGCCGTGGGCGGTCACTACGTTCTTGCGTACGCAACCGAGCCTGAGGCCGCTCGCGACGACAACGCCCGCGCACCGGAACGGATGTTGCTGTGGCACGCGAACTACCATCCGGATGGCGGCCAACTGTTCTTTCCGCTGGACCATCGCCCGTTCTATGTTCCCCTGGCCTTGCCCGGCGACGACATCGCGCCGGATAAGTTCGTGTGCTTCCGCTTCGACGGAAAGCAAGGGCTCTACATCCATCCGAACATCTGGCATGAAGGGGTGTTCAGTCTCGAAGGGACGCAGCGGTTCTTCGACAAGCAGGGCGCCGTCCATGCGCGGGTCTCGGTCGACTTTGCCCGTGAGTTCGGTTGTCTTCTCGAGGCGCCGATCGACCTGTAGCGACAGGAAGCACGTCCCGGCAACGGGCAGTAGAATCGCAGGATGCCGCGCGCGTTGACGTCGCCAGGACGCATGCCGCGGCAGCCAACCGTATCAAGGATTTCTGCAGGAAAGCCCGGCGCGCGCCGACAGGTTTGGACGCGCCCTTTCTGCCGAGGAGATCTCATGAAGGTGCTCGCCGTACATCCCAGCGGCCTGATGTACACCCGCGTGTTCCTGCGGCTCGAACCGCTCGGCCTGGAGACGGTCGCGGCCGTACTCCGCGCGGCTGGGCACGAGGTCCGGTTGCTCGACCTGCAAGTCGAAGCGCACCGCGATCTGGAGCGTCTGGTGCGCAAATGGCGTCCTGATGCCGTCTGTTTTTCCGGCAACTACCTCGCCAATATTCCCGAAATCATCGACCTCTCGAAAGCGATCAAGGCGCAATGGCCTGACTGCTTCGTGTTCGTGGGCGGACACAGCGCGTCGTTCACCGCAGCCGATATGCTCAAGCACGCCGATGGCGCGATCGACTGCGTGCTGAAAGGCGAAGGCGAGGCGAAGGTCGCCGAACTCCTCGACGCCGTCACGCGCCACGCGGATCTGCTTTCGATACCGGGCGTCGTGACGCGCGCCGGCGAAGGACCGCTGCCGGGCTTCGCCGAAAGCCTCGATCAGGTTCGTCCCGCGCGCGATCTGTTGCGGCATCGGCGCAAATATTTCATCGGCGTGCTGGATCCGTGTGCGTCGATCGAATTCGCGCGCGGCTGCCCGTGGGATTGCACGTTCTGCAGCGCGTGGACATTCTACGGACGCAGCTATCGCTCACGCAGCCCCGCAGTGATCGCCGACGAACTGGCGTCGATTCGCGAGCCGGGCGTCTTTATCGTCGACGACGTCGCCTTCGTGCACGCGGATCACGGCATGGCGATCGGCCGAGAAATCGAGCGCCGCGGCATACGCAAAAAGTACTACCTCGAGACACGCGGCGATGTGCTGTTGCGTAACAAGGAGGTCTTCCAATACTGGCGCCGGCTGGGCCTGCAATACATGTTTATAGGCATGGAGGCGATCGATGCGGAAGGGCTCAAGGCATTTCGCAAGCGCATCGATCTCGACAAGAACTTCGAGGCGCTCGAATTCGCGCGCTCGCTCGGCATCACCGTCGCGATCAATCTGATCGCCGATCCCGATTGGGACCATGATCGCTTCGAAGCGATCAGGCAATGGTGTCTGGAGATTCCCGAGATCGTCAACATCAGCGTGAACACACCTTATCCGGGCACGGAAATCTGGTTGCGCGAACATCGCCAGTTGACCAGCCTCGACTACCGGCTCTACGACATCCAGCACGCCGTGCTGCCGACGAAATTGCCCTTGCCCGAGTTCTATCGCGAACTGGTGCGCACACAGCAGGTGCTCAACCGCAAGCACCTTGGCTGGAGCGCACTGCGCGGCGCGGCGAGCGAAGCGGCGCAGCTGCTGATGCGCGGGCAAACCAACTTTGTGCGGATGTTGTGGCGCTTCAACTCGGTGTTCAACCCGAACCTGCAATTGAACGACCACGCGCGCGAAGTCCGGTATGCAATGACGCCGCCTGCCGCACCGGTCGAACACGCCAATGTGAAGGTGCTTTATGTGCACGGGCCGGCGGGACGCAAGGGACGCAAGCTCGACGATGCAACGGAGAGCTTCGTGGATGAAACTCGCATGGGTGCGGGTTGACCTGCGCTGAAGCGGTGAAGGCGCAGCGCTTGCGGCACGCGGTGCAGTTGTCACAGCGAGTGTCGACGCTGCAGATGTAGAAAAGGCCACGTTCCTTTTGGGAACGCGGCCTTATTTCTTTGGTGCGTGAGGCCGGACTCGAACCGGCACACCATTTCTGGCGTCAGGACCTAAACCTGGTGCGTCTACCAATTTCGCCACTCACGCGAATTTTTACTGCAGGCAGGACCGCTACGGTTTCGCTCGCGATACAGCTCGCGGCAATACCAGCAACAGCCCTTATTCTACGCGGGTTCCAATGACTTCAGCCCTGGCGCCGCCCGGTGGAGCGTCAAGCCTGAAACAGGTGCGCGCACCTGTTTCGCCGCCCGCGCAGGCAGGCATGACACGATGCGCCCGCCTGTTGTCCCGCGTGCCGTCAGCCGCGCCAAAAACACGCGCCCGAAAGCGTAAGCGCGAGATTCTAACCGATTGATTCGCGCTTGTCTGCATTTGCCCGGCATCTGTGCGGGCGGCGCCGATGCTACAATTTTTGGCTTGTTGCACGCACGTCGTGCTCCCTCTTCGCCTGCCCTTCCCCACATTCCCAATCCCGTGAATTTCGACGAATATTGCCAGCAGAAAGCGGCGCCGCCCGGATCGAGTACTTACTATGCGCTTCGGCAGGCGCCCGCAGCGAGCCAGCCGCTGTTGACCGCGCTGTTCGCGCTGCGCCGCGAGTTCGAGGAAACGGTCAAGGAGACCAGCGATCCGGCCATCGGCCGCACGAAACTCGCGTGGTGGCAAAACGAGCTCGCCGCGCTGGCTGCGGACACGCCGTCGCATCCGGTGTCCAAGGCGTTGGCCGCCTACCTGCCCGATGTGAAGGCCGAGTACCCGATGCTGCAGGCGTTGCTCGCCAGCTTCGAGATGGATCTCGACCAGGCGCGCTACCTCGACTATCCGAATCTGCGGCGCTATGTGCAAGGCGTCGGCGGCACGTTCGCGTCGCTGGTCGCGCGCGCCACGGCGAAAGATGTCGCGCAGGCGTCGAACTGGTCCGCGGCGCTCGGCGAGGCGCTGCTGCTCGCGCAATTCGTGGTCGAAACGGGCAATGACGCGCGCCACGGCCGCATCTATATTCCCATCGACGAAATGCAGCGCTTCAATGTGACCGCCGCGGATCTGATCAATCGAAAATATAGCGACGCGTTCACCGAATTGATGCGCTTCGAGACCAGGCGCGCCCGCGACGCGCTGCAGACCGCGCTCGGCGCCGTGCCCGCCGGCGAGCGCCGCACGCAGCGCACGCTCGTCGCGCAAGCTGCATTGGCGTTGGCCTTGCTGGATGAAATCGAACGTGACGGCTATCACGTTCTGCATCAGCGCATCGCATTGACGCCGATTCGCAAGCTTTGGATCGCGTGGCGCGCGAAGTGAACTGAACTACCGGCGCGTCGGCTTCACGCGAGGCGCGTTCAGCACGTCGTCAGACGCGTAACAACGGCAGCGGTTCGAACCGCTGCTGCAGGATCGTCGACGCGTCGAGTCCCCACCAAGGCCCGAGCACGGTGGCATAAAGCTGCCGGAAATCGACGCCGACCGGCAAGTTGCCATTGCCGTCGAGCCGCGCCAGCACCGGCGGCACGCCATATAGGCCGCCGCGCACGCGTCCGCCGATGACGAAATGCGGCGCCACGGTGCCGTGGTCGGTGCCGTTGCTCTGATTCTCACGCGGACGCCGGCCGAACTCGGCATACGTCATCACCAACGTATCGTCCCAGCGGCCAAGTTCGGCGAGCGCCGACTTCATCGACATCAATCCTTCCGCGAACTGCTTGAGCAGCGCCGCCTGCTGACCAGGCTGATTCTGATGCGTGTCGAAACCGTTCAGCGTGAGGCGGATCACCGCGACGCCGGCGCCTCGCCGCGCTTGCGCTTGTTCTTGCTGCGCGTTGCGCGAAGACGCTGCTTTTGGAACTTCGCCCGCCGCCAGCACCTGCATCGCCGTTCTGATCGAACTGCCGAACGCGCCGCCTGGAAACAGGGTCTTCAACGGCGCCTGACCTTGCGCGGGACGCAGCCGGTCGGCGGCTTTCACAATGTCGTTTTCGACGTCGAGAATATGCGCCAACTCGGGATTGCGCTCGTGCAGCGATACGGATGTGGCAAGCCGCGAAGCCTTGACGAACTGCGCCGGATTGACCAGCGCGATCGCGCGCGCGCCGTTCGCTAGCGGTCCCATCTCCGCGCTGCCGATTACCACACCGTCGGCGGCAAAACCGGCGGGCACCGGCGTCTGCGCAAACGCGCGCGTCAGCCACCCCTCGCGCAAATACTGGTCGGAACGCGACGCGGTGTCCCAGATCTCGATCGAGCGGAAGTGTGACAGGTTCGGTTGCGCATAGCTCACGCCCTGCACGATCGCCAGTTGCTGGTCACGCCACAGCGGCATCAACGCTTGCAAGGACGGATGCAGCGCGGTGCGCTCGTCGAGTTGAATGGCCTGCTCGCGTTTGATGCCGATGTTCTTGCGCAACTGGTAGTACGTGGGGTCGGCAAAGGGAATCACGGTATTCAAGCCGTCGTTGCCGCCCTTCAGTTCGACGAGAATCAACAGGTTGTCGTAGCCGCGCGCCGAAGATGCGCCCGGCGCCGCCATCGGCGCGCCGAATGCGCGGGGCAGCCAAAGTGTCGCGCTCGCGGCCGCGCTCATCGAAAGAAAGCTGCGTCGTTTCATCCTGCACCTCGTTCGATCGTCGCAGCGCGAGTCGTATCGCCGTCGACAGACATATTCTTTTTAGCTGCGTGGCGCGTGCTTATTTCACCGGCTCACTTCAATTGATACGCCGGGTCCATCAGCAATGCCTCCAGATACGCACTCGCGGTCGAACCGGTTTCGATCGCGTCGACCGGCGTGAGCGGCAGGACTGCATGCTGCAACTGCAACTCGGCCGACAGCCCCGGCCTGGCGGTCGGCGCGGTGTTGTAGTGCGCGAGCCATGTCGCGATGTCGAAGCGTACGCCGCCTTTGCCGCCTTGATCGGCTCGCGTCATCGTGCGCTGCAGCGTGGGAGCCGTCTGCATCTCGGGCATCGTGCCACTCGCCGCGACATTTGCGTTCATCGGATTGGTCATGCGCCGCGGACCGGCGGCCTCGGTCGCGCGAAACAGTTGCTCGACGAATTGCTTGCGGGCGAGCAGCGTGGAACTGTTGATCCATGTCGTGCCGCCCGGCCATCCTTTGACGTTCGGCGGGTAGAACAGGTTCTCGCCGAGCGTGCGGATTTGCGAGGCGAACGGCGCAGTGTTGTCATAGCCGATGTCGAACGCGCGCAGCGTGCCGACCACGAACTCCGCCGGCGACTTGACGAGGACGCCGCGATTGCCGTCGTCCCAGAACGCGTCGCTCAGGAAGACGCCGCGCAACGCGACCTTGATATCGTAGTGGCTTGCGCGAAAGCGCGCCGCGATCGGTTCGATGCGCGCAAGGTCCGGCGTATCCGAGACGAACTCGCGCCAGAGCTTGGTCGTCACGAACGTGGCCGTTTCCGGCCGCGCGAGCAGGATATCGAGCACCTGATCGCCGTCGAACGGCCCTGTCTCGCCGAGCACGGTCTTCTCGCCGTCGTCGTGCTGAGTGGCGCGCCACACATAGGCCTGCGTGTCCGGATCGAGGCTCCAGCCCGTATATGCGCGCGCGGCCTCCGACACGTCGCGCTGCGTGTAGTGCCCTTCGCCGAGCGTGAACAGCTCCATCACTTCACGGGCGAAATTTTCATTGGGCTTGCCCTTGCGATTGCTTGCGCCGTCGAGGTATTGCAGCATCGCCGGATCTTTCGCGACGTCGTGCAATAGCTCGCCGAAGTTACCGAGCGCGTCGCGCCGCAACAGCATGTTCTGCAGCGCCATCTGCTGCGGATACGGCACCTTGTCCTGACCCGAGGTGAAGTGGTTATGCCAGAACAGCGTCATGCGCTCGGTGAGCGGCGACGGCGTGGTCAACATCTCGCGCACGCACCACGCGCGTAATAATTCGTAACGCCGCGCGCGCAGTCGCTGCTCCTCGCGGCGTTGATCGTCGGTCCACGTCTTCTTCGTCTCTCGTGTCGGGATCGGTTCGAGCACCCAGCCGGGTAGCGGCGTGAGCGCCTCGGTCCGCGCGCTCGCGAGTACTTTATCGACGGCCTGCGCTCGCGTGAGTCCAACGTATTGCGCGAGCTCAGCGCTATCCGGCGCGAAGCCGACGCGCGTCAGAAAGAAGCGCGCATCGTCGGCATCGAGGATGCTCTGTTCACGCTCCGAAGCTGCATGCTCATCGGCGGTCGGCGCAACGGGCTTGACGTGCGGAACATGAGCCGCGCCCGGTTGCACTGCGGCGGCGGGCCCACTCCATGTCATCACCGCCAGGGCAATCGCCGATGCTACAAACTTGCGGCCACAACTATCACGCGTGTGCAATTTCATCGTCGGTCATCAAGGTTGGCGCGATCTGATGGAAGGGGCATTGGCGCGTGCCGTGATTGCATCGCGCGCTTCGCTCTGACGACTTAACGGCAGATTGAACGGGGAAGTGGACAGGAGAAGTGCAACGAATTCTTTCACGCAGGCGAGAAACGTGAACCGCGTGCCGAGGGGCTGGCACGATAATAGCTACCGCTTATAGAGTTCGCGGACGGCGTCTTCAATGTGCTGCCGCAACAGACGCCGTTCGTCGGGCGTCATATGGCCATCGCGACGACGTTGATCAAGATCGGGGGGAACTGCGGTGCGCAACATGACGTCTGATGCGGGCTGCTGGGTGTTCGGGTCGTGGCGGTTAGCCTTGCCCTGCCTGGGCGCGCGCGCGCCGCGCTCGCTCGCAACTCTATCGGCGGAAGGCTGGGCATGGGCGAGCGTTGGTCCTAGTGAGCCTGCAAGCGTACCGGCTACCGCCAGTGCAATCACGCTCAGGCGCACATTCGGCCAAACCCCTCCCTTCATGTTGTTCCCTTCGTGGCGCGGCAACCGGCTACCTCAAATGCGTATACAAACCCCGGTAACGAGCCGGGTGCGAGAGTTTTAGTCGTGTGAAGTATCCACCGAACAGCCGCATTCAGTAAAGGAGTCTACCTGCCCCCGCTTTACGTCGTGCCACAGTGCGGGTAAATTTTGTAACTGACTGTAACCCGTTAAATGATGCAAACGCGCACCACTTTCTAATCGCGCTAAGATGCCGACCATGGAAACCAAAAACCCTTCGAAAATCCTCGTCGTCGATGACGATCCGCGCCTGCGCGATCTGCTGCGCCGCTACCTCGGTGAACAGGGCTTCAACGTCTATGTCGCCGAGAATGCGCCGTCCATGAACAAGCTCTGGGTGCGTGAGCGCTTCGATCTGCTGGTGCTCGATCTGATGCTGCCGGGCGAAGACGGTCTGTCGATCTGCCGCCGCCTGCGCGGCAGCAACGACCGTACGCCGATCATCATGCTGACGGCCAAGGGTGAAGACGTCGACCGGATCGTCGGTCTGGAAATGGGCGCCGACGACTATCTGCCCAAGCCGTTCAATCCGCGCGAGCTGGTCGCGCGCATCCACGCGGTGCTGCGCCGCCAGTCGCCGTCGGAGTTGCCGGGCGCGCCGTCCGAAACCACCGAGGTGTTCGAGTTCGGCGAGTTCGCGTTGAATCTCGCCACCCGCACGCTCACCAAGGCCGGCCAGGAAATTCCGCTGACCACGGGCGAGTTCTCGGTGCTCAAGGTGTTCGCGCGTCATCCGCGCCAGCCGCTGTCGCGTGAAAAGCTGATGGAGCTCGCACGCGGCCGTGAGTACGAAGTGTTCGACCGCAGCCTGGACGTGCAGATCTCGCGCCTGCGCAAGCTGATCGAACCCGATCCGGGCAGCCCGCGTTTCATCCAGACCGTCTGGGGTCTGGGCTACGTGTTCATCCCCGACGGTGCAGCCTGAGTTTGTTCTCACCTCCAGCTTTTGATTTCAGATAAGAAGGGCCCATGCGGATCGACCGGCGCCTCCTGACGCTCGCGTTCGGCGGCCTTTTCTGGCGGACCTTTCTGTTGATCGCGCTGTTGATCGCAGTCAGCCTCGCCGCGTGGTTCCAGAGCTTCCGGGTGATCGAACGCGAGCCGCGCGCGCAGCGCGTGGCGTTGCAGCTCGTCGCCATCGTCAAGCTCACGCGCACCGCACTCCTCTATTCCGATCCCGACCTGCGGCGCGCCCTGCTGCAGGATCTGGAAAGCAATGAAGGGGTGCGCGTGTACCCGCGCGAAACCACCGACAAGTACAAGCTCCAGCCCGACGAGTCGCTGAACCGGCTGATCGAACACGACATACGCGGCCGCCTCGGCGACGACACCGTCATCGCGCAGAGCGTGAACGACATCCCCGGCGTGTGGATCAGCTTCAAGATCGACGACGACGACTACTGGGTCGCGCTCGACCGCGATCAGCTCGACAACGCCACCGGTTTGCAATGGGCCGGCTGGGGCGTGTTCGCGCTGGCGCTCTCGCTGTTCGGCGCGGCCTTCATCACGAGTCTCGTGAACCGTCCGTTCGCGCGCCTCGCCATGGCCGCGCGCAAGGTCGGCTCAGGCCAGTCGCCCGAGCCGCTGCCCGAGCGCGGCATGGGCGTGGCCGCGGAAACCAATCGCAGTTTCAACCAGATGGTGCAGGATCTCGAACAGCTCGAGGCCGACCGCGCGCTGATGCTCGCGGGCATCTCGCACGATCTGCGCACCCCGCTCGCGCGGCTGCGGCTCGAAACCGAAATGAGCCCGTCCGACCAGGCCACCAAAGATGCGATGGTGGACGACATCGAGCAGATGGACATGATCATCGGCCGGTTCCTTGACTACGCGCGCCCGGTGCAGCGCGTGCCGGAGCCTGTCGACCTGTCCGTGATCGCGGGCGAGTTGGCCGCGCGCATGCAGAGCGAAGACAGCATGCGCCTGATCACGCGGCTCGCGCCGTCGGCGGTGATCGAGGCGGATGAGACCGACATGCGCCGGGTAGTCGGCAATCTGCTCGAAAACGCGCGCAAGTATGGCCTGAGCGACGGCGACGGCATTCCGCACGTGATTCTGGAAACGCGGGTGTCGCACTCGCGGGTCGAGCTCTCGGTGGTCGACGAAGGCCCCGGCATTCCGGAAGACCAGTTGGCGCTCGTCACACGGCCGTTCTATCGTGTGAATTCGGCGCGCACTCAGGCGAACGGCACAGGCCTCGGCATGGCCATCGTCCAGCGCCTCGTGGGCCGTTACCGCGGCGCGCTGCGCCTGCGCAATCGCACGCCTGGACCGGGTCTCGAGGTCACCATCGAATTTCCGCTGGCCAAGGGCGTCTGAGCGGAACAGCGATCATCCGCCCTTCGTGCGAGTTTGCCGGGTCAACGGCTATCGATCGAATCACCCAGTAGAGGCGAGGCAGATAACGTATAACGGGCTCGTTGCGACGAGTTGGTCGCTTTAACCATGCTGTTTTTCCGACGCACGAAGGAGCACTCTCATGAAAACTGTCGGCGATAAAGTTGAAGCGTTCACCGTCACTGCCGCGAAGCCGGGCTTCAACCATCATGAAGAGAACGGCATTTCGGCATTCGAAGAGATCACTGAGCAGTCGTTTCCGGGCAAATGGAAGATCATCTACTTCTACCCGAAGGATTTCTCGTTCTTGTGTCCGACGGAGATCGTCGAGTTCGGCAAGCTGGCCAGGGATTTCGAAGAACGCGACGCGGTCTTGATGGGCGGCAGCGTCGACAATGAATTCGTTAAGCTGGCGTGGCGCCGCGAGCACAAAGACCTGAACAGGCTCAATCACTATGCCTTCGGCGACGTGAAGGGCGAGTTGATCGACCAGCTCGGCGTGCGTGACCAGGAAGCGGGTGTCGCGTTGCGCGCCACCTTTATCATCGATCCGGACAACACCATCCAGCATGTTTCGGTGAACAACCTGAACGTCGGCCGCAATCCGGAAGAAGTGCTGCGGATTCTGGACGGCCTGCAAACGGACGAGCTGTGTGCCTGCAACCGCCCAGTCGGCGGCGCCACGCTCTGAGCCGGGGTTGTTAAAAGCCCCGCCTGGCTAGCATGCGCGCAGCGCGACGAACCTCCCGCCGCTGTGCGCGTCTTGTAGCACCAGGCTCAGTTCTTGATCAGCAGAACCGCAGCCTGGGCCTCGATACCCTCGCCTCGCCCGAGATAGCCGAGCTTTTCATTGGTCTTGGCTTTGACATTGACGCGCTCGACCGGCAGTCCGAGATCGGCGGCGATATTGGCGCGCATGCCCTCGATATGCGGCGCGAGCTTCGGCGCCTGCGCCACCACGCTGCTATCCACATTGGCAATGGAAAAACCCGCCGCTTTCACGCGCGCGAAACATTCACGCAGCAACACGCGGCTGTCCGCGCCTGCGAACTTCGCGTCGGTGTCGGAGAAATGCCGGCCGATATCGCCCATCGCTGCGGCGCCGAAAATGGCGTCGGTTATGGCGTGCAGCAGCACGTCCGCGTCCGAATGGCCGAGCAGGCCGCGCTCATAGGGAATCGTCACGCCGCCGATAATCAACGGACGCCCCGGCACCAGCGCATGCACGTCATACCCTTGCCCAATTCTGAAATCCATATGCGTCAAGTCCTTAAGCCCGCTAATTAAAATTGAAATCGTCCAATCAGGACGCAGCCGCCGGCCGGCTCAGAATCGCCTCGGCCAGATCGAAGTCTTCCGGATACGTCACCTTGAAGTTGCGCAAGCTGCCCTGCACCAGCTTCGGCGCGTGGCCCAGCCACTCGATCGCGCTCGCTTCGTCCGTCAGGTCGTGACCGTCGGCCTGCGCGCGCAGGATCGCCTCGCGCAGCATGCCGATGCGGAACATCTGCGGCGTCTGCGCCTGCCACAAGCCGTCGCGCGCTTCGGTGCGGGCGATCCGGCCGTCGGAAGACGTCGCGTCGATCCGCTTCAGCGTGTCCGCCACCGGCAAGGCCATGATGCCGCCCACTGGGTCGTCCTTCAGCGCGCCGACCAGCGTGCGGATCAAAGCGGGCGTGATGCCGGGGCGCGCTGCGTCGTGCACCAGCACCCAGTCGTCGTCGCGCGCGCCGAACTCGGCGAGCGCATGCAGGCCGTTGAGCACCGAGGCCTGACGCGAGGCCCCGCCGCTGCGGCGCACGGCAAAACGCAAGCCGCCGAAGCGGCGGCCGTCGAAATGAGCGTCGTCCGGAGCGATCACGACAAGAGTTTGCGCAAACTCGCTGCAGGCGTCGAACGCCGCCAGCGAGTAATGCAACATGTCGCGGCCGGCGACGGTGCGATATTGTTTAGGCATCGCGGCGCCGGAACGGCTGCCGGTGCCAGCGCACGGAATCAGGGCAAATAGACGGGAAGTCACGAGTGCGGATGCCGCGAAGTCAAAGTAAAGGACGGATTTTATAATAGGTCCTTCGCATCCACGCCCCGACACGCGTAAACTTGCCGCTCACGTGTGAGCCTGAGGCCGCTTTTTCTCTTCTATGCCAGACATCGCCGCATCATCGCAGTACTCCCCGCCCGTCGCGCTCGTCAAGGCCGGCCAGCGTTTCGCCTTCGACGGCACGCACGGCTCGTCCGACGCGCTGCTCATCGCCCGCTACCATCTCGCCTATCGCGAGAAGGTGCCGCTGCTCGCGGTCGTGTGCGAAAGCGCCGTCGATGCGCAGCGTCTGGCGCAGGAAATCGGCTTTTTCGCGCCCGAGGCGCGCGTGCGTCTGCTGCCGGACTGGGAAACGCTCCCTTACGATACCTTTTCACCGCATCAAGATCTGGTCTCGGAGCGTCTCGCCACGCTGCACGATCTCGGCGAAGGCCGCTGCGACATCCTGCTGGTGCCCGCCACCACGGCGCTGTACCGTATGCCGCCCGCCTCGTTCCTCGCGGCCTACACGTTCTCCTTCTCGCAAGGCGAGCGGCTCGACGAAGCGAAGCTCAAGGCGCAGTTGACGCTGGCCGGCTACGAACACGTAAGCCAGGTGGTGCGTCCTGGCGAATACTGTGTGCGCGGCTCGCTGCTCGATCTCTATCCAATGGGCTCGCCCTTGCCCTACCGGATCGACCTGTTCGACGATCAGGTCGACTCGATCCGCGCGTTCGACCCTGACACCCAGCGCAGCCTGTACCCCGTGAAAGACGTGCGCCTGCTGCCCGGCCGCGAATTTCCGTTCGACGAAGCCGCCCGCACCGCCTTCCGCAGCCGCTGGCGCGAGACCTTCGAGGGCGATCCGAGCCGCGCGGCGATCTACAAGGACATCGGCAACGGCGTGCCGTCGGCGGGGATCGAATACTATCTGCCGCTGTTCTTCGAAGACACGGCCACGCTGTTCCACTACCTGCCCGAAGGCGCGCAACTGGCGTTCGTCGGCGATCTCGACGCGGCGATCCGGCGCTTCACCAACGACACGAAGCAGCGCTACAACTTCCTCTCGCACGACCGCGACCGGCCGATTCTGGAGCCGCAGCGTCTGTTCCTGTCGGACGAGGACTTCTTCACGCTCGCCAAGCCCTTCGCGCGGCTCTCGCTGCCTGCGAACGCGGGCGGCGGGTGGTCGACGCCGTTACCGAATCTCGCGATCGACCGTCATGCGGAAGATCCGGTCGCAGCCTTGCGCGCGTATCTCGACACCACGCCGAATCGCGTGCTGTTCGCCACCGAATCCGCGGGCCGGCGCGAAACGCTGTTGCAGTTGCTCGCCGACAATCATTTGCGGCCGGTATCGAGCGACAGCTTCCAGGACTGGCTCACGAGCGACGAGCGCTTTTCATTGGGCGTCGCGCCGCTTGCCAACGGTTTTGCCGTGCCGGTCGACGGTATTGCGATCATCACCGAGACCGAGCTGTATGGTCCGCTCGCGCGTCGCGCGGGGCGCCGCCGTCAGGAACAGGCGAGCAATGTCGATTCGATGGTGCGCGATCTGTCCGAGCTCAAGGTGGGCGATCCGGTCGTGCATTCGCAGCATGGCATCGGCCGCTATATGGGACTCGTCACCATGGATCTCGGCGAAGGCGAGACCGAGTTCCTGGACCTCGAATACGCGGGCGACAGCAAGTTGTACGTGCCCGTCGCGCAACTGCATGTGATCTCGCGCTATAGCGGCGCCGACCCGGAAAGCGCGCCGCTGCACTCGCTCGGCTCCGGCCAGTGGGAAAAAGCCAAACGCAAGGCCGCACAGCAGATCCGCGACACCGCGGCCGAACTGCTGAATCTCTACGCCCGCCGAGCGGCACGCGAAGGCCATGCGTTCGCGCTCGAACCGAAAGACTACGTGAAGTTCGCGGAGAGCTTCGGCTTCGAGGAAACGCCGGACCAGGCCGCGGCGATCGCCGCCGTGATCGGCGACATGACGAGCGGCAAGCCGATGGATCGCCTCGTGTGCGGCGACGTCGGCTTCGGCAAAACGGAAGTTGCACTGCGTGCGGCGTTCATCGCGGTGATGGGCGGCAAACAGGTCGCCCTGCTCTCGCCGACCACGCTGCTCGCCGAGCAGCACACGCAAACCTTCAGCGACCGCTTCTCCGACTGGCCGGTGCGGATCGCCGAACTCTCGCGCTTCAAATCGACCAAGGAAGTGAGCGCGGCGATCCAGCAGATCAACGAAGGCACGGTCGATATCGTGATCGGCACGCACAAGCTGCTCTCGTCCGATGTGCAGTTCAAGCGGCTGGGCCTCGTGATCATCGACGAGGAACACCGGTTCGGCGTGCGTCAGAAAGAGGCGCTGAAGGCCTTGCGCGCCGAAGTGGACGTGCTCACGCTGACCGCCACGCCGATCCCGCGTACGCTCGGCATGGCGCTCGAAGGGCTGCGCGATTTCTCGGTGATCGCCACCGCGCCGCAAAAGCGCCTCGCGATCAAGACCTTTGTGCGCCGCGAGGAAGACAGCGTGATTCGCGAAGCCATGCTGCGCGAGTTGAAGCGTGGCGGCCAGGTCTACTTCCTGCACAACGAAGTCGAGACGATCGAGAATCGCCGGCAGATGCTCGAAGCGTTGGTGCCCGAAGCACGCATCGCCGTCGCGCACGGACAGATGCACGAACGCGAACTCGAACGCGTGATGCGCGACTTCGTCGCACAACGCGCCAACGTGCTGTTGTGCACGACCATTATCGAAACCGGCATCGACGTGCCGAGCGCCAACACGATCCTGATTCATCGCGCCGACAAGTTCGGTCTCGCGCAATTGCATCAGTTGCGTGGCCGTGTGGGCCGCTCGCATCACCAGGCGTATTCGTATCTGCTGGTGCACGATCCGCAAGGGCTGACCAAACAGGCGCAACGTCGCCTCGAAGCGATCCAGCAGATGGAAGAACTCGGTTCGGGCTTCTATCTGGCCATGCACGACCTGGAGATTCGCGGTACGGGCGAAGTGCTCGGCGATAAACAATCCGGCGAGATTCACGAGATCGGCTTCCAGCTTTACACCGACATGCTGAACGACGCGGTGAAGGCGCTCAAGGAAGGCAAGGAGCCGGATCTCACCGCGCCGCTCGCCGCGACCACCGAGATCAATCTGCACGCGCCGGCGATTCTCCCCGCCGACTACTGCGGCGATGTGCAGGAGCGTCTGTCGCTCTACAAGCGGCTGGCTAATTGCGAACACAACGATTCGATCGACGGCATTCAGGAAGAACTGATCGACCGCTTCGGCAAGTTGCCGCCGCAAGCGCATGCGCTCGTGGAGACGCATCGTCTGCGGCTGGCGGCGAAGCCGCTGGGCATTTCGAAGATCGATGCCGGCGAAGCGGTGATCGGCTTGCAGTTCATCCCCAACCCGCCGATCGACGCGATGCGGATCATCGAGATGGTGCAGAAACACAAGCACATCAAGCTCGCGGGCCAGGACAAGCTGCGTATCGAAACGCGTAGCCCCGACCTCGCGGTCCGTGTCGCGACGGTCAAGGAAACCTTGCGCGCGCTCGGCACGCCGAGTCGCGGCACGGCGACGAGCGCAGCCGCGCGATAAGTTCGCGGCATGCGCGGCTGCGCTGGCGCAGCGTCGAAAACCGGGGTACGTCTAGCGCTTTTCCCATTCATGCTGCGGTGCGCAAACACGCACCGCAGCATACGGGCGCCTTTTTTTTGGGTATGATCGAAAGACTCAAATGCCGGAGTTCTGTCATGTCCCATGTCGCTGAAACAGCGCAGTCCACGCCGCAGTCCACCTCGTCTTCTCCCGTTTCGCTCCCGTGGGTCACCCGTCTCGTGTCGATGGACACGGTCAGCCGCAATCCGAATCTCGGCCTGATCGAAACCGTGCGCGACGAATTGCGAGCGGTCGGCGTCGAGGCCACGCTCACGCACGACGAAAGCGGCAAATGGGCCAACCTGTTCGCGACGATTCCCGCGCACAACGGCGAAACGAACGGCGGCGTGGTGCTGTCGGGCCACACCGACGTGGTGCCCGTAGACGGCCAGCAATGGGACAGCGACCCGTTCAAGCCGGAGATTCGCGGCGACAAGCTGTACGGCCGCGGCACCTGCGATATGAAAGGCTTCATTGGCGCGGCGCTAACGCTTGTGCCGGAGATGCAGCGCACCAAACTCGCCAAACCGATCCACTTTGCGCTGTCCTTCGACGAGGAAGTGGGCTGCGCCGGCGCGCCGCTCCTGATCGCCGATTTGATGAAGCGCGGCGTGAAGCCGGACGGCTGCATCGTCGGCGAACCGACCAGCATGCGGCCTATCGTGGCGCACAAAAGCATCAATGCCTACCAGTGCTGCGTGCGCGGTCAGGCGGCGCATTCGTCGCTTACGCCGAACGGTTTGAACGCGATCGAATACGCCGCGCGTCTGATCTGCTACATCCGCGACATGGCCGACCAGTTCCGCGAGCAGGGTCCGTTCGACGAACTGTACGACGTGCCCTTCACCACGGCGCAAACCAGCACGATCGTGGGCGGCAACGCGATCAATACCGTGCCGGCCGAATGCAAGTTCCAGTTCGAATTCCGCAACCTGCCCACGCTCGATCCCGAGCCGATTTTCGCACGCATCGATCAATACGCTCGCGAAACGCTGCTGCCGAAAATGTTGCGCGAGCATCCATCGGCGGCGATCGAGATCACGAAGATCGCCGCGGCGCCCGGACTCGATTCGTCTGAACAAGCTGCCATCACGCAGCTGGTGCGCGCGTTGACCGCCGATCAGGACAAGCGCAAGGTTGCCTACGGCACAGAAGCCGGCCTGTTCTCGCTGGCGGGCATTCCGAGCATCGTCTGCGGCCCCGGCGACATTCAGCAGGCGCACAAGCCCAACGAATTCGTCGCGCTGGATCAACTGGTGGCGTGCGAGCGGTTCCTGCAGAAATTCATTCACAGCATGTCGGTCGACGCGCACGCGCACTGAAACTGTCACATGTAGAAAGAGTCTTACCCACACCGACCCAAGCACGCCGACGCCATGTCCACCGCCACCCCGCAGCACACCGACCATACGATCGACGGCGAGCCGATCCCCACGCTCGACGACATCGCCGCGCAGCACTTTGCGTTGACGCCGTGGGTGGCGCGAACGCCGGTGTTCGACCGGGTGGACTTTCCGTCGCTGGAAGGCACGGTGGTGAACTTCAAGTTCGAGCTGTTGCAAGCGGGTGGCAGCTTCAAGGCGCGCGGCGCGTTCACCAACCTGCTCGCACTCGACGAAGCGCAGCGCAGCGCGGGCGTCACGTGTGTGTCGGGCGGCAATCATGCGGTGGCGGTCGCGTATGCGGCCATGCGCCTTGGCATCAGCGCCAAGGTCGTGCTGTTTCACGCGGCCAATCCGGCACGTGTGGCGCTGTGCCGGCAATATCGCGCCGAGATCGTGTTCGCGCAGGACATTGCCGAGGCATTCGAACTGGTGCGCCGGATCGAGGCCGAAGAAGGCCGCTATTTCGTGCATCCGTTCAACGGCTATCGCACGGTGCTGGGTTCGGCCACGCTGGGCTACGAGTGGGCCACGCAAACGCCGGATCTCGAAGCGGTGATCGTGCCGATCGGCGGCGGCGGCCTCGCGGCGGGTGTCGCGACCGCGATGCGGCTCGCGAATCCGAACGTGCACGTGTATGGCGTGGAACCCGAAGGCGCGGACGTAATGGGCAAGAGTTTCGCCGCCAATCACACGGTCAAGATGCGCCAGATGCACGGCATTGCCGACTCGCTCATGTCGCCGCATACCGAGGAATACAGCTACGAATTGTGCCGCCGTCATATCGATCAGCTCGTCACCGTGTCCGACGACCAGTTGCGCGCGGCCATGCTGACCTTGTTCGGACAACTGAAGCTCGCCGTCGAGCCGGCCTGCGCCGCGGCTACGGCGGGTTTGCTCGGCCCGCTGCGCGAACAGTTGCAAGGCAAGCGAGTGGGCGTACTATTGTGCGGCACCAATACCGACCCGGTCACATTTGCCGCGCATATTGAACGCGCGCGGCATAGCGAGTCCCTGTTTCCTCAATAACGAAACAAACCTCGCGTTCCTGACCAAAAGACTAGCCTATCCTTCTCAGGTTGGTATCATTCGAACATCGACTTCTGGGAGGAACCTCTATGAGCATGGTCAAGGAATTCAAGGAATTTGCCCTCAAGGGCAACGTGATGGATCTTGCAGTCGGTGTGATTATCGGCGGCGCGTTCTCCACCATCGTCAATTCAATTGTTAAAGACCTGATCATGCCGGTTGTCGGGCTCGCCACCGGCGGCCTCGATTTCTCCAATAAGTTCGTTCGCCTCGGCCCCATTCCGCCCAGCTTCAAGGGCAGCCCCGAGTCGTATAAAGACTTGCAGACGGCGGGCGTTGCCGTGTTCGGTTACGGCTCGTTCATTACCGTGCTGATCAACTTCCTGATTCTCGCGTTCATCATTTTCCTGATGGTCAAGTTCATCAACAATCTGCGCAAGCCGGCCGAAGCCGCGCCGGCAGAACCGCCGCCGACGCCGGAAGATGTTCTGCTGCTGCGTGAAATCCGCGATTCGTTGAAGAACTCACCACGTTAACTATTCCGGCGCATCAGCCGGAGTCAGTCATAAATAAAAAGGCCTGTTGCGATTGAAGTCGCAACAGGCCTTTTGCTTACTTTCATGGTCCCGATGCCAGCGGCCCATACGCTCACGCGTCGCGCTGCTCCTTCAGAGTCACCGCGCCTTCGATCATCGTCTCGAGCTGGCTGAAGTTGACCGGCTTGGTCAGATGCGAGGTGAAGCCGGCGCTCAGGCAGCGACGCACGTCTTCGTCGGTGCCGAAGCCGGTCAGCGCGACCGCGGGCGCGTCCGAGTGCTCGCGGAACGCTTTGATGAAGTCGAGACCGGTGCCGTCGGGCAATCCTACGTCGCTGACGACCAGATCGAAGGTCTGCGATTGAGTCGCGGCCAACGCGTCGTCGACCCGGCCCACGGTCGTGACTTCATGGCCGAGGCTGCGAATCAGTTGCTCCATGACCTCGGCGGTATCCACATGATCTTCGATAAGCAGGATGTTCAGCAGACCGCCCGAATGCACTTCGTCGGGCACCACGACCGGTGCAGCCACCTCCGGCGCCGCAGCCGTCGGCAACATGATCGCGAAGGTCGCGCCGCAGTGCGCGCCGGGGCTCTGCGCGGTCACGGTACCGCCGTGCACGTCCGTCAACGCCTTCGTGATCGCGAGTCCGAGGCCGAGGCCGCCGAACTGCCGCGTCATGTTCTGGTTGCCCTGCTCGAACGCGTTGAAGAGCTTACCGATCTGGTCCGGCTCGATGCCGATCCCCGTGTCTTCGACCGATATCTGCACGTGCATGCGTTCGTCGCGCGTGCGCACATAAATATGGCCGCCGTCCGGCGTGAACTTGGCGGCGTTGCGAATCAGGTTCCACAGCATTTGCTGCAGCCGCGCGCGATCGGCCAGCACGTAATGATGCTGCGCGTCCTTATGGACGTGCACGTCCTGCTGCTTGACCTGAATCTCGCTGCGAAACAGTTCGAGCACGCTGTCGATCACGTCGTGCACGTCGACCGTTTCCAGCGACAGCCGCAGCTTGCCGTTGGCCACGCGCGTGAGATCGAGCAGGTCGTCGATCAGCCGCGCTTCGAGTTCGACGTTACGGCGGATCATGCGCACGCTCGCCCGCGCCTGATCGGGCAGACCTGGAATCATTTCCAGCACGCTGGCGCCGGCCAGCACCGGCGTGAGCGGCGTGCGCAATTCGTGCGACAGCATGGCCAGAAAGCGGTCTTTGGCGCGATTGGCTTCTTCGGCGGTCTGGCGGGCGGCCTGCTCCGACGCCAGCAGCCGTTCGCGCTCCTCGATCGCCTCGCGCTGCGAATGAATGTCCGTGCAACTGCCGAACCATTTGCTGACGTTGCCTTCGGCGTCGCGCATCGCCACCACGCGCAAGTCGAACCAGCGATATTCGCCGTCGTGACGGCGAATCCGCAACTCGTGCCGGTAGTCGCCGGCGTTGCCCGATACCGTTTTGAGCCAGCTTCGGCGAACCTCTTCGCGGTCGTCCGGATGCACGGCGTCGAGCCAGGCGAGACCGTACGAACAGCTTTCAGCGAGGCCCGTGTAGTCGTACCACTGCTTCGACAGAAAATCGCAGTCGCCCGTGGCGTTGCAGGTCATGACGAGGTGCGGCAGCGCCTCCGACAAAGTGCGGTAATGCTGCTCGCGATCGCGCAGCAGCAAGGCTTCGTCCGACGCGCGCTGCAGGCGCACTTGCGAGAGCACCCGTTCGACGGCTTCGGGCAGGTAATCGAGGTAATCGCCGGATTTTGGCACGACGTCGGACACGCCCGCGCGCAGCGCTTCGATGACACGCGATTCGTCGGTAAAGCCGGTCACGAGGATGGCGGGAATCCGCACGCCTTCCGCGCGCAGACGGCGAAAAAAGTCCAGGCCGGTCTCGGGCCCGCTCAGTTGATAGTCGAGCACCAGCAGGTCGGGACCGCTGCGCGCGAGCCGGTCACGGGCCGCTTCGACGCCGGCGCAGATCGCGACCCGGCAGCCGGCGCGCTCGAGCGACTTGCGCGCGAGCCGCAGGATGCCTTCGTCGTCATCGACCACTAGCACGTAGGCGGCAGGCTGCGTGGACACTTCGTCGGTCATGCGGAGTCTTCTCTGGCTAGGGTCAACAAGTGGTCTATCTTGTCACGAGCGGCTTTCGGCCCGCTTCATGCGAACCTTCCATCACGGCGCCGCGAGACGATGCCCCGAAGGCAGCTTGACCACCTGCAGGAAAAAACCAAGGCGGCGCACGGCTTCGATAAACGCATCGTACTCGACCGGCTTGGTGATGTAGACGTTGCAGCCGAGCTCGTAGCAACGCGCGATTTCGCGCGGGTCGTCGGTCGTGGTCAGGACGATCACCGGCACGGCGGCCGTCTGCGGCGATTCTTTCAGGCGCCGCAAGACTTCGAAGCCGTCCACTCGCGGCATTTTCAGATCGAGCAGCACGACGAAATTCATCAAATCGTCGCGTGCGGGTACAGCGCTGTGAGCGGGGTCGGCCGCGGAACTCGCGGCGGCGTCGGCTGGTGACGGCGCTGGGCCGAAGAAATAATCGAGCGCCTGCTGGCCGTCGCGAAAACGCACGAAACCGTTCGAAATGCCGGCACGGCGCAGATTGCGCTCGACGAGCGTGGCATGGCCGTCGTCATCTTCGATCAGTACGATGCTGACCGTTTCCCCGTGATTCATATGCTCTCCGTGCTCAACGATTGGTTGATGCCTGCCGCTTGTGATTATCCGCGCCGCCGCGCTCTTTGCCTGCCGAAGTTCAAAGACGCGCGGGCTGTTCCGGCAACACCACGAAAAACGTCGACCCCGCGCCCTCCGCCGACTCGACCCACACGCGGCCCCCATGCCGCTCCACCGTGCGACGCACGACCGCGAGACCGATGCCGTCGCCGTGCGCGACGTCGCCGTGCAGGCGCTGAAACGCCCGGAACACTTTCGACATATACGCGGCCGGAATGCCGAGGCCGTTGTCGCGCACATAATACGTGCGCATGCGGACCGCGCGCGGCTCACCCGCCTCGGCCGGCTCGACCGGCTCGGGTTCCAGTGCGCCGACTTCGATACGCCCGTTGCGCGCCGGGTCGAGATAATTCAGTGCGTTGCCGATCAGATTGCTGAAGATCTGCTCGATCGCGCCGGGGTCGCCCCATGCGGGCGGCAAGTCGCGCACGGTCACCACAGCGGAGCGCTGGCCGATCGCGCCCTGCAGCGCATCGACCACCCGGGCCACCACGCGCCCGACGCTGACGCGCTGCCACTGGTACTCGAGCCGGCCGGCGCGTGAAATGCGCAGCAGCGCGTCGATAATCGCGGCTGCCCGCGTCACTGCCGTGCGCAAATATTGCAAGGACTCGCGCACCTCGCCGTTGAGAATATGCGCCATGCGCCGATGCTCGGCGTCCGGCAATTTTGCCGCCTCGACGACGCTGTCCAGTTCGTCGCACGAGACCTGCAATTCCTTCGAGAAACCTTGCAGATTCACCAACGGCGAGCGCAGATCGTGCGACACGCTGTAGATGAACATTTCATTGTCTTGCGTCTCCTGACGCAGTTCCTCGTTGACGCCCGCCAGTTCCTGCGCACGTGCTTCGAGCCGCATTTTCAGCATGGCCTGCTCGGCTTCCGCCTCACGCAGGCGCGCACCCGTCTGATGCAGCACGGCGTCGAGCGCGGCAATTTCGTCCTTACCCGACAGCGCCGGCGCCAGCGTGCGCCCGCTGCCCAAACGCTCGGCATTCTCGGTCAACACTTCCAGCCGCCTGCCGATGCTGCGCGCAAAGACCACCGCGGTGGCGGCCCAGATCAGCATCGAGCCCAGCACGGCGCCGATCAGCGCGTACTGCTGACGGTCACGGCGCCGCGCGAGCGCGGCTGAGCGCTCGGCATCGAGCCGCGACGCCTCGTCGCCGAACGCCGCGAGCTCGTCGCGAAACGCGGCGATCTGCTGCGGCAACGCGCCGGTCTCCAGCGCCGCGAACGAAGTCAGACGACGCCCTTCGTGCAGCGCCTGCGAGATCGCGGCAGTCTGCGTGCGATACGCGTCGATCGCCCGCTGCATCTTGTGCACGCGCTCGACCTGATGCGGCGTGCCGGCGACCAGCACCTCGAGATTCGACAGCCGGTCGCCCAGATCGACCCACACCGTATGGCGGTCGATCAGTGACGCATCGCCGATCACCATGCCCGTGCGAACCCGCGCTGCCTGGCGCAGCAGCGGATCGATGATGGCCGACGACTGATAGAGAATCTGCTTGCTGTTGGTGACCTGCTGGGCGGCGTGCGCTGTCTGCTCCTGGGTATCGAAGACGACGCCAAGAAGCGCCAGCTCGACCGCGCTCGGCACTGCAATCAGCAGCAGACCCTTGGTGAATAGTTTCATGTTCGCCCGAAGGGTCGCAAAGGGTCGCTCAAGCCGCGGCGGCTCATGACCAGCGATGCAACGGCGCGCCGGTGGGACTTTGCGGTGGGGCATCGGCGAGCTCGGCGCAGTGCAGCCGGACGGGCCATTATCGACGTGAATTCGAGATATTTCAACGTATCGGCAAGATGCGCCTGCCCACACAAAAACGACATTTTTATTGGTATGAGATGATTTTTCGGCGCCTCGTGCGTCTATGATGGAAATAGATGGGATGGGAAGCGAAAGCGCGCGGCGAGGCGGTTCGGCATGATTCGTGCGGGAGGCGGTGGGGCGGCGTTGTTGTCGAATCACCGTGAATCCGACCTTGTCGTATGCTATAAAAGATCGACGTGCGGCGCGCGAAGCCGGGAGTGGTCGCATGAGGACGCTGCGTTTCTTGCAATTCTTTTTCAGGCGAATTTTTATGTCCTTCCCGAAAAAGCGTAGACGCGCGAAGGTGGACGGCGATGAGTCGTTCCTCGCGGTACTACGGCATTTCAAGCCGTTCGGTCAGCTCGACACCAAGATTGCGCGTGCTCGCGCGCAAGACGAGCCGGTCCTTTATGCGCACGTGCTGCCGGGGCTCGATGTCCTCCTGTGCAGTGTGCGTGGCGCACAGCCGCCCTATCCGGCACCCGCGGAATTGCGGCGCCGCTGTATCGAATCCATTACGAATGCGCTGGAGCAGCCGCTCGACGGTCTCGAGAACGGCGGCTACTGGTATGAGGCGGATGGCTTCGGCTTTCTGGTGTTTGCCAGCCGCGCTCGCGGCAAGATCCTGACGGAATTCGGCGCGACACGCGTCGGCGGCACACGTCGCGGGGTGCGTCGGCAGGATGCTGCCGGCGACGCCACACCGCGCTCGCTCAGGTAAACATTTAGCTTTGCGGTAGACCTTCAAATTCGCAACACCGTCTGTTCGCACAGTTCGTCAGGCGGCGTTGCGTCATCACCTTTCCTCGATTCGGCTTGCCATCTCAGGTGATCTGTCTGCGCGCGCGTGCAGCACCCGCCTCGTCTTTTTTCATCATGACGTCATCGAAGTGGCCGCGCCCGGGCGGCACGCTGATCAGCCACAAGAGGATCAAGGACAGGCCGCCGCCAAAACTCCAGCTCAGCCAATCCGAAGGCAGGATGAAAGGCATCAGCTTCCCTTGTAAGTAGCCGCGCTGGCGGGCGACATCACCGCCGGCTTCTTCTTGTCCGTCGTAGCCGGCGACGAAGCACCGCTCGAAGACTTGTTCACCGGCGCGCCATCCAGAGAAATCGCCGACTTGGGCTGCTGCTTGACGCCCGGCGGCGGCGCTGTCGGCGCCTGACGGATCTGTTCCAGCATCTGCGTGCATGGCAACGGCTTGTTGTTGCTCGGCGCGAGCAACGGAATCAACGCCGCGAACGGATTGATCAAGCCGAGGCCGACCGCCGCGCCACCGCGCAGTGCCAGCGCGGCCGCATTCACGCCCACGTGCGGGTCTTTGAAGGTGCCTTTCACGTAAAGCGGCGAGCGCAGCGAGAAGACACGGAAGCCCTTGGTATGCGGATGCACGCCGAGGTCCATCGACTCGTCACGCAGGTTCACGTTGCCGTCGATATCGATCACGGCGTCGTCCGTATCGAGCGCGAAGACGCGCGATTCGAGCACGCCGTTGGTTGCGACAAAATCGGCGGCCGCGCAGTTGATCTTCACGTCGCGATTGCCGAACAGCTTTTCGTAGACGACGTTCGCCACGTTCAGCCCCGCCGCTTCCATCAGCAGACGGCTCACCGTGCCGTCCGTCACCAATGCCTTCACCTCGCCGTTCGATGTGGCCGCAAGCGCCGCCGGCGAATTGCCCGTCGCGGTCAGCGCGGCGTCGCCGTTGATTTCACCGAGCGCGTTCTGCATCGACTTGAAGTTCGGGAACAACTGCTTGAGCTTCAGATGCCGCGCCGATGTCGCGAAGCGGCCCTTGAGCGGCGTCGCGCTGCCGTCCAGATGAATGTCGGAAGCGAGCGTGCCGCCCGCCACGCCGAACTTCAACGGTTCCAGCGAAAGCACGCCGTCAGTCAGCACGACGTGCGTGTACAGATCCGTGATCGGCAGATTCACGTCCTTGACGATGCGCCGGCCGGTGAACTTGACGTCGGCGTCGATCGCCTTCCAGCGGTCGGTGCGGAATTCCTCGACCGGCAGCGCCTTGTTGGACGGCTGCGCCGTCGCGTCGCCGCGCTTGGCCTTGCTGGCGTTCGAGTCCGCGCCGATCACGGGCGCCAGATCGGAGAATTGCAGCAGATGCGAGACGAGTTCGCCCTGCAGCAGCGGACGCGGTTCACGTGCCGTATAGATCAGCGAGCCGTTGATATCGCTGCCGCCGACCCGGCCTGTAAAATTTTCATACTTGAAGACGTTGCCGGTGGACTTGAACTGGCCGACGAGCCGCCCTTCGGTCGCATACGGCGGCGTGTCGGGCAAGGTCACGCCCGTCAGCGAATACAGGCGCGCCATGCTGTTGCCTTGCAGCCAGAGGCGCAGATCGACCGCGGCAAGATGCGCCGGATCGGTGATCGTGCCCACCAGGCCGATATGCAGATCGCCCGCCTTCACATCGGCCTGGACCGGGAACGGCCGGTTGGCGTCCTGCAATGCGAGCACGCCGCCTACCTTGCCGCTGCCCGACACCGGCGTCTTGTTGTAAGTCCCTTTGACGGTCCAGCCGATCGCGTACGGCGGAATCTCCTGCTTCGCGCCGGCTTGCGCCTCGTTCGCGCCCGAAGCCCCCGAAGCGCCCGAAGCGTTCGAAGCCGAAGCCGGCGCGGACGCCACGACTGCGCCGCTCGCGCCTGCCGCGACGGCCTCGCTCGCACCCTTCGAGCCGCCCGCGACCAGGCCGCCCGAGGCGCCCGTGGCCGCCGTCGTACCCGATGCGCTGATATCCGTCGACGACGCGCCCGAAGCCGCCGCCGCGGACGCCGCCGCAGCCTCCGACGCCGCCTGCGCATTCGCCTGCTGCGTCAGCTTGTTCGCGCCCGACTTGCCGATGGTTTGCGCCGACGAACTGCGCGACGCCGCTTCCTGCTGTTTCATCGCCTCGCCGATCGGAATCGGCTGACCGAGCGTGTCGATGGCCATCTGCACATCGACCTTCTTCTGCTGATCGGACAACGCAATGTTGCCCTTGGCAAAGGCGATATCGTGCAGATCGAGCTTCCATTCCGAAGGCCCGCTCGACGACGCCAGTTTGAACGTCCAGTTATTGCGCCCGTCGAGCACGCGCTCGAGATCGACCGAAGGATTCACGAGGTTGATCGTGGGAATCACGATATCGTGCGCGAGCAGCGGCAGCACCTTGACCTGAAAGTCGATCTCGTCGAGCGTGGCGAACTGCGGCTGCTTCGTCCAGTCCGGATTGCCCACGGTGACATTGGCCGCCGAGAAACGCGGCCACGGCACCCAGCCGCGCCAGCCGGTTTCGCCAACCGGATGCCGCCAGCCGACCTTCAGATCGCCGTTGATGGCGAACGGCCTGCCGATAGCTTGCGTGACCTTGTCGTTGACATAGGGCCTTGCCCGGTTCCAGTCGAAGGTCAGTATAAAAATAGCCAGCGCGGCAATCAGGATGACGATAATCGCCAACAGCCATGCGATGATTTTTCCGATCCGCCGTCCGGTCGTGCTCGACACTGCCATTGAGAGGCTCCGCTAATTCTTCTACGTTGAGCACCGTGCAGCACGTTGCATGCCCGATCCCTGGACGGCCTGCGCCAAACCGTGCCGCTTTATCATGATGCACGCATGTTGCACGCACACGTCGCAACGCGCTTCGACCTTACGCATCTCCCATTACAAATTCACACATGACCGATGTTCCATTAGTCCTTGCCGACGGCATCGTCCGGCGCGATGCCGTGCGCGGGCAGACGCTGCTGCAGCCGACCACCTTCGCTTTAGAAGCGGGCGACCGCGTCGCGATCACCGGGCCGTCCGGCTCGGGCAAGAGCGTGTTCCTGCGCGCGCTCGCGCTGCTCGATCCGCTCGATGCGGGACGCATCATGTGGCATGGCGCGCCGGTGGAACGCGCCGCCATTCCACGCTACCGGCGCAACGTCGCGTATATCCGGCAGCGGCCCGCGTTGCTCGACGGCAGCGTCGAAGACAATCTGCGCTATCCGTTCGAGTTGCGCGCGTACCGCGACGTGCATTTCGATCGCGGGCGCGCGGCGAGCCTCGCCGCTCAGGCCGGCCGCGGCGACGACTTTCTCGACAAGCGTGCAAGCGAACTGTCTGGCGGTGAGGCGCAGATCGCCGCGCTGATTCGCGTGCTGCAACTCGCGCCCGAAGTCCTGTTGCTCGATGAGCCGACTGCCTCGCTCGACCCGGAGTCGTCGCATGCGATCGAAGGTCTGGTGCACGCCTGGTTCGACGCCGACCCCGGACGTCACGCGTCGATCTGGGTGTCTCACGATCCGGCGCAAGCCACGCGCATGAGCGCGCGGCATCTGACCATGCGCGCCGGCGTGCTCGACGAAACCGTGCGGTCCGAGATATTGCCCGCGCATCAGGATCACCAGGAGTTCGGCCAATGACACTGCAAAACCTGAGTCTGTGGGATGTCGCGATTGCCGCGTTGCTGATCGTCGTGAACGGTGTCGTGTCGGTGGCGCTCAAGCTCGATCTCGAGCGCAAGCTGGCGTGGGCCGCCGTGCGCACCATCGTGCAGTTGCTGGCGATCGGTTACGTGCTCGGCTGGGTGTTCCGTTACGACCGCTGGTACGTGGTGTTGCCGTTGATGATCGTGATGACGCTGATCGCCGGTTTCGCGGGCGCGCAACGCGGCAACCGCACCTATCGCGGACAACGCGCGGACAGTGTGCTGTCGATCTGGGTCAGTTCGTGGCTGGTGGCCGCGGTCGGGCTCTTCGTCGTGATTCGCATTCACCCGTGGTACGAGCCGCAATATGCGATTCCGATTCTCGGCATGATCCTCGGCAATACGCTGACCGGCGTGTCGCTCGGCATCGAACGGATGACCGAGGAATTGACCGCGCGGCGCGACCGCGTCGACATGGCGCTCGCGCTCGGCGCGACGCGCTGGGAAGCGGCACAGGCGCCCGCGCGCCAGGCGGTGCGGGCGGGCATGATGCCGACGCTCAATCAGATGGCCGTGGTCGGCGTGGTGAGCCTGCCCGGCATGATGACCGGCCAGGTGCTGGCCGGTCAATCGCCGTTGCAGGCGGTGCGCTACCAGATCGTGATCATGTTCCTGATCGCCGCGTCGTCGACGCTGGGGACCGTGGGCGCAGTGCTGCTCACGTATCGGCGGCTCTTTTCCGCCGAGCACCGGTTTCTGTCGGCGCGGCTCGTGGAGCGGACCGCGGCGCGGCGTTGAGCCGCGCTGCGCCGCCGTGCTCCCATCAGTCGCCGGACTCAACGCTTCGCGCTGATCGCGACTTCCGTGCCGTCGCTGAGCGTGAGCGTTTTCGTGCTGCCGTTGACCGGCATCGTGAAGCGCACGATCTGACTGACGCTCACGTCGTTCGGACACTTGAGCGTTTTACCGCCGGCCGTGACGGTTTTCACGCCCTTCGGTGTCTGCGCCTGAAAGCTCAATTGCACGGTCGCCGTGCCGTCGCCTGCGACCACCGGCGCGAACCGGATCTGCGTTTGCCGGATCATCGCGCCGTTGGTGTCGGTCGGCAGCGACGTATAGTTCGGGCACGCATCCGTTGCGGGAACCGGGCCGCCAGGCGGCACCGTCTTCCACGTGAAGTCGTCCGATTCGCCGGAGCGGATCGTGCGGGTTTCCTGCGAGTTGCCGAACTGTTTCGACGTGACTCGCACCGTGTAGCGGATCGGCCCGTCGAGGGCGGACTGGGACGTGACCGTGATCGGCGTGGCCGCGTGAGCCACCGGCACGAGCATGCCGGGCGCGAACGCGCATGCGAGAGAAGCGACAACTGAAACGGCGGAGAGTCTGAAGCTCATACTGTCACCTCGTTGTTGTGCCGCTGCGCGCCCGCTTCAGCGCTACTGCCCGCGCACCGCCTGGCTCAATGATGCCGGGCCGCGAGACACGCAACCGTTTTAGCATGATGCCCTGCCAGTCTAACGCCAAGCGACGCTGCGCGCGCTGCCTGCGAATCGGGTGTTAACCCGCTTGCGGCGACGCGTTTTCTGCGCGTGTCTCGACTCTGGCGCACGAAAGCGCACGTCGCACCGCACTGCTGCATATCGACGCACCGGATCGCACAGTTTGATGTGCATCAAATGAACACGGCCGGCGCGCATTGCTGCGACGCCGGCCGTTATTTCGCTGCAACCCGCTTCAGGTGAAACGTTATTTAAGCCTCGAAACCCGTCAGCACCAGTTTGCCGATCGCGCGCCCTTCTTCGAGCAGTTGATGCGCGCGGCGCAGATTAACGGCATTGATCGCGCCGAGGTTCTGGCCGACGGTCGTGCGCAGCGTGCCCGCATCGACGAGACGCGCTACTTCCGTCAACAGCTTGTGCTGCTCGATCATGTCCGGCGTGCCGAACATCGAGCGCGTGAACATGAACTCCCAATGAAAGGCGGCGCTCTTCGCCTTCAGCAGTTCGACCGGCACCGGCTGGCTGTTTTCCACGATCGTGCAGATGCTGCCTTGCGGCTTGACGACCTCGGCGGCGGCCGGGAAATTCTTGTCGGTGTCGTTGAACATGAGCACGTAATCGACCTGGTCGATGCCGAGCTTTTTCAATTGCGCGGGCACGTCGCCGAAGTGATCGACGATGTGATCCGCGCCCAGTTCAGTGGCCCATTTCGCCGATTCGGGCCGCGACGCGGTTGCGATCACCTTGAGCTTCGCGAGTTGCTTCGCCAGTTGGATCCCGACCGAGCCGACCCCGCCCGCGCCGCCGAAAATCAGCACGCTGCGGCCTTCGTCCGCGCCTTGCGGCGACACGCCGAGACGGTCGAACAATGCTTCCCAGGCGGTGATCGCAGTCAGCGGCAGCGCGGCCGCGTGGGTGAAATCGAGCGACGCCGGCTTGCGCCCGACAATCCGCTCATCGACCAGATGGAATTCGCTGTTGGCGCCCGGCCGCGTGATGCTGCCCGCATAGAACACCGGATCGCCGACCTTGAACAGCGTCACGTCCGGCCCGACCGCGGCCACGGTGCCCGCGGCATCCCAGCCGAGGATGCGCGGCGTCTCTTCGAGCTTGTCTTTCGGTGCACGCACTTTGGTGTCGACCGGATTGACGGAGATCGCCTCGACCTTGACCAGCAGATCGCGACCGGTGGCTTCCGGTTTCGGGATCTCGACATCGACCAGGGCTTCCGCCTGATCGATCGGCAAATAACGATAGAGACCGACGGCTTTCATACATGCTCCTGTTGGTTCAAATCAGATTGAAAAGATCGCGATTTTGCGGCCGGCCTGTGGTGCCGGTTGCGTATCGGCGATTCCATGGGCGTCATCCTAGGGCGGTTCTTATTCTTTTAAAACCGTCATAATGGCTGAAACATCTTTTGGAATTTCAGAAGAATGAACCTGCCTGTCATTTCGCCCGAACGCGCGCCGCCCGGCGAACGGCAGCGGCTCGATCTGCTCGACGTCGCCCTGTTCGTGCGTGCCGCGCTTCTGGCCAACGTATCCGCGGCCGGCCGCGAATTCGGTTTGTCCGCGGCGGTGGCCAGTTCCCGCATCGCCCAGCTGGAAAAGCTGCTCGGCGCGCGTCTGCTGCACCGGACCACCCGCCGCATCAGCCTCACGCAGGACGGTGAAGTCTTCATGACGCGCGCCGAAGCCCTGCTCGATGCGGCCGCCGCCGCGCGCGCGTCGGTGGGCCGGGCGCAGGCCGAGCCGCAGGGCCGCTTGCGAGTCTCGATGCCGTCTTCGTTCGGACGGCAGCACGTGTCGCCGGTGATCAGCGAATTTCTGCGCCGCTATCCCGGCGTGAGCGTCGATTTGCGGCTCACCGATCAACTGGTCGATCTCGTCGATGCGGGTATCGACGTGGCGATCCGCGTCGGCGTGCTGAAGGATTCGTCGCTGGTGGCGCGGCGCCTCGCGGTGAATCGGCGGGTACTGTGCGCGGCGCCCGCTTACCTTGCCGCGCGCGGTACGCCGCGTCATCCTTCGGACCTCGCGCAACACGAGTGCATGATTCTGTCGGACCAGCGCGACTGGGCCTTCGTGACGCCTGCCGGACCACTTGCAGTGCGCGTGAGCGGGCGCCTCGTCACGGACAACGGCGAAGTGATCCGCGACGCCCTGCTGGCCGGTTTCGGCATCGCGCTCAAATCGACGTGGGACGTCGCACCTTACTTGCGCAGCGGCGAGCTGGTCAGCGTGCTGGACAGCTATCCGCTCGCCGAGAGCGTGGCGATCTGGGCCGTGTATCCGAGCCGCTCGTTCGTGCCGCCGAAGACGCTCGCCTTCATCGAATTCGTGGCGGCGCATTTCGGCGATCCGCCTTACTGGGACAAAGAGCCGGTTTGACACCGTTGCGCCGGCGACGGCACTCGGATCAATGGGTCGTCAGTGCTTGTTGCCGCGTGCGCCGCTGGCTCCTTTGTCATCGGAGTTGACGTCGGTGTGCGCATCGTTCTGCGTCTTCTGCTGATACTCGTCGCCGCCGCGGCGGTCGGTATCTTTCAGCCCGCGTTCGAGGTCGCGATGCGCCTGCTTGCCGACATGACGCGGACCGTCCTCGTGCTGCGATTCCGGATTCTGATCGGCTTCGTGCGGCAAAGGCGCGGCTGCTTCCTGCATCGATTTGGGCTGCTTCCCGGCATGCGGGTCCGCCTGCTTGTCGCCGTCGGACGATTGCGGTGAGGTCTTCATGGTGTAGCTCCTTGTCGTTCTGAATCGGGTCTGCCCAGGCTTATTGCGCGTCATCCAGACGTTTTTTCATGGCCGCGGTGATGCGCTGACGCGTCTTCGCATAGTCCGCCCACGGGTCGGTTTTGAGTTCGGCGAGGCGCTCGTGCAGATTCTCGATGGTCCATTGATCGCCGCCTGTGGTGCCGGCGACTTCGTCCCACGCAAGCGGAACCGATACACCGAGGCCCGGGCGCGCCCGCGCCGAGAATGCGGCGACCGTGCTGGAGCCGCGGTTGTTGCGCAGATAATCGACGAAGATTTTCTGCTTGCGGTTCTGCGCGCCCATCTTCGCGCTGAAGTACTTGGGCAGCGTTGCCGCCATGTGCTGCGCGACGGCTTGTGAGAAATCCTTTACTTCGTCCCAGCCGGCCTGTTTCGCGAGCGGCACGACGACATGCAGGCCCTTGCCGCCGCTCGTCTTGCAGAACGATTTGAGGCCGAGTTCCTCGAGCAGCGAACGCGTCAGTTGCGCGGCTTCGATCATGCGTTCCCAACCTAGCGCTGCATCGGGGTCGAGGTCGAAGACAACGCGGTCCGGTTTTTCGATATTCGACGCGACGGCATTCCACGTGTGAAATTCGACGGTGCCCATTTGCGCGGCGCCGACCAGCGCTTTGATGGTATCGACGGTGATCAGCGGCGGGTGGCCGGGATCGAGGCCCGGATGCTGCGTGACATTCGGAATCGACAGCTTCTGGCTGTGCTTCTGAAAAAATAGCTCGCCGCCGATGTCCTCGGGCGCACGCACCAGCGACACCGGGCGGTCTTTCAGATGCGGCAGCATCCATTCGGCGACCGACTCGTAGTACTGCACGAGATCGATCTTGCGCGCGCCGCTGCTTTTGTCGATGACGCGATCAGGATGCGAGATGCGCACACCGGCGACTTCGGCGGGCGGCGCAGCGGTGGTTGATTTTGCGGGTGTGGTTTTTTCGGCTGCGGTTTTCGTTGCTGCAGTTTTCGCGGCGGTTTTCGCGCCGCCGACGTTCGCGCCGTCGTCCGGCTCCGTGCCGCGTTTGCCTTTGCCGCTCGCTTTCGCGTCCGCCATTTTCGCTTCAGCCTTCAAGTTTGCCGCCTCCCTCTTCTCTTCACCGGATGCGGCCGCAGTACTGCCGGAAGTTTTCCGCGCCGCACGTTTCTTCGGCGCGTCGTCGGACATAGAATCGGTTTGCTGTTGCACGTCGGCCCCCTGGCGAGGTGTTTCCTTGACGATCTGGCGCGCCGGCTTGTCTTTGCGCAAACTCACGAACGACGCCTGACGCACGATGCCGTCACTCGTCCATTCCGCGAAATTGCATTCGGCTACGAGCACCGGTTCGACCCAATGCACCGGCGTGCGACTGCGCTCGCGCGGCGCGGCCGCAAACGGCATGCGCTGGGTCGCGTGCGCATCGAGTTCTTTCTTGACCGAGCGCAGCAACGCCGCGTCGAAGCCGGTGCCGACGCGTCCCGCGTAATTCAACTTGCCTTTGCTGTCGTAGACGCCGAGCAGCAGCGCGCCGAATGCCGCACGACTGCCGGACGGTTCCGAATAGCCGCCGATCACGAACTCCTGGCGCCGGCGGCATTTCAACTTGATCCACGTCGACGAACGTCCCGACAGATAGCCGCTATCGCGCCGCTTGCCGATGATGCCCTCCAGCGCCATGTCGCACGCGCTTCTGAGCAGGTCTTCCGCGCTGAAGTCGAAATTGTTCGAGAAGCGCAGCACGCTGTCGTCGACGCCTTCCATCAAGGCGCGCAGAATCGCGCGACGCTGTTCGAGCGGCACGCCGCGCAGGTCGTAACCGTTGAGGAACGGTATATCGAACAGGTAGACGATGATGTCTTGCGGCCGGTTCGCATCGAAAGCGTTCTGCAGCGACTGAAAATTCGGCACGCCGTTCTGGTCCAGCACCACGGCTTCGCCGTCGAGCCACGCGCTTTCGATCCCGAGTTGTTCAAACGCCTTGACCTGTTTGCTGAACTTCGCGGTCCAGTCGTTGCTGGCGCGGGTGAATACTTTGACGGCGCTTCCCTTTGCGTCCCGATCGATTCGGGCCAGCACACGGTAACCATCGAACTTGATTTCGTACGACCATTCGTCGCCGGGCGGCGCGGCGTCGACGAGCGTCGCCAGTTGCGGTTTGAAGGTCGCGGGCAAGCGAGCTTTCACCGCGCCCTCTATCGAGGGCGTGGCGGCGAGTTCGCGTAGCGACTGCGTGTTGCGCGTCGCCACGATGTCCGGTCGCCGGGGATCCGCGCGGGTGGATGAAGCGGCTTTCGCGCCGCTTTCGCCGCCTCGTTTTGCGGTGGACTTCGCATCAGAGGCCGCGGTTTTACGCGCGGCCTTGGTTGCCGCTGTCGTCGTTTTTTCGCCTTTAGCCACCGAGGCGCTGCCGCTGAGCACGCTGCCCGGGCGCTTCTTCAGGATGTCGTAGTCGCTCTCATCGCGCGCTTCGTCGTCGCGTTCCTTGATCAGCAGCCACTGCTCCTTGTCGCCGCTGCCGCGCATATGGCTGCGCACCAGTGTCCAGCCGCCCTGCAGCTTTTCGCCGTGCAAATGAAACTTGAGTTTGCCGGCGGCGTAGGAACGCGCCGCCTCCGCCGCGCCGCCAACCGGTTCCCAGGTGCCGCGATCCCACACGATCACGCTGCCCGCACCGTAGTTGCCGGGCGGGATTTCCCCTTCGAACGAACCGTATTCAACCGGATGATCCTCGACATGCACCGCCAGCCTTTTCACCGAGGGATCGAGGCTCGGCCCTTTGGGCACCGCCCACGACAGGAGCGTGCCGTTCAGTTCCAGCCGGAAATCGTAGTGCAATCGCCGTGCGTCGTGCTCCTGAATCACGTATGAGAGCGCCTCGTCGGCTGCCTGGCGGGTCGTTTTCCGGCCGCCTGGTTTGCGCCTGGCGCGCGTGCCCGCCGGCTCCGGCGTGTCGTCGAAGCGGCGCTTGCGGTTGTAGAGATCGAGTCTGTCGTTCATGGCGATGACGTCGTCATGAGTGGCTCAGGCGCGATGCCGACGATCAGGCCGCCGCGCGACGTTTGCGGGCCGCAGGCGTCGACGAGGTTTTGGTGCTCGCGCGGCCGCTGGTGCCACCGGCGCGCGTTGCTGTCTTACTCGCTGTGCGCGTCGTGCGCGGTTTCTTGCGCGCCGGCGTTTCGGCCTCGGCATCCGCGTCGGCCTCATCGCCGTCGTCGTCCGCGGTGCGCTTGCGGCCGCCCGCCGGCTGTTTGCCCTTGCCGCGTCCGAGGCTGCGTTTGAGCAGATCAGATAAATCGAGGATATCGGCGGATTGACGCGACTCGTGCGGCGCTTCGACTTCGGTGATTTCCTCGGTCTTGCCCGCGCGAATCTTGCGATCGACCAGCGCCATGATGTCGTCGCGGAAGGTGTCGTGATACTGCGAGGGATCCCACTTGTCGCTCATGTCGTCGATCAGCTTCTTCGCCATATCGAGTTCGCGCGCGGACACGCCCGCGGCCTTCACACCGTCGGGCGGCAGCTTGAACTCGTCGAAATCGCGCACCTCCGCGGCCCAGCGCAGCGTGTTCAAGGCCAACACCGGACCCACCGGAATCAGCGCCGCCAGATGCTGCTTGTTGTGCAGCACCACGCTCGCCACGCCGATCTTGCCGGACGCCTTCATGGCTTCGCGCAGCAGCGCGTAGACCTTTTCGCCCTTGCGGTCGGGCGTGAGGAAATAAGGGGTGTCGAGGTAAAGAAACGAGATATCCGGGGCGTCGACGAACGCCAGAATATCGACCGTTTGCGTCGACTCGGGGTTCGCCGACCGAATCTCGTCGTCGGAGAGCACGACATACTTGTCCTTCTCGTACTCGAAGCCGCGCACGATGTTATCGCGCGTCACATCCTTGCCAGTGCGCTTGTTGATCTGCTTGTAGCCGATCGGATCGATCGAGCGCTTATCCAGCAGATTGAAGCCGACTTTCTCCGACTGCGTCGCCGGATATAGCTGCACCGGCACGTGGACGAGGCCGAAGCTGATTGCGCCTTTCCAGATCATGTGTGGCATCGTGCGCTCCCCTGGGCCTAAGACCTGACATGAAGCAGCAAGCGTGCCACGGCTTTGCGGGCAGAGCCGGCGCGCGTGGCGGTGCGACGGGCGCCGGCGCAGGCTGTAAGTCTTGCGTCAGCACGGCAAAAGCTACGCCGTGCGACTGGCGGCCGGTTCGAGTTCCAGCGGTACCTCGGCGAAGCCGCGAAAGCGGACGCGTCCGCCGCGCGTCGGCTCGCCGTCGAGGCGATAACGGGGAAAGCGTTGCACGAAGCGGCCGATCGCGATGCGCGCCTCGAGCCGGGCGAGCGATAAGCCGGCGCACTGATGGATGCCGAAGCCGAACGCAAGATGCCGGTTCGGATCGCGGCGAATGTCGAAGCGGTCCGGCTCCGCGAACTGTTCAGGGTCGCGATTCGCCGCGCCGATGCACAGGGTGACCGGCGTGCCACGCGCGACCACGACGCCGCCAATCTCTGTGTCGACGGTCGCCATCCGGTTGCCGAGCTGGTTCGAACTCTCGAAGCGCAGACATTCCTCCACCGCCGATTCGATCAGCGACGGCTCGTGCAGCAACGCCGCGCGCTGCTCGGGCCATTGCGTCAACGTGACGAGGCCGTTGCCGATCAGATTCGTGGTCGTCTCATGGCCGGCGTTCAGAATGAAAATGCAGTTCTGCAGCAACTCCACTTCCGACAATTGCTCGCCGCCCTCCTCGCCTTGAATAAGACGCGTCAGCACGTCATGCTGCGGGTCGCCCGGTTCGCGCCGGCGCCGCGCCACCAGATCGCGCAGATAGCCGACGAATTCGTCCACCGCGCGATTGCCGCGTTCGAACTGCGCCTCGGTCAGCGACGGTTCGAGCGCGCCGAGAATCGCGAGCGACCAGTCACGCAACGGCTCGCGCTCCGCGTGCGGCACATCCAGCAGATTGCCGATGATCTCAACCGGAATCGCCGACGCGAATTCGCCGATCAGATCGATCCGGCCACGCTCGGCGGCGGCATCGAGCAAGCCGTCGACGAGGCGCACCAGCCCGGGCTCCATCGCCGCGATGGCGCGCGCCGTCAGCGCCCCGGCAATCAGCTTGCGCACGCGCGTGTGGCGCGGCGGATCGTTGAAGACCAGACTCGTGGTGTGATGCGCGTAGAGCGGCGAGTCGCCGTATTTCGGCTTGAATTCGACGGTCTTGTCGGAACTGAAGGTTTTCGCGTCGCGATATACCGCCTGCACGTCGCGAAACCGTGTCAGAAATAGCGAGCCGTCCGGCATGCGCTTGACCGGCTCGTAAGCGCGCAATGCGTGATAGGCCGGATAGGGATCGGCATGGAAAGCGGGATCGAGGTGACGCAGATCGAAGTCGCGCGCAAGAGTGGATGCGTCGCTGGCGGTCGCCGGGGGCATGCGTTGTCTCCGTAGTGGTGCGCCTCGTCATGGATGCCGTCGCGTTCACATGCCGGACGTTGCACGCCGCAAAGAGGCGGACGCGACGGTCGGCGCGCGCAGCGGCTGCGGGGCGTCGTTCGATGCGCCAGTATGAACTGGGCGCCGCGGGATTGCACGGTGCGATGCGAGGTGTGGGGCGGTGTGCTCTGCTGGTTGCCGAAGGCGCGATGCACTGCGATGGGTGGCGTTCCCTGTCGGCTGCCACAATTGCGGTGCAGTGCGAGGTGCGGCGTAGCGTTCTCTACCGGTTGCCAAAAGCGCGGTGCGCTGCGAGGTGCGCGGCGCAGCGCTCTCTGCGGGTCGCCAAATGCGAGGCGCACCGCGAAACGCGGCGTGGCATTCGCGGCCGGTTGCCAAAGGCGCATGCTGTGCGCCTCTCCAAGCAGATCGCAAGCGGCAAGGCCCACGGGCGAACCGTTACAATAGCGTGATTTTCCGCGCGCGCCGCGCGCCGCCCTTTTCCGCGTTACTGCGTCGTCGTCCATGAACCTCGTCATTCAAAGCCCCGCGCCCCTTTCCGCCGACCATCACAAAACGCTCGTCGCGCTCGCGCGCGGTTCGCACGCCAGCGTCGTCGATGCGAACGCGATTCGCATTGCCGACGCGAACGTCGCCCAGCGCGCCGACCTCGACGTCTATTGCGGCACTCATCAACTGGACTACGCGTTTGTCGAAGCCGGCCGCCAGTTGCGCGACTTCGGACTGGTCGCGATGGACATGGATTCAACGCTGATCACGATCGAGTGTATCGACGAAATCGCCGACTTCTGCGGCCTGAAAGCAGAAGTGGCCGCGATCACCGAGGCCTCGATGCGCGGCGAGATCAAGGACTTCAACGAAAGCCTGACGCGCCGCGTGGCGCTGCTCAAAGGCCTCGACGCGAGCGCGCTGCAACGCGTATACGAAGGGCGGCTGCAACTCTCGCCGGGCGCCGAGCGGATGCTGGCTGGCGCGAAGGCGGCCGGGCTGAAAACGCTGCTGGTGTCGGGCGGATTCAACTTCTTCACCGAAAAACTGAAGGCCCGTCTCGGCCTTGATTTCACTCGTGCCAACACGCTTGAAATCGTAGACGGCAAACTGACCGGCAAGGTCATCGGCGAGATCGTCAACGCCGATGTCAAAGCACGCACGCTGCGCGAAACGTGCGCGCAATTGGGCATTGAACCGAACCGCGCTATTGCCATGGGCGACGGCTCGAACGATCTGAAGATGATGGCCGAGGCCGGACTCTCCGTTGCGTTCCGTGCAAAGCCGGTGGTGCGTGAAGCGGCTAGCGTGGCGTTCAACTATGTCGGACTGGACGGGTTGTTGCGGCTGTTCTGATGGCGGTTGGATGCGCTGGCCGACGCGATGACGGCCAGCGCCGACAGTGACGTTATTTTTTCAGAACGTCTACTGCGATTAACGCCAGCATGTAAGCGAAATCGACAACACCGATGATCCCACACCACTTCACAAAGCGTGTGTAGTTTTCCTCTACTGTCAGCCACATTGTCATTTTCTTCATGGGTGCCTCCTTTGAGAAGACAAGTATAAGTGCTGCACTATCTGAAAAAAGCTAATTCAGGTGCACATGTAGGAATGCCAGGATAATCGCGGCGGCGCATGCGAAAAGGATCGACATACCTATCTCTACGCGTGAGAAAGCCCCATCGGCAAACGGTTTGTTTCGCGGCGACGCCTGCGCCTTTGTCCGTTCGTAATGTGTATTGACCAGACCCGACATCACGAGGCTGGAACAGGTGAATGCCGCCACGCACAGTCCGACTACGTAGTACGCTAGAACCGGCGCCTCGCCACTTCCGCGCGCGAGCGCCGTCACCGCCTCATAAACCGCCGACGCAAACATCCCGATCGCACACCAGAACAGTTGGCCGTCTTTGACCGAGCCGGCGATCAACGCCTTTGCGACGCGCCAGCCGTGCGCGGGCGCGACGAGCACTAGCGTGAAGATCGGGCCGATGATCGGCACGCCGAGATTCAGCAACACCCAGAAGAAAAAATTCATCGAAGCTCACCATAGTGCGGCAACCGTAAGTTGAGATGCGCACCATCGTAGCGTCGAGACCGAACGCCGAACATTCGGCCGAATGGTTAGGCTTACTGGCTATCTTGACAAGAAAAAAGCCCACCGGGAACATGTCCCGATGGGCTCACTCTTCCTGCCGAAAAACGTCGTCGGACGTTTAACCCAGCGTGGCCAGAGACTGCTCCATATCCGCACGCAAATCCGCCTCGGCTTCGAGGCCGATATAGAAGCGCACCAAGGTCCCGCTGTGCGGCCACTGCCCTGCCGTACGCATCGACGCGACGTTGTACGGCATCACGAGACTGTGTGCACCACCCCAGCTCCAGCCGAGCGAGAACAGTTCGAGCGACTCGCAGAACGTATCGATTTGCGCCGGGCTGTAGCGGCCGTCGAACACGACGGAGAAAAGCCCGCCCGCACCAGTGAAGTCGCGCTTGTAAAACTCATGTCCCGGACAGTCGGAGAGCGCCGGGTGCAACACCGCGGCAATTTCCGGCCGCGTCTTCAGCCATTTCGCCAGACCGAGCGCCGAGCGGTCATGCTGCTCGAAACGCAGTTGCATGGTCGGCAGGCTGCGCAGAATCAGCGAGCAGTCGTCCGACGAGACGCCGATGCCCATGCGCATGCGCGCCGCCTTCAGCTTCAGATGCAGTTCGCGATCGACGGTAATCGTCGCGCCCATCAGCACGTCGCCGCCGCCCGATTGATACTTGGTGAGCGCCTGCACCGAGATGTCGACGCCGTGATCGAACGGCCGGAAACCGAGACCCGCCGACCACGTATTGTCGATTGCCGTGACGACGTTGCGCGCGCGCGCCGCCGCGGTGATGGCGGGCACGTCGGCCACTTCCATCGTCACCGAGCCAGGCGCCTCGAGCCAGATCAGGCGCGTATTCGGCTGGATCAGATCGGCGATGCCCGCGCCGATCATCGGATCGTAGTAGCGCACCGTGATGCCGAAATCGCGCGCCAGCCAGTCGCCGTGATCGCGGTTCGGCGAATAGACGTTATCGGGAATCAGCACGTCGTCACCGGCTTTGACGAGGCCGAAATACACGTTCGAAATCGACGACAGCCCCGACGGCTGCAGCAACGCGTGATTGCCGCCCTCGATGGTGGCAAGGCGCTGCGCCAGCGCGAGCGAAGTCGGCGTGGCATGCAGGCCGTAGCGCCATTGCGCGTCGTTTTTCCAGTCGAGCGCGCGCATGGTGGCGAGATCGGGGAACACGACCGTCGACGCCCGCGTGACCGGCATCGAAAACGACTCGAAGCCCGGCGTGAGCTGGTCCTCGGCACGCACGATGCGGGTTTGCAGATCGCGTTGGAGTTTGGATTGGGTCATGGTGAGTTCTGGTGAGAAGCAGACGGAAACGGAGCGCGCGTGGTGTCAGGGCGCGCGCCGCACACGCAAGGGTAGACGAGGCGGCGGGATTTCGCTCGCGAGACAGCGCGCGAGCGGTTGGGCGCCGCACGGCTGCGGCTTCACTCGCCGGTTTGCAGATTGCTGACGCCGCCCACGGCGTGGCCGCCAGTGGCGGCGGCGCTCGAAGCCGGCGCAGCGGCAGCGGCAGCGGCAGCCGAAGGCTGCGCCGCAGCCTTGTTCGCCGCACTCGCGGTCGCCGGTGCGCCGGGCGCCGGCACGGCCTGCCCTGCCGCCAGCGGCTTCAGGTCAAAAGGCTGCGGATTGGAATCGTCGACGTTCATGCGGTCGCCCGCCACCGAGCCGTCTGCCGCGAACTTGCCGACCCAGTTGCCGGTGATATGTGTGCCGTCGTTCGATTCCTCGACTTCGAGCGTATCGCCGTCGCGGTCGCCCGCAATCAGGATCACCGCGCCGGTGTCCGTGAACTGATACTCGCCGTGCACGCCGGACGGGTCGTCGCTTTTCGGGCCGAGCTTCAGCACGATCTGACGCGAGCCCAGCATGCCGGCGTAGCGCGGGAACTTCGCGAATTCGGGGCTCGGCTTGAGTGGCAACTGGATCGGCGGGGGCGCCGCCAACTCCTTCACCGCGTCGCTTTCCGCCCATGCCTGCGCGGGCAGCACCATCGCCGCGCCGGCACACAACAATACGGCAGCGCTCGTCGCCAACCAGCCGCGCCGGCGCCCCGCACCCTTGATCGCTTTCAGTTCCCGCATCCTTCCTTTCCTCATTGCTCGATACCGCTTACTGCCGACATGTCACGCTTCAGATCCGTTCGAAGATCGCCGCGATGCCTTGCCCGCCGCCAATACACATCGTGACCAGCGCATAACGCCCGCCGATCCGCTGCAACTCATACAGCGCCTTGACGGTGATAAGCGCACCGGTTGCGCCGATCGGGTGGCCGAGCGAAATGCCCGAGCCGTTCGGATTGACCTTGGCCGGATCGAAGCCCAGTTCCTTGCTGACCGCGCAGGCTTGCGCAGCGAACGCTTCGTTGGCCTCGATCACGTCGAGGTCGGCGACCGTCAGCCCGGCGCGTTCGAGCGCGCGGCGCGTGGCCGGCACCGGGCCGATGCCCATGTATGCCGGATCGACGCCGGCATGCGCGTACGACACCAGCCGCGCCAACGGCTGGATGCCGCGCTGTTCCGCAAGGCTGCGCTCCATCAGCACGACAGCCGCGGCGGCATCGTTGATGCCCGACGCATTGCCCGCCGTCACCGTGCCGTTTTCTTTCGCGAACACCGGCTTCAACTTGGAGAAATCCTCCGCCGATGCGTTCATGCGCGCATGTTCGTCCGTGTCGAACACGACGTCGCCTTTCTTCGACGGAATCGTGATCGGCAGGATCTGTTGCTTGAAGTAGCCGCTCGTGATCGCGTTGGCCGCGCGGCGATGCGATTCGAGGGCAAGCGCGTCCTGTGCTTCGCGCGAGATGTCGTATTTGCGCGCGACGTTCTCGGCGGTCACGCCCATATGGATCGACTGGAACGGGTCGTTCAGCGCGCCGACCATCATGTCGACGAGGCGCGCGTCGCCCATGCGCTGGCCGAAGCGCGCGGCCGGCATGGAGTAAGGCGCGCGGCTCATGTTTTCCGCACCGCCGCCGATCGCGATGTCGGCGTCGCCGAGCAGCACGCTTTGCGCGGCTGAAACGATGGCCTGCAAACCGGAGCCGCATAGCCGGTTCACGGTCAACGCCGGCGCGTGTTGCGCGACGCCGCCGTTGATCGCGGCCACGCGCGCCAGATACATGTCTTTAGGTTCGGTATGCACGACGTTGCCGAACACCACGTGGCCGACTTCGTCGCCCGACACGTTGGCGCGCGCCAGCACTTCACGCACTACGCGCGCACCGAGATCGGTCGGCGAAAAGTCTTTCAGACTGCCGCCGAAACCGCCGATTGCCGTACGCACACCGCTTACCACCACTACGTCCCGTTGCATCGCTCGCTCCTCTTCTAGTCTCTCAAGATGATCTTGCCTCGGCGGGCCGCGCTCTGTAGCGCGTGTGTTCAGCCCGCCAGAAGTTGTTCGACGGTCGCGCGCGAAGGAATTGGCGCCACCGCGCCGTAACCTTGCGTGGACAGCGCCGCGGCGACGTTCGCATAACGCGCCGCAGCGAATGGATCGTCACCCGCGACGATGCGCGCGATGAACGCGCCGCCGAAGCAGTCGCCCGCACCGGTTGCATCGACGGCATTGACGACGTGGCCCGGCACGACGCGCCGCTCGTTGGGCGTCGCGATATACGAGCCCTCTTTGCCGAGCTTTAGCGCAACCACGCTCGGCCCGTGCGACAGCAGGAAATCGACGATCTCGTCACGGCCGGTCAGGCCCGTGAGGTCGGTGACGTCGTCCCAGCTCGGCAGGCAGATGTCGGTCTGACGGATGGCTTCGAGCATCACCGCCCGCGCCCGCGCGAGCGGCCACAGCTTCAGACGCAGATTGGTGTCGAAGCTCACGCGCACGCCATTGGCGCGCGCATGCGCGACCGCTTCGAGCGCCGCGTCGCAGGCGCCCAGGCTGATCGCGAGGCTGATGCCGGACAGATGGATCACCTTGGCCGCGGCGATCGCGTCGAGCGGCAGATCCTGCGGCGCGTAGCGGCTTGCGGCCGAGCCGGCGCGCAGATAGTCGAACGCGTGGCCGTTCGGGCCGTGCGACACGAAATACACACCCGTGGACGCCTGCGGATCGACGCGCACCAGCGACGTGTCCACCTGCTCACGTTCCCACAGATCGACCAGCAGACGCCCAAAATGATCCGCGCCGACCGCCGACACGAAACCGGTCTGCGCGCCCTGCCGCGCGGCCGCGATACAGAAGTTCGATGTATCGCCGCCGAAGCCTTGCAGATAGTTCGGCTGGTTTTTGGCCGACTGATTGAATTCGATCATCGCCTCGCCGAGCGCGAGAATCTCGGGACGGCCCGTGTGCGGCGCTGCGGTCGTGCTTGACGTCATCGATTACACCTCGCCCCACAGATCGTGACCGTCGGCGCCGGTGATCTTCACCGACACGAAATCGCCGACCTTGTAGCGCTTCGACGCCTTCGCAGCCGGCGCGATATACACGACGCCGTCGATTTCCGGCGCGTCGGCCGCGGTGCGGCCAATGCCGCCGTCCGCGTTGATCTCGTCGACCAGCACCTTGAGCGTCTTGCCGACCTTCTTCGCGATACGTTTGGCCGACACTTCTTCGGCAACTTCCATGAAACGCGCGCGGCGCTCTTCGCGCACTTCGTCGGGCAAGGCGCCGTCGAGTTCATTGGCCGTCGCGCCTTCGACCGGCGAATAGGCGAAGCAGCCGACGCGATCCAGTTCCGCCTCGCGGATAAAATCGAGCAGCGTCTGGAACTGCTCTTCGGTCTCACCGGGGAAGCCGGCGATAAACGTGCTGCGGATGGTCAGATCCGGGCACATCTCGCGCCATTTCTTCACGCGCTCCATCACCTTCTCGGCGTTGGCCGGGCGCTTCATGCGCTTCAACACTTCCGGATGCGCGTGCTGGAACGGCACGTCGAGGTACGGCAGCACGTGGCCCTTGTACGGGCCTTCGGCCATCATGGGAATCACTTCGTCGACGCTCGGATACGGATACACGTAGTGCAAACGCACCCACGCGCCGTATTGCGCGGCGAGTTCGCCGAGCGCGCCGACCAGATCGGTCATGCGCGTCTTGATCGGCTTGCCGTTCCAGAAACCCGTGCGATATTTGACGTCGACGCCATAGGCGCTCGTGTCCTGCGAAATCACCAGCAGTTCTTTCACGCCCGACTTGAACAGATTTTCCGCTTCGAGCATCACATCGGCGACAGGGCGCGACACGAGGTCGCCGCGCATGGACGGGATGATGCAGAACGTGCAGCGGTGGTTACAGCCTTCGGAAATTTTCAGGTACGCGTAATGGCGCGGCGTGAGCTTCACGCCGGCAGCCGGCACCAGGTCGACGAACGGATCGTGCGGCTTCGGCAGATGGGTGTGCACGTGCTGCATCACTTCGCCGAGCGCGTGCGGGCCGGTCACGGCCAGCACCTTCGGATGCACTTCTTCGATCAGCCCCGAGCCGCTCGCGCTTTTCTTCGCGCCGAGACAGCCGGTCACGATCACCTTGCCGTTTTCGTTGAGCGCTTCGCCGATCGCGTCGAGACTTTCCTGCACCGCTTCGTCGATGAAGCCGCAGGTGTTGACGACCACGAGATCCGCGCCGTCGTAGGTGCCGGAAATCTCGTAACCTTCGGCGCGCAGTTGAGTGATGATCTGCTCGGAATCGACCAGGGCTTTCGGGCACCCGAGGCTAACGAATCCGACCTTCGGCGTGGCACTCGGGACAATCGTGGGTGTGGCAGACATGGGGGACCGCTTGAAGACGTTAAACCTTGAATTGTAGCGGTTCGCCAAGGCTGCCGCTCGTAAGTCTTTGAATATTCGCCTTCAAACGACCGCGAGGTCCGCTGGATCGCGCTGCGAAAGGTGCCCGGATCGATGTCTCGCCGTTGATTGACCGACGCCCAAAGCATGCTCGATCACTTCCAGAATTTCCTGCGAATCCTGCACCCGGCGGATCGCCGCATGCAACTCGGCTGCCTGCGGCCAGGTCCGCTGCAGGTAGCTCAGCCACTTTTTGACGCGCCCATGCTCGTGCCGGGAGGCGACACGGGCCTGCAATTTCCGCAGATAACCGGCGATGTGACCCAGCACGTCCCGCCAGTCCCCGTCAGATGGGGAGCGCTCCATCAGTCCGCGGATCCTCAGCGCCAGGAAAGGGTCCGAGACGGCGCCGCGTCCAATCATCACGTCGTCACAACCGCTGACCGCGCGGCAGCGCTCCCAGTCGGCCACCGTCCAGACCTCTCCGTTCGCGATGACCGGCACGTCCACGGCGGCGTCGATACGCGCGATCCACTCCCAGTGGGCGGGCGGCCGGTAGCCGTGATCGCGCGTTCTGGCGTGGACGACGAGCGAGGCCGCGCCGCCTTCCGCCAGCGCCGTGGCGCAGTCGATTGCAAGCGATGTGTCGGACACGCCAAGGCGCATTTTTGCCGTCACGGCAATGCCGGCCGGCACCGCGGCGCGTACCGCCGACACGATCCGGTTCAGTTGTTCAGGGTCGGCCAGCAGCATGGCTCCGCCACCGTGCTGATTCACGACCTTGGCGGGACATCCGAAGTTCAGATCGACTCCATGCGGCGATAAGGTGGCCGCGTGGGCTGCGTTCAGCGCCATCCATTCGGGGTCGCTGCCGAGCAGTTGGATAACCATTGGCGTGCCATTGGGCGTGTGGCCTCCGTCGAGCACCTCTGGGGCTTCCCGCTCGTAGACGCGGGTAGGAAGCACCGAGCCCGTCACGCGGATGAACTCGGACACGCATCCGTCGAATCCGCCGATGCCGGTCAACACTTCGCGCAAGACGTAGTCCGCGAGACCTTCCATTGGGGCGAGATAGAGGCGGCTCATGCGGAACTGGGCGCCGGGAAGTGGCGCGTTTCCTGAGGATAAGTGGGGCATCCGTAACACATGAGATCGACGGTCGGAATGGGGATGAAGTTGGCGGCCAGAGCGCCCTCTCCGAGGAAATGCCCCACACACGCAGCCCGCGATTGTACCGCGCCGGCAACGGATCGCCCGCAACCGGCCGCCCCGTCCTGGCGAAGGCCGCGCTTGCGACTCGTCAAAACTCCGGGGCGCTTGCCGACGACGCCTCAACGCCGGAACACCCCGCTCGCCGGATCGCCTACTTCTTCTCCGCCTCCGGATCAACCTCCGGGTTGCCTTGCGGATTGGCCGGCGCATTCCCAGGATTGCCGGCGTTGACCGCGCCGCCCGGCGTAAACGGGAACGTGGCGAACATCGATTTCGCCTGGTTCTGCATCTGCTCCTGCATCTGCACGAACATGTTCTTCGACTGCTCGATGTAGCTGGTCATCATGCCCTGCATCATCGGCGCCTGCATGTTCATGAATTGCGACCATACCTCGGGGTTCATCGCCTTGCCTTCGTACAGATTCTTCGACTGGTCGGCGAGCTTCGCCTGAATGTCGATGAAGGCCTGAATGTTCTTTTCCAGATACGTGCCCATCATGCCCTGCATCGCATGACCGTAGAAGCGGATGATCTGCGACAGCATCGACGACGAGAACATCGGCAAGCCGCCGCTCTCCTCTTCGAGAATGATCTGCAACAGAATGGCGCGCGTCAGATCCTCGTTGCTCTTCGCATCGATGACCTTGAAATCCTCCTGATCCAACACGAGCTGTTTGACGTCCGTCAGCGTGATGTACGTGCTTGTCTCGGTATCGTAGAGCCGACGATTCGGATATTTCTTGATCAGTCGTTCGGCTGTTTTCTTTGTAGTAGTGGTCATGTAACGCCTTTGAGCGCAAGTTGAGCGCGGAAACGGCGTCAGCGGCTGCGCAATCGGGCCTTTGCGCAGTCGAGACGCCGCCGAACCATCTGAGCCGAAGCGCGCTGCCTTGTGAGCGGCGCGCCGGTGACTCAGCCCATATGCAAACCGCCGTTCAGCGAAAAATCAGCGCCCGTGGAGAAACCCGATTCATCCGATGCCAGCCATGCCACGATCGAGCCGATTTCGTCCGGCTGGCCGAGGCGGCGCACCGGAATCGTCGCGACGATCTTTTCCAGCACGTCGGGGCGGATCGACTTGACCATATCCGTGCCGATGTAGCCCGGCGACACGGTGTTGACCGTCACGCCCTTGGTGGCCACTTCCTGCGCCAGCGACATCGTGAAGCCGTGAATGCCGGCCTTCGCGGTCGAATAGTTGGTCTGGCCGAACTGGCCCTTCTGGCCGTTCACCGACGAAATGTTGATGATGCGGCCAAAGCCACGCTCGACCATGCCGTCGATCACCTGCTTGGTGACGTTGAAGAGGCTGGTCAGGTTGGTGTCGATAACCGCCGTCCAGTCTTCGTGCGTCATCTTGCGGAACACGACGTCGCGCGTAATGCCGGCGTTGTTCACCAGAATGTCGATCTCGCCGACTTCGGCCTTGACCTTGTCGAACGCGCTCTTGGTCGACTCCCAATCGCCGACATTACCTTCGGACGCGACAAAATCGAAGCCCAGGGCCTTCTGCTCTTCGAGCCACTTCACGCGGCGCGGTGAGTTCGGGCCGCAGCCCGCGACAACCTTGTAGCCTTCTTTGTGCAGCCGCTGGCAAATGCTCGTGCCGATGCCACCCATCCCGCCCGTTACGTACGCAATTCGCTGTGTCATAACCTACACTCCGTTATCGTTTTCGAGGCGCCAAGTGGCTGCCTCTTTCCTCGCCTGTGCTTCATCTCCGCTGCCGCCGGGCGACCGGCTGACGAGGCCTCCGCTGACCGCGCGCCATAGCGCGCGGCAACGTTCCGTTCGACGCATGGCCGACGCCCGCGGCGCCCGCCACGCGCCCTTGCTCAGGCGCGCTCGAGCGCCAGCGCCACACCCATGCCGCCGCCGATACACAGCGACGCCAGACCCTTCTTCGCATCGCGCTTCTGCATTTCGTGCAGCAGCGTGACGAGAATCCGGCAACCGGACGCGCCGATCGGATGGCCGATCGCAATCGCGCCGCCGTTCACGTTGATCTTCGACGTGTCCCAGCCCATTTGCTGATTCACGGCGCACGCCTGCGCGGCAAACGCCTCGTTGATTTCCATCAGGTCCAGATCGGCCGGCGTCCAGCCCGCGCGTTCCAGACAGCGGCGCGAGGCCGGCACCGGGCCCATGCCCATCACCTTCGGATCCAGACCCGAAGTGGCATATGCCTTGATGCGCGCGAGCGGCTTGAGGCCGAGCGCTTCGGCCTTCTTCGCCGACATCACCAGCACCGCCGCCGCGCCGTCGTTCAGGCCCGACGCGTTAGCCGCCGTCACCGAGCCTTCCTTCGAGAACGCCGGCTTCAGGCCGGCCAGCGATTCAGCTGTCACGCCGTGGCGCACGAATTCGTCCGTGGCGAAACGCAGCGGCTCGCCCTTGCGTTGCGGAATCTCGACCGGCACGATTTCGTCGTCGAAACGGCCTGCTTTCTGCGCGGCTTCCGCCTTGTTCTGCGACAGCGCCGCGAACGCGTCCTGCTGCTCGCGCGTGATGCCGTATTCCTTGGCGACGTTTTCCGCCGTCACGCCCATGTGGTACTGGTTGTAGACGTCCCACAGGCCGTCGACGATCATCGAGTCGATCAGCTTCGCGTCGCCCATGCGGAAACCGTCGCGCGAACCCGGCAGCACATGCGGCGCCGCGCTCATGTTTTCCTGACCACCGGCCACCACGATATCCGCGTCACCCGCGATGATGGCGTTGGCTGCAAGCATCACCGCCTTCAGGCCCGACCCGCACACTACGTTGATCGTCATGCCCGGCACAGCCGTGGGCAAGCCGGCCTTGATCACAGCCTGACGCGCCGGATTCTGGCCCGAGCCAGCGGTAAGCACCTGACCCAGGATCACTTCGCTTACCTGCTCCGGTTTCAGACCGGCCCGCTCGAGGACGGCGCGAATCACCGTGGCGCCGAGTTCGGGCGCGGCGATCTTCGCCAGCGACCCACCGAATTTGCCCACTGCCGTACGGGCGGCCGATACGATCACAACATCAGTCATTTCCATATCCTCCGGGCGGTCGGCCGCATGCACCGCTGCCCGTCAAGTTAAAAATCTCGTTGCTCTTAGTCACGCGCCAACTCAATCAGACGCTCATTCACACCGCAAACAATCGCGCCATGAAGCGCGTTCGAACCTACTCCCGTTGCCGCACGTAACGTCCCGGCGCCGGCTCGATCACGGGAAAGTCGGCCGAGCCTGCCGTAGCACGCGGCTTCACCTTCTTGCCACCGTACTGGTCGAGCCATGTGGTCCATTCGGGCCACCAGCTGCCGGGGACTTCGGTTGCCTGATCGAGCCATTCTTCCGGATTCTCCGGCAGCGTCTTGACGTCGCCTTCCAGCATCCAGAAGTTTCGTTTTTTCTTCGCAGGCGGATTGATCACACCCGCGATGTGACCCGACGCGCCGAGCACGAACTTCAACGGCCCGCTGAGGAGCGGCACCGACGCGTACGCCGTTTGCCACGGCACGATATGGTCTTCACGTGAACCGTAGATGAAGGTGGGCACGTCGATCTTCGACAGATCGATCGGCTGGCCGCAAGTGGTCAATGCACCCGGCTCGCGCAGACGATTCTCGAGATACGTATTGCGCAGATACCAGACATACATCGGGCCCGGCAGGCTGGTCGAGTCGCTGTTCCAGTACAGCAGGTCGAACGGCACCGGCGTGCGGCCTTTGAGGTAATTGTCGACGACGTAGTTCCACACCAGATCGTTCGGGCGCAGGAACGAGAACGTATTGGCGAACTCGATGCCGCGCATCAGCCCCGGCGGCGTACCGTTCTTGCCGCCGATGGTCTGCTCGCGCATCTGCACATGCTGTTCGTCGACGAACACGTCGAGCACACCCGTGTCCGAGAAATCGAGCATGGCGGTGAGCAGCGTCATGGACGCGGCCGGATGTTCGCCGCGCGCGGCGGCCACCGCCAGCGCGGCGGCGAGCATCGTGCCGCCGACGCAGAAACCGAGCGTATTGATCTGCTCGCGGCCGCTGATCTTGCTGACCGTGTCGATGGCGGTAAGCACGCCCTCGCCGATGTAGTCGTCCCACGTTTTATGCGCGATCGATTGATCGGCATTGCGCCATGAAATCAGGAACACCTGGTGTCCCGAATCGAGCGCGTGAGCGACCAGCGAATTCTCGGGCTGCAGATCGAGAATGTAGAACTTGTTGATGCAAGGCGGCACGATGAGAAGCGGCCGCTCGCGCACGGTCGCCGTGCGCGGCTTGTACTGGATCACCTGCATCAGGTCGTTTTCGAACACGACCGAGCCTTCGGTGTTCGCGAGATTTTCACCGACCACGAAACCCGATTCGTCGGTCTGCGAGATCTTGCCTCGCTGCAAGTCGCCGAGCAGGTTCATCACGCCCTGGCGCAGGCTCTCGCCCTTGCTGTCCAGCAAGGTCTTTTGCGCTTCCGGATTCAAGGCGAAGAAGTTGCTCGGCGAGGCTGCCGCGGTCCATTGCTGGACGGCGAAACGGATGCGCTCGCGCACCTTGGGTTCGGTGTCGAGCGCGTCGACCATTTCCTGCAGATAGCGCGCGTTCAACAGATACCACGCCGCTGTAAAGGCATAGGCCGGCGCCGAACTCCATGCGTCGGAACTGAAGCGGCGGTCCTTGAGTTGGGGCGCCTGAGTGGCTGACGTGGCGGCTTGCTGGATCAGCTCCATTGCCTCGCGCGAATAATCAGCCTGCAACTTCTGCAGACGCTCGGAAGGAATGGCCGCGGTCGGAATATTCAGGCCGGCGAAGGACGGCATGCCGGGCATCGATCCCGCCGCCAGCTTGCTGAAGTCCGGCATGCCGGGAAACGACGGTATTTGAGGGAAACCCTGCGGCAAGCCCATTTGCGGCATTTGCATTGGCATCTGCGGCATGGCGAAAGGCATGCCGCTGCCGCCGGGCGATGTGCCGAGCGAACGCCATGCGTTCATCCATGCGTCGACAAACTGCTGCATGCCTGCGGCCGGTGTTGCACCGCTCGTACCGGCCTGCTGCGTGTGCTCCGTCGAGGAGTCGGTGCTGGGGGAAGCTGAGGGATGTGAAGCTGCCATACCTGCTTTTGACCGGTAAGTCCTTGCGGACGGGTTGAGAGGCAGGTTCGTGCGCACGTGAGCAAATGCTCGCGACCTCGTCACGCCCTGTCCCTTGTACGAGGAGCCGTGAGGAACATTCTTGCTCCCCATCGCAAGGCATGTCAATGCTTGTTCCCGATTTTGCCGCAGTGCGATAGTTTTTTAATTATCGTTTTCCCTGTGTAGAAGATCGCGCTTTTGGAACACGCGTAGTTCGACGCACACGAGAACGAAAAAAGCTCCCAAATTGCATAGGCTTATGTGCATTTATCCGTTCGCGCGCGGACAGTTTTGGCGGCAGATTTACGCCAGCGTCCGGAATTCCGGCAGCGCAGCAAAAACCCCTGTCCTTCTCCGAACAAACCCTCATACGGGTGCTTGCGGGCAAGGGTCATGTGAGACGTGACAATGCTCAGACAAGCATGCCCGCATGCATGGCGTCGCGCCGTGTCGACGTCATGCATGTGGGCATGGATGTGTTGAATATCGCGAAAAAATGGCCGCGCGTGATGCGCGTCGCGAGTTAGTCCGCGATCGACTGCGCCTGATCGTCAAGCCAGATCATCGCGGCCATGCGGCCGGTCTCGCGATCGCGGCGGTAGGAATAGAAACGCTCACGTTGCGTGACCGTGCAGAGATCGCCGCCGACAATGCGCGTCACGCCCAGCCGCTGCAGACGCAGACGCGCCAGCGCAGGGAGATCGGCGAGATATTTGCCGGGATTGTGCGGATGCTCGACAAAGGCGTTTGCCGTCGCATCGCGTTGTGCGGCGCCCACGCCGTTCATGAAGGCGTCACGAACGTCTGCGCCGACTTCAAAGGCGTCGGGACCGATCGACGGACCGAGATAAGCGTGCAATGCGCCCGCCTCCACACCGGCGAGTTCGGCGACCCGCTGCGCCGTCTGTTCGACGATGCCCGCCGCCAGTCCGCGCCACCCGGCGTGCGCCGCGCCGACCGCGCGGCCCGCTTCGTCGCACAACAGCACCGGCATGCAATCGGCCACCATCACGACACACACGGTGCCGGGACGATCGGTGACGCTGGCATCGGCGCGCGTCGGTGCGCCGTTCGCATGCGCTTGCGCGAGCACGTCTTCCGCTCGCACGATGCCGGCGCCGTGAATCTGTTCGAGCCAGGCGGCCTCGCTCGCGCCAACCAGCTTCAATAGACGCTCACGGTTGGCCGCGACCGCTGCCAGATCGTCGCCGGATTTCATGCCCAGATTCAGGCCGCCGGGCAAGTCCGCGCCGTTTTGCCAGCGGCCGAACGGCGCTTCGCTCACGCCGCCGTCACGCGTGGTGACGAGCGCGCGCACGCGCGGCGAGACATTCCATGCGGGTTGCACGACATCGGCAAAGCTTAGTTCGGGCACAGTCATGCGTGGTCGTCCTCGTTGTGATCGTCGTGATCGTCGTGATCGTCGTGATCGTCGTGATCGTCGCGATCGTCGGCTTCATCGTCGGCGTCGTCGTGATCCAGGGCGCCGTCTTCATCGGCGTCCTCGTCGAGCGACACGTCGTAGTCGTCTTCCTCGTAGTACGTCTCGTCGAACTCGCCCGCGTCGTCGCGGCCGAGGCCGAGCGCCGCCGACAGCGCCTCCATATCCGCCGGCGCATCGGCACGCCATTGCATCGTGCGGCCGGTCTGCGGATGGATCAGGCCGAGGCGCCATGCATGCAGCGCCTGGCGCGCGAAACCGTCGGGCAGCGGCGTGACCGAGCGCTTGCCGCGCGCGCGCCCATACACCGGATCGCCGAGCAGCGGATGACCAATGTGCGCGCAATGCACGCGAATCTGATGAGTGCGCCCGGTTTCCAGATCGCAATGGATCGCGGTGACCGGCTGACGCTGCCAGATCGCCGAATCCACGCGCCGGAAATGCGTGCGCGCGGGTTTGCCCGAGGCGCTCGTGACCACGGCCATGCGCGTGCGTTCGCGCGGATCGCGGCCAATCGGCGCGTCGATCGTGCCTTCTTCGGGCATGTTGCCCCACACCAGCGCGAGATAGCGGCGCTTCACCGTGCGCGCCTGCAACTGGCGCACGAGGTCGGTCTGCGCCTCGAGCGTGCGCGCCACCACCATCAGGCCCGAGGTTTCCTTGTCGAGCCGGTGCACGATGCCCGCGCGCGGCAGACCCGCCGCGGCGTCGCCGTAGCGGTACAGCAGGCCGTTGAGCACCGTGCCGCTCCAGTTGCCGGCCGCCGGATGCACGACCATGCCGGCCGGCTTGTTGATGACCACCAGCGTGTCGTCTTCATAGACGATTTCGAGCGGCACCGGCTCCGGCGTGAACGCGAGCTGTTCGGGCAGCAGATCCGGCACGAGCTCGATGGTCGCGCCGAGCGGCACCGGCTGGCGGATTTTCGCGGGCTTGCCGTCGATCCGCACGCGCTCGGCCTCGATCCAGCTTTGCAGGCGATTGCGCGAGAACTCGGGAAAAACCCGCGCGAGCACCTTGTCGAGGCGCTCGCCGGCCAACTCGTCGGGCACGACGACGCTGCGCGGCGTTTCGTCCGCCACGCGGCTCGCCACGGTCGGCACATGGCTGGGCAGAGCGGCGGCGACGAGCGCGTCGCTGCCGAGATCGTCGTCGAGGGAATCGACGCCCAACGCGTCGGAGGGGTCAGCGCTTACGCTATAATCTTTGTTGCTATTCCCGGCACCGGTTGCGGCGCCTGGAGTATTTGAGCGGGTCATTGAGTCTGGGTCACCTGGACGTAAAGCTAGACTGGAAAATGCGAGCCTTGAACACCATCACTAAAGCGGCGATCAATTTGGCGGCCATCAAGAAGGCGGCCCGGAAAGTGGCCGGATACATTGCGTGCGCCGCAGCCGTCGCCGTTGTCGCGGCTTGCCACGGCCTGCCGGAAAAGACCGACGAGACGGCAACGTGGAACAACAACAAATTATATACGGAGGCGAACGACGCCCTGAGCGGTGGTGACTTCGGCAAGTGTGCCAAGTACTTCGAAATGCTCGAGGGTCGCGATCCGTTCGGCCACTTCGCCCAGCAGGCGCAGATCAACGTCGCGTACTGCAACTGGAAAGACAACGAAAACGCCGCCGCAGACCAGGCTATCGACCGCTTCATCCAGTTGCACCCGGATCATCCGGACATTGCTTACGCGTACTACCTGAAGGGCATGATTCACTTCAACGACGACCTCGGTCTGTTCGGCCGCTTCTCCGGCCAGGACATGAGCGAACGCGATCCGAAGTCGCTGCGCGAGTCGTACGACGCGTTCAAGGTCGTGGTGGACAGGTATCCGAACAGCAAGTATGCGCCGGACGCCGCGCAACGCATGCGCTATATCGTGAACGCGCTGGCGTCGCACGAAGTCCATGCGGCGGATTACTACTACCGCCGTGGCGCCTATGTCGCCGCAATCAACCGCGCGCAACTGGCGCTCACGCAATACAAGAACGCACCGGCTATCGAAGACGCACTGCACATCATGATGCTGTCGTATGAGAAGCTGAACCAGCCGCAACTGGCCGACGACACGAAGCGCGTGCTGGCCGGCACCTTCCCCGACAGCCCGTACATCACGGGTCATGCACGGCCGGGGACGGAAAAGTCGTGGTGGCAGTTCTAAGTTTCACCACGTACTGAGAATCGGCAGAAAGAAGAACGCCACGACTTCGGTCGTGGCGTTTTTGTTTGAGCGTTGCGTTACCTTGCCTTACGTCGCCGAGGCCGCGCGCCAGCGCCTCCGCCACGCCGGCAGCGTGACTCAATCCCGCTCGAACAACGCAATCGACTCCACATGCGACGTGTGCGGGAACATATTGACCACGCCCGCACCCACCAGCCGATAGCCCGCCTCATGCACGAGCAGACCGGCATCGCGCGCGAGGGTAGCCGGCGCGCACGAGACATAGACAATGCGCTTAGGCAGCGGACCATCGCCGCTCTGCGCGATCTCCACCAACGCCTTGGCGACGGCCAGCGCGCCTTCGCGCGGCGGATCGATCAGGAACTTGTCGAAGTGGCCGAGCGCGCGCATGTCGTCGGCGGTGACTTCGAAGAGGTTGCGGCACGCGAACGACGTATGCCCCGCCACGCCGTTCAGTTCGGCATTGGCCAGCGCGCGCGAAGTCAAAACCTCGCTGCCTTCGATGCCCACGACTTCCTTCGAAATCCGCGCGAGCGGCAGCGTAAAGTTACCGATCCCGCAGAACAGATCGAGCACGCGATCCGTGCGCGCCGGCGCCAGCAAGCGCAGCGCACGGCTCACCAGCACGCGGTTGATGGCGTGGTTCACCTGGGTGAAATCGGTCGGCTTGAACGGCATGCGGATGTCGTATTCCGGCAGCGTGTAGCCGAGCTGCGCGTCGAGCGGATAGAACGGCGTGACCGTATCCGGGCCGCCCGGCTGCAACCAGAACTGCACCTTGTGCTGGTCGGCGAAATCACGCAGCACCTGCTCGTCCGCGCTCGTGATCGGCTCGAGATTGCGCACCACCAGCGCTGTAACCGACGAGCCCACCGCCAGTTCGAGCTGCGGCATGCGGTCGTAAATCGACAGCTTGCGCACCATGAAACGCAACGGCATGAGCATGGCCGACACGTGCGGCGGCAACACTTCGCAAGTCTTCATGTCGGCGATGTAGCTGCTCTTCTTCTCATGGAAGCCGATGCGCATGCCGCCTTTTTCCGGCAGGAAACGCACGGCGAGACGCGCACGGTAGCGATAACCCCAGGACGGCCCATGAATCGGCCGGAACACCGTTTCTGGGCGCAGCTTCGCCAGATGCTGCAGATTGTCTTCGAGCACACGCTGCTTGACGGCCACCTGCGCGCGAATGTCGAGATGCTGCATCGAACAGCCGCCGCAGATATCGAAGTAAGTGCATTTCGGCTTGGTGCGCATCACGCTTTCGCGGAACACCTGGACCACTTCGGCCTGCTCGAATTTGGGCTTGCTACGATGCGTCGAATAGCTGACGCGCTCGCCGGGCAACGCGCCTTCGACAAAGATGACCTTGCCGGACGTGCCGTCTTCGGTTTCCGTGCGGCCGACGCCGCGCGCTTCCATATCGAGCGAAACGATTTCGATGACCGGCTCGTTGCCGGTGACGACGTGTGCCGGCGCGGGCGGAGGCGTCTTGGAGCGCTTCGGTGCGCGGCGATGGGGGGCAGTTCGGGACACCTGCGACTTCCTGACAAACTTGGGGAAAGGCGAGATTGTAGACGAAGCGCCGCGCCTGGCCATCATTCGGAGCGGCGCCGACGGCCGCACGAGAGTCGAGGCCGAGCGTTGGCGTCAGTCCGCGGACGAGCGCCTTGCATCATGAACGAAGGGCCGCAGTGGCCCTGCAATTCGCCGCAAGGCAAACACGTCACGCCCCGAGCGCAAGCAGCTTACTGGTCGAACGCCGCCAGATACTCGGCCCATTGCGGCGCCGTTTCCAGCGCCAGCGCGTTCTTGACCAGGTTGATCTCGTCAGCATACTCCGCGGGCGAAAACGCGCCGCGAATCAATTGGAAGCGGCAATAGAGCAAGTACGTATTGACGACGTCGGTCTCGCAGTAGTTGCGAATTTCCTCGATGCGCCCTTCCTGATACGCATGCCACACCTGGCTGCCGTCCATGCCCATCTTGCCGGGGAAGCCGCACATCTTGGCGAGCGCGTCGAGCGGCGCGTTGGCGCGCGCCTGGTACATGGCGAGCACGTCCATCAGATCCGTGTGACGCGCGTGATAGCGGCTGATGTAGTTGTTCCACTTGAACTCGCGGTCGTCCTCGCCGAGATCCCAGAACTTATAGGCGGGAATGCCGTTGACGAGCGCGCGGTAGTTCAGCACCGGCAGGTCAAAGCCGCCGCCGTTCCACGACACGAGCTGCGGCGTGTACTTCTCGATCACGCGATAGAACGACTGCACCAGCGCCGCCTCGCCGTCAGCCAGCGTGCCGAGCGAGCGGACCCGGAAGCCGTTGTTGTCGCGGAACACGCAGGAAATCGCCGCGATCCGTTGCAGATGATGCGGCAGGAAATCGCTGCCGGTTTTTTCGCGGCGCGCGGCGAACACATGCTCGGCGACTTCGGCGTCGCTCAGGTCGGCGGGCAAATCTTCGAGGCGGCGAATGCCGGCGACATCGGGAATCGTCTCGATGTCGAAAACAAGAATCGGTGTCATCAGGTTATAGAACGGCGTCCTTGCGAACACCGTTGGAGGCGAAAAAGCGCTTCAACCGCACGAGCGCTTCTTGTTGGATCTGGCGCACACGCTCGCGCGTGAGGCCCATTTCGTCGGCCAGTTCTTCGAGCGTGGCGGGTTCGATGTGATTCAGGCCGAAGCGGCGCTCGATCACATGACGATGCTTGTCCGACAGACGAGCCAGCCACGCGCGTGTAAGCGTTTCCAGTTCGCGGTGCTGCACTTCGGCATCCGGCGACTGGCTCTGGTCGTCGGACAGCAGATCGAGCAGGCTGCTCGCCGGATCGAGATCGAGCGGCGCGTCGAGCGACGCGGTATGTTCGTTCAGCGCGAGGATGTCGGTGACTTCGTCGGTGGTCTTGCCAGTCAGATAGGCAATGTCGTCGATGCTGGCGTCGCGGCGCTCGGCGGCCTCGCCCGAATTCATCGAATTTCTTTCCAGATGGCGCTTGGCGCGCAGCACCTGATTGAGCTCGCGAATCACGTGCACCGGCAAACGGACGGTGCGCGCCTGATTCATGATGGCGCGCTCGATACTCTGGCGGATCCACCACGTGGCGTAAGTAGAAAACCGGAAGCCGCGCGTCGGATCGAATTTCTCGATGGCGTGCATCAAGCCGAGATTGCCCTCTTCGATCAGATCGAGCAGCGGCACGCCGCGATTCAGATAGCCCTTCGCGATACTTACCACGAGCCGCAGATTGCGCTCGATCATGACTTGCCGCGCTTCGAACTCGCCCGCCTTGGCAAGACGCGAATATTTCTGCTCTTCCTCGACAGTTAGAAGCGGCTTGACGCTAATGCGGTTCAGGTAGTGCTGAATCGTGTCGGCCGTCAGCTCGGCTTGCAGCAGCGCACGGAAATCGTCCGCGTCCGGTGCGGCTTCGCTTGCGCCCTCACGGGTCTCGGCGGCTTCGTCCGCGCCGCCCTGGCGTTCGTCGAGATCGCGCTCCTCGGCGACTTCCTCTTCCACTTCCGAAGCGCCGCCTTCGTCGACCGAAGCGGACATAGCATGGCTGGTCTTCTCAGACTCGGCTTGCGGCGGGCGGCGCTTCGATTTCGGCATGGTCGTATCGCTTATTGCGGCGGCAAATACTTCAGTGGGTCGACAGGTTTACCCTGCCGGCGAACTTCGAAATGCAACATCACACGGTCGGAATCGCTATTGCCCATCTCGGCGATCTTCTGCCCCTTCGTCACCGCGTCCCCCTCTTTTACCATCAAAGAGCGGTTATGTGCATACGCCGTGAGATAAGTTGCATCATGCTTGATGATAATGAGATTGCCGTAACCACGCAGCCCATTTCCGGCATAAACCACGCGGCCGTCCGCCGACGCCTTCACCGGATCTCCCGCAGCGCCGCCGATATTGACGCCCTTGTTGGTCGAGTCGTTGAACGTGCCAAGCAGCGGTCCGCGCACCGGCCACGCGAAGGCCACGTTGCCGGACGCGCCGGCGTTCGAATCGCTGGCCGCGCCAGGGGTGGCCGGCGGCGTCAGCGACGCATTGTTCGTCGTAGAACCGTAGATAGGCGGCGCCGCCACACCGGCTGCGCCAGCAGTCCCGCCCGCCGCCGGCGGCGTGCTGCCGAGCGGCGCGCTTTGCACCGCACCACCGCTGCCGATCGGTGCGGTCGACACGCCCGGCGTCAGCGCCGCGGTGTTCGCACCCGGCGGCACGACGCGCAGCAACTGATCGACTTCGATCTGATTCGGGTTGGTGAGATTGTTCCACGCCGAAATGTCGCGGTAGTTCTGACCGTTCTCCAGCGCGATCCGATACAACGTGTCGCCCGGCTTCACGCGATAGTAGCCCGGCGGCGGCGGTCCGAGCGGCACGGCCGGCTGCGCGGCTTGCGTGCCGAGCACAGCGCCGCCGGAGCGGTCGACGACCGGCGCCTGATCGAGCCGGGATGCGCAGGCCGTCATCAACAGGGACAAGGCGAGCACGCACACGCTACGCTGGGTTACGGTCATGGGGACATTCAGGCTGGTTCTTCGCATCGCGCGCAACATACTCATCGGTGTCAAATCACTCCGGATTTTAAGGGTACAAAGAAAACGCGATCAAGCCGCGACTCGCGCCACTGCGCGGGTCCGAGGCGCTCGACCAGAGTCAGCACCTGGTTCTGGCCGTCCTGAGAGCCGACCGGCGCGACCAGACGGCCGCCGATCGCGAGTTGTTCAAGTAATGCTTGCGGTACGTCGAGCCCCGCCGCGGCGATCACGATCGCGTCGAACGGCGCCGCCGCCGGCAGTCCCAGGCGCCCATCGCCGTAATGCAGGCGAATGTTCGGAATGCGCAGCGGACGCAAGTTCGTCTTCGCGCGTTCGGACAACGGCTTGATGCGCTCGATCGAGTAAACCTCGCGCGCGACCTGGCTCAGCACGGCCGCCTGATAACCGCAGCCGGTGCCGATTTCGAGCACGTTGGCGAGCACGCGGCCGGCGGCGGCCAGTTCGATCATTCGCGCCACCACCGACGGCTTGGAGATGGTCTGGTGATGACCGATCGGCAACGCCGCGTCTTCGTAGGCCTGAACCGCGAGACCCGGGTCGACGAACATGTGGCGCGGCACAACCGACATCGCGTTCAACACGCGCTGATCGGTCACGCCGTTCGCACGCAGGCGTTCGACCATGCGTTCGCGAACCCGTTCCGACGTCAGTGCCATCGCGCCGTTCAAAGCGACGTTCGGTGCGGCGCTGCGCTCGCCGGATCGGGCAACAGGTTTGGCCGACGCCGCCGGCTGCGCAGCGGTGCGGGTCGTCGAACTTTGAACGACTGGCTTGGCCGGCGTTTTAACCGAAGGCGCGGCCACCGGCTTCGGCGGCGTCGCCGCCGAGGGCTTGGCTTGCGGTTTAATCTGCGCCGCGGTCTGCGCCCTTGTCGGCCTGGATTGGGATTTACCCGCGGAACCGGGCGGCGCATTCTTCGCGGGTTGCTGACGCGCGTTCAGCGCAGCGCTTGCGGCGAGCGCCGCCGCGCGGATTTCTCCTGGGCGTCCTTCGGGCCGGCGCGGTTCGCGCACCAGGTCCTCGAGGCCGAGCGGAAAGCGCTTGGCGCGCTCGCTGGTCATGAAGCGCCGCCGCCGGCGCGCGCCCAGTCGCGCGCTGCGGGCAGCATTTGCGTGTGGGTCAGGTCGAGCTGCAACGGCGTGATCGACACGTGGCCGTTGGCGACGGCGTAAAAGTCGGTGCCTTCGCTCGCGTCGCGCGCGCTGCCCGCCGGACCGATCCAGTAGATCGGCTCGCCACGCGGGTTGGTCTGGCGGATCACCGGCTGCGACGGATGCCGTTTGCCGAGACGCGTAATCTGCCAGTCGCCGAGTTGTTCGTACGGCAAATTCGGAATGTTGACGTTCAGAAGCGGATGCCCCGGCAACGGCTGCTCGAGATAGTGCGCGACGATTTCAGCGGCGACCCGCACGGCGTCGTCGAGATGCACCCAGTCCTTGTCGACCAGCGAGAATGCGATGGCCGGCACGCCGAACATGATGCCTTCGGTGGCGGCCGCGACGGTGCCCGAATAGAGCGTGTCTTCGCCCATGTTCTGACCGTTGTTGATGCCCGAGACCACGAGGTCCGGCGTATGGTCGAGCATGCCTGTCAACGCGATGTGCACAGAGTCGGTGGGCGTGCCGTTCACGTAGTAGAAACCATTGCCCGAGCGCAGGACAGAGAGCGGTCGCGACAGCGTCAGGGAATTCGACGCGCCGCTGCAATTCTGTTCGGGTGCCATCACGGTGACGTCCGCGATCGGCTTGAGCGCTTCGTAAAGCGCAGCAAGGCCGGGCGCCAGATAACCGTCGTCATTGCTGAGTAGGATTCGCATGCGGCGATTGTAACCGAGGAAAGAAGACGCGCGAACGACACGGCGGGCCGTGCGCATGACGTATGCAACGCGCACGCGTCGGGATCGTGAAAGGCTGGCGCGAGTCGGCGGCCGGACATGCATCGCGCACTTGTCGATCACATGCGAGGCAATAAAAACGCACGGTCGTGCTGATTGTTTTACACTCAGAATACTTGCGAACCCCTGATCGAAATGGAGACACGATGCGCGCGATTCGCTGCAAACAATATGGGCCGCCGGAGAGCCTGATCGTCGAAAACCTGCCGGACCTCGAAGCGCCGCCAGGCCACGTCGTGATCGACGTCAAAGCCGCAGCCGTCAACTTTCCCGACGTGCTGATCATCGAGAACAAATACCAGTTCAAACCGCCCTTGCCCTTCACGCCCGGCTCGGAAGTCGCGGGCGTGGTGCGCGCGGTCGGCGCCGACGTCGCGCAGTTCAAGCCCGGCTCGCGCGTGGTCGCCTTCACCGGTCAGGGTGGCTTCGCGGAGCAGGCGCTCGCGCCGGCCGCGGCGTGCGTACCCTTGGCGGACGATGTCGACTTCGATCTGGCGGCGGCGTTCACGCTGGCGTACGGCACGTCGCATCACGCCGTGGTCGATCGCGGCGCGCTGCAAGCGGGCGAAACGATGCTGGTGCTCGGCGCGGCCGGCGGCGTCGGGCTGGCGGCGGTCGAAATCGGCAAGGCGCTCGGCGCGCGCGTGATCGCGGCCGCGTCGAGCGACGAGAAACTCGCGACCTGCGTCAAGCACGGCGCGGACGCCACCATCAACTACAGCACCGAAGATCTGCGCGAGCGCATCAAGGCGCTCACCGACGGTAAAGGCCCGGACGTGATCTACGATCCGGTCGGCGGTGTGTATGCGGAGCCGGCGTTTCGCAGCATCGGCTGGCGCGGGCGTTATCTGGTGGTGGGCTTCGCCAACGGCGAGATCCCGAGGCTGCCGCTCAACCTGACGCTGCTCAAAGGCGCGAGTCTGGTCGGCGTGTTCTGGGGTGACTTTGCGAAGCGCGAACCGCAGCACAATCACGCGGCGTTCCAGCAGATGACGCGGTGGATCGGCGAAGGCAAGCTCAAGCCGTATGTCTCGGCGCGCTATGCGCTCGAGGACACTGGGCGCGCGTTGCGGGATATGGCGGAGCGTCGCGTGATCGGGAAGGTGGTGGTGACGCCTTAGTTTTCGCGTAACCGATTTGTTCTGGTAGCAACCAAAAGAAACGACGCGCGGGTTTCCAACCGGCGCGTCGTTTCTGTTTCGCTAAGCGTAGTGCGTTGCGTGTTGTGCGTTGCGTGTTGGACATTGAGCTCCGCGCGTATCGAACGCACGCCGCTCTGCCCTACAGCTTCTCCGTGTCGCCCGTCTTGGGCTGCCACTTCATCAAGCGTCGCTCGCCGATGCCCACGATCGCATCCAGAATCAGCGCGAACGCGGTCAACACCAGAATCCCGGCAAACACAGTATTGATATCGAAGGTGCCTTCGGCCTGCAGAATCAGATAGCCGACGCCGCGCGCCGAGCCGAGATACTCCCCCACCACCGAGCCGACGAACGCCAGTCCCACCGACGTATGCAGGCTCGAAAACACCCAGCTCATCGCGCTAGGCAAGTAGACGAAACGCAGCAAATGCTTGCCGTTCGCGCCGAGCATGCGCGCGTTGGCGAGCACGACCGGACTGACTTCCTTCACGCCCTGATAGACGTTGAAGAACACGATAAAGAACACCAGCGTGACGCCGAGCGCCACCTTCGACCAGATGCCCAGCCCGAACCACACGCCGAAGATCGGCGCGAGAATCACGCGCGGCATCGAGTTGGCGGCCTTGATGTACGGATCGAACAGCGCGCTCGCCAGCGGCGAGAGCGCGAGCCACAAGCCCACGCCGAGCCCGAGCGCCGTGCCGAGCGTGAATGCGAGCACGGTTTCGACCAGCGTGATCCATAGGTGCAGATAGATCTCGCCGCCCACGAACCACTCCCAGATCCGCTGCAGCACTTTCTGCGGCTCGCCGAAGAAGAACGCGGCTTTGTTAGGGTCGTCGAAATAGAAAGGCGGCAGCAGCGTCGGGCTGGTCAGCACGTACCAGAGCACGAAGCACAGCACGAGCAGCAGCCATTGCCAGATCACCAGATTCGCCCGGTTCGGGCGCAACGTCTTCCACATGACTCGGTTTGCCTTGGACGATTGATTGACGCGAATACGTGACGCGTTTACGGCGTTTGCGTTTATACGGCGGTGAGTTGCTGCTGATAGCCCTTGAGCACTTCGTCGCGCAGCACGCTCCAGATCTGCGCATGCAACTCGACGAAACGCGGATGCGAACGGATTTCGGCAACGTCGCGCGGACGCGGCAGATCGATCGTGAATTCGCCGATCGGATGCGTGCCCGGCCCGGCCGAGAGCACCACCACGCGATCCGACATCGCGATCGCTTCGTCGAGGTCGTGCGTGATGAACAGCACCGCTTTGCGTTTCGCGGCCCACAGGTCGAGCAACTCGTTTTCCATCAACTGACGCGTCTGGATATCGAGCGCGGAAAACGGCTCGTCCATCAGAATGATGTCCGGATCGAGAATCAGCGTCTGCGCCATCGCGACACGCTTGCGCATGCCGCCCGACAATTGATGCGGATAGCGATCGCCGAAGCCGCCAAGACCGACGCGCTTCAACCACTCGTCGGCTTTGATGCGGGCTTCGGCCGGCGGTACACCGTGGAACGCAAGGCCGGCCATGACATTGTCGATGGCCGAGCGCCACGGCATCAGCGCGTCGGCCTGGAACATATAGCCGGCGCGCCGGTTGATGCCCTTGAGCGGCTCACCGAACACGCTGACCGTGCCCGACGACGGCCCTAGCAAACCGGCGCCGACATTCAACAGCGTGGATTTACCACAGCCGGTCGGGCCGACCACCGAGACGAACTCGCCCGGCGCGATGCGCAGCGTGGTTTCCTTCACCGCCGTGTAGCGCTGCGCGCGGTTGTCGCGCGCAGCGAACGTGCAGGTGATGTTGTCGAGCGCCAGTGCGGCAACGGTCATCGTTCAGCTCGCTTCGAAAGATCGGATTGGTTTGTGATCAGGTCACGTCATGGCACGCGGCGCCGGGACCGAGCGATCGCGACGCGCGTTGCGTCGCCTCGCGGCCCGAATGCCTGTGCTCGACTCAAGCCTTGACAGTAGTCAGCGCTTTCTTGACGAAGTCGTTGGTCCACGTCTTCGACAGATCGATCGGCTTGCCCTGCACGTTCGGATCGAACGCCTGCAAGGTCTTCAGCGACGTCGCGGGACCGTCCGCCGGCATCAGGCCATCGGGCGACATCGCTTCCTTCACGTGCTGCCACGCGTCCAGATACACCGCGCGGTCGCCGAGCAGGTAGCCTTCCGGCACCGTGTTGATCAGTTCGCTGCCGGTCGCCGTTTGCAACCACTTGAGCGCACGCACCATCGCGTTGGTCAGCGCCTGCGTGGTGTTGGGATTCTTCGTGATGAACGTTTGCGATGCGTACAGACACCCCGCCGGCATATCGCCACCGAAGACGCTGCGCGTGTCGGCAAGCGTACGCGTGTCGGACACCACGCGAATCTCGCCGGTGCGTTCGAGCTTGGTCATGACCGGATCGAGATTGGCGATGGCGTCGATCTGCCCCGACTGCAACGCGGCGATCGCGCCGGCGCCCGCGCCGACGCCGATAAACGCCACGTCTTTCGCGCTCAGCCCCGCTTTCGCCAGCACGAAGCTCGCCATGATCGAGGTCGACGATCCCGGTGCGGTCACGCCGATTTTCTTGCCCTTGAGGTCGGCAATCGACTTGTAGTTCGGCATGGTTTTCTTCGAGACCGCGAGCACGATCTGCGGCGCGCGCCCTTGCAGGACGAACTCGCGGAACATCTGCTTTTGCGCCTGCAGCAGCAAGGTATGCTCGAATGCGCCGGACACCACGTCCGCGCTGCCCCCGACCGCCGCCTTCAACGCCTGCGAGCCACCGGCGAAGTCGGAGATTTCGACGTCGAGCCCTTCGTCTTTGAAGTAATTGCGGCGCTCGGCGATGGTGAGCGGCAAGTAGTAGAACAGGTTCTTGCCGCCGACGGCGATCGCCACCTTGCTGGTTTCAGGTTTGCCCTGCGCGAAAGCAAGCGGCGTGGCGGCGAGCGTGGCGCCCGCGAGTGCGGCGGTGCCGGCGAGAAAACTTCTCCGTTGCATGGTCTCGAGTCTCCAAACTTTTGTGGTCCGGCTTTCTGTCCGGCTTTCCGTCCGGCTTTTTTTGCCGGCTTTCTTTGCTGCCGTCGCGCTCGTGAGCGCCGCGTTAGCATCCGCATTCGAGTCACGGCTTGCGCGACGTCGCATGCGCGGCAACCATGAATCACGCGCGGCAGGCATGCCGCGCGGCGCGCTCACTCAAACGATCTGTTGCGCGTGCAACCTTGCAATGTGGTCTGCATCATAACCTAGCGATTGCAGGACTTCATCGGTATGTTCACCCAGTTCCGGACCCAGCCAGCGCGTCTCGCCCGGCGTGGCCGAGAGCTTCGGCGTGACCGACGGCAGCGTAATTTCCTTACCGTCCTGCCACTTGAAACGCTGGATCATCTGGCGCGCCATGAACTGCGGATCGGTGAACATGTCCGCCACACTATAGATGCGGCCCACCGGCACGTCGGCGGCGTTCAGTACGGCGAGTGCTTCGTCGATGGTGCGCGTGGCGAGCCAGGCGGCGATCGCGCCGTCGATTTCCTGGGTGCGCGGCACGCGGCCGTCGTTGTGCGCGAGCGCCGGATCGTTCGCGAGATCCTCGCGCTCGATCGCGATCATCAGGCGCTTGAAGATTGGATCGCTATTGCCGCCAATCACGATGCTGCCGTCGCGGCACGGATACGTGTTGGACGGCACGATACCCGGCAGCGACGCGCCGGTGCGCTCGCGCACCATGCCATACACGCCGTATTCGGGCACCACGCTTTCCATCATGTTGAAGACCGCCTCGTACAGCGCGACGTCGACGACCTGCCCTTTGCCGCCGTTCACCTGCTTGTGATGCAGCGCCATCAGTGCGCCGATCACGCCGTGCAGCGCGGCGATCGAATCGCCGATTGAAATGCCGATGCGCGGCGGCGGCAAATCCGGGTAGCCGGTGATATGACGCAAGCCGCCCATCGACTCGGCAATCGCGCCGAAACCGGGCCGGTCGCGATACGGACCGGTCTGGCCGTAGCCGGACAGACGCACCATGACGAGGCCGGGGTTTTCTGCCGACAGCACGTCATAACCGAGGCCGAGTTTCTCCAGCAAACCCGGCCGGAAATTTTCGATGACGATATCCGCTTCTTTCGCGAGGCGCCGCACGATCTCCTTGCCCTCTTCGGCCTTCAGATTGATCGTGACGGATTTCTTGTTGCGCGCCTGCACGGCCCACCAGAGGGACGTGCCGCCGACTTCCGGATAGAGCTTGCGCCATTTGCGCAGCGGGTCGCCGCCCTTGGGATCTTCGATCTTGACGACGTCGGCGCCGAACTCGCCGAGAAAACGCGCGGCGAACGGTCCGGCGATCAGCGTGCCGAGTTCCAGCACCTTGACGCCGGCGAGCGGGCCGGTTTTATCTTGCGGCGCGGTGCTCGCGCCTGATTCTGGGGTGGCGCTCATGTGTCTCCTTTGTCGACCAGAGTTAGCGCTTTAGCGCTTACTCTGGTCCCATGCAAAGCGGTCGACCAGAGTTAGCGCTTTAGCGCTTACTCTGGTCCCATGCAAAGCTGTCGGCGGGAGTTCGCGCTTTAGCGCGTTACTCCGGTCCCATGCAAAGCACTCATGTCGATCCTGAATCAGCGCTTTATCGCCCTCTCCGGTCCCACAGCGCGCCCTGGTCTCATGCAAGCTGTTTGCTGTTCCGATTCCAACGCGCATGGCGTACCGTTGTAGTTGTTCCCTTGCGCTACATCGAGCGACGGTCGAGCATGGCGCGTGCGATCGTGCCGGCGTCCACGTATTCGAGTTCGCCGCCCACCGGCACGCCACGCGCAAGGCGCGTGACAGCGAGGCCGCGCGCCTTGAGCGTCTGCCCGAGGTAATGCGCGGTCGCCTCGCCTTCGTTGGTGAAATTGGTGGCGAGCACGACTTCCTTGACCACGCCATCCGATGCGCGCCGGACCAGCCGGTCGAAATGAATCTCCTTCGGACCGATGCCGTCGAGCGGACTCAGACGCCCCATCAGCACGAAGTAGAGGCCGCGATAAGTCATTGTCTGCTCGAGCATGATCTGGTCGGCTGGCGTTTCGACGACGCACAGCAAAGTGGGATCGCGCTCCTCATCGAGGCAGACCTCGCAGATCTGCGCTTCGGTGAAGGTGTTGCACTTCTCGCAGTGCTGCAGATGCTCAGTGGCGAACAGCAACGAGCGGCCGAGTTTTTCGGCGCCGTCGCGATCGTGTTGCATCAGGTGGTACGCCATGCGTTGCGCGGACTTCGGCCCGACGCCGGGCAGCGCGCGCAGCGCTTCGACGAGCGCCGACAAGGCGGAAGGTTGTTTCATGCGGATCGGCGTCGAAGTGGGTAGTGCCCGGCTATTCGGGTGGCGATGCGGTTGATTCGATCAGTTTCCATCATTCCGGCAACGGCCGGCTCGAGAGCGCACGATGCACGCCTCGGCCGAACGACGGCCAGTTGGGTCAAGCCGGAACACGCGCGCAGCGAGTGCAGCACCGGCGGCACGCGCAGCGTGCGCAACTCACGCGCTCCGTTCACGCCGCGGCGACAACCGCCACGGCGCCTGACCCGCCGCCTTGCAGCGGTGTCGTTCAGAACGGCAGTTTGAAGCCCGGCGGCAGCGGCAGACCCGAAGTCATGCCGCCCATCTTTTCCTGGGCGGTGGCTTCGGCCTTGCGCACGGCGTCGTTGAACGCGGCGGCGACGAGGTCTTCCAGCATGTCCTTGTCGTCGGCGAGCAGGCTCGGGTCGATCGATACGCGGCGCACGTCGTTCTTGCAGGTCATCGTCACCTTCACGAGACCGGCGCCCGACTGCCCCTCGACTTCGATCAGCGCGAGTTGCTCCTGCATCTTCTTCATGTTTTCCTGCATCTGCTGGGCTTGCTTCATCAGCCCGGCGAGTTGGCCTTTCATCATGGACATGCTCCTTCTTGATAGCGTGAAATTCGGAAATCGGGCGCGCTATGGCGTGTCGCGCGGCGAATCAGTGGACCGACGGCGCGCCGTTCGAACCGGCGTCCGGAGTAATCGGGCGAATCGAGCCAGGCACGATGCTCGCGCCGAACTCGCGAATCAGCGACTGCACGAACGGATCGGCGCCGATCTCGCGCTCCGCCTCCTGTTGACGCTGCGCGCGCAAGGCGGCGTCGTGCGCGGCGGCCGTGCGGCGCGCCGGACCGACTTCGACGAGCACGTCGACAGTCTGGCCGAGCCTGTCGGCGAGCGCGGCTTTCAGTTTAGCGACTTGCGAGGCTTCCGCGTACTGCGGCACCGGCACGTTCAGTTTGAGCGTGCGGCCTTCGAGCGCCATGAGTTCGCTGTTGAACGCGAGCTGATACGAAATGCCCTTGAGCGGCAGATCGACGGCCAAGGCCGGCCAATCACCCTTGAAGCCCAGCGGATCGAGCGGCACGGCGGGCGGCAGTGGACGTTGATCGACCACCGGCGCCGACGCGGGGGCGGCGGAATTCACGCGGACGTCGTCGGGGCCGCTGTCGAACACGGGCATGTAGCCGTCGTCCGGCAGGCCGTAATAGCCTTCGTCCGCGGCGGTGAGCGGCATGTATTCGTCGGGCGGCATGTCGTCCCACGGCGGCGCCGACGCGCCGTTCTGCTCGGCGCCGTTGCGCTGTGCGGGCGCTGAAGATGCGGACGTGCGAGCGGCGGGCGCTGCCGGCGCGGCATCCTGCTGTGGCGCGCGGCGCGGTGCGCCCGGGGTCGGCACGGGAACGACGACGCGCGGCGCAGCCGGTTTTGGCGTAGCGGGCGCAGCGGGCTTCGCGGTCGCGCGGCCACGGTCCGACGACACTTTCAAACCGGCGCTGCGCAAGACGTCGAGCGCGGCGCTTGCGCCACCTGCGCGACGCGGTGCGCTGTCGGCAACGGGCGGCGGCTCCTGCGAATTTTGTGACGGTGTTGTTGCCGCGGCCTGCTCGGTGCGGGCGAGTGCAGCCGCTGCGGGTGCGCTCAACGAAGACGCGGGCGCTGAGTCGTCGAGAAATGTGGCCGCGGCGACATTCGTCTCCGAGCCGTTGGCGACAGCGGTTACGGAAGCTTCGTTCGCGGCCGAGTCGGCGGGCGCGTCATCCCACGGCGCCAAGGCGGCGGTAGGAGTTGCGGGCGACGCGGATGCCGCGGCGGCATCGTCCTCCGCCGACAACGGCGCTGAATTTACCTCGTGAGCAACCGGCGCCGGCTCTGCACCAGGCGATTGCTCTGTCGTTACGCCTTGAGCAGAATCCGGCGGCGTAGCCTGAATTCTGTTACCAGCAGCCTGCACTTCAATTGCGCCATTCGCTTGCTGCGCAGGCTGAACCGATGCGCCGACCGCTGCGCCCTTGTCCAGCACCGCAGCATCGCCAGGCTGCGTCTCACGAACCGGCGTGGTAGCGTTCACGCTCGCTTCACGCGAACTCCCCGATGCGGGTGTCGCGGCTGCCGTCGCCGGCAAACCCGAAGCGCCCTGTTGCGCGGCCACGGCCGGCGCGCCGGTACGTTTCGCTCCGTTCGCCCCCGCCTGGCCCGGCGCACGCGCCGAACCTACGGTGCCACCGCCGCCGCCCGCGGGCGCCGGTTCGAACGCCAGCATGCGCAGCAGCGTCATGGTGAAGCCCGCGTATTCGTCCGGCGCGAGACCCAGTTCGCTTCGACCGATCGTCGCGATCTGATAGAACAGTTGCACCTGTTCGGCGCTCAGCGCTTCAGCGAAGCGGCGCAGGTCGGCCGCCTCGGGCCACTCGTCTAGTACCGACGACGGCGCGAACTGCGCCCACGCGATCCGGTGCAGCAAACTCGCCAGATCCTGCAGCGCCGTCGAAAACGACAGACTGCGCAACGCCATCTCGTCGGCGACCGACAGCACCGCGGCGCCATCGCCGTCCGCGAGCGCGTCGAGCAGACGAATCAGGTAGCTCTGGTCGAGCGCGCCGAGCATGCCACGCACGGCTTCTTCATTGACCTGATTAGCCGAATAGGCGATCGCCTGATCGGTCAGCGAAAGCGCGTCGCGCATCGAGCCGTCGGCCGCGCGCGCGAGCAGACGCAGCGCCTGGGCGTCGTACGGCACCTTCTCTTCGCCGAGAATATGTTCGAGATGCGAGACGATGTGGCCGGCCGGCATCTGCTTCAGATTGAACTGCAGACAGCGCGACAGCACCGTGACCGGAATCTTTTGCGGATCCGTCGTGGCGAGAATGAACTTGACGTGCGCAGGCGGTTCTTCCAGCGTCTTCAACATGGCGTTGAAGGCGTGGTTGGTCAGCATGTGCACTTCGTCGATCATATAGACCTTGAAGCGCGCATCCACCGGCGCGTAGACGGCGCGCTCGAGCAGCGCCGCCATTTCGTCGACGCCGCGATTACTCGCCGCGTCCATCTCGACATAGTCGACGAAGCGCCCTTCGTCGATCTCGCGGCACGCGCGGCACACGCCGCATGGCGTGGAAGTCACGCCGGTTTCGCAATTCAGCGCCTTGGCGAAGATGCGCGACAGCGTGGTTTTGCCGACGCCGCGTGTGCCGGTAAACAGATAGGCATGGTGCAGACGGCCGCCGTCGAGCGCGTGCGTGAGCGCGCGCACCACGTGCTCCTGTCCGACGAGCGAAGCGAAATCCTTCGGCCGCCATTTGCGTGCGAGAACTTGATAGGTCATCTGGAAATTGTATCAGTAACGATGCCACGCAAAACCGATTCGCGACGGCGCGCGAACGCATGCTGTCACTTCATTGGAAGTGGCTAACGGACCGATAGAAAAAAATAGATGAGGCGCGCGAGAAACATCGGCAGAGATGGCTGAATGCCGCGGCGCTCAGGGTAAAACAGGAGATGGAATGCGTTTGCGGAAGAACCCGCGGAGAACAACAAGAACCGGCAGAAGCAATGAGAAAGGAAGGTGACGAGCCCGACCCTCGGCACTGGTGGAAAACGGCTGTGGCTGCTTCGTTCCCGACCTGACCAGGTTGACCATCCCTCCATGCGAGGAGGCCCGTCACGAAACATTCTATCACCGCTTGAGCCGTCGTGCGACTGTTAATACGAGCAAAGCGCCAATGGCGCGCTGAATCGCTACTTCCGCACTATATAGACGAACTCGCGGCGAGTCGCATTGAAGCCACTTGAGTTTGGCCGGCAAGCCACCAGATACGTTGCGTCATGGTTTCACGAATCACGGTGGCACTTCGTCGGCAGCCATTGGCCCCACTGCCCTGATGAGTACTATCGGCCCCGGCAACGCATAGCGAATTAAGCTAAACTGCCGTACGGATGACCCGCAAACGCGAGCCTTCCGCATATTCCGAAACAGGTTTCCCCTTTTTCGGCGTGTGTCGGCAAGGCTGCGGTTGCGGCAAAGCGAACGGAAGTTTCCTTAGGTTTTGACGTATCGTGGCGAGCAATTCAGGCGGGCCTCGAACCGATAGAGGTATTCATAAATGAGCGAACAAATCAAGCATATTAGCGACGCATCGTTCGAACAGGACGTCGTGAAATCCGATAAACCCGTGCTGCTCGATTTCTGGGCCGAATGGTGCGGTCCGTGCAAGATGATCGCGCCGATCCTCGACGAAGTCGCGAAGGATTACGCCGATCGCCTGCAAATCGCCAAGATCAATGTCGACGAACATCAATCGACGCCGGTCAAGTTTGGCGTGCGCGGTATCCCCACGCTGATCCTGTTCAAGAACGGCGCTGTCGCCGCGCAGAAAGTCGGCGCACTGTCGAAGTCGCAACTCACCGCGTTCCTCGACGGTAACCTGTAAAGCTTCACAGCGGCGCGCCGCGAGGCCTCTGAGGCCCGCGGCGCGCTGTGTTGAGCGTGTTGTCAGCCGGCAACACGCTCAACAAGAAAGATGCCATGCCGTCGCACCGGCGGAAACTGGCGTGTGCTATGCTAGAATCCGCAAAACGTCGAAAAGACGTGTAAGTCCTTGAGCGGTTCCGCTCACTCTCCTCCCAGATTCCATTTCGTCGCACCTTCTCCTGCGGGTTCTCCGTATGCATTTATCCGAGCTTAAGACTCTGCACGTGTCCGAATTGATCGAGATGGCCAATGGCCTCGAGATCGAAAGTGCGAACCGCCTGCGCAAGCAGGAATTGATGTTCGCCATTCTAAAAAAACGAGCCAAAACGGGCGACACGATCTTCGGCGACGGCACGCTCGAAGTGCTGCCGGACGGCTTCGGCTTCCTGCGTTCGCCGGAAACCTCGTACCTCGCCAGCACGGATGATATTTACATCAGCCCGTCGCAAATCCGCCGCTTCAACCTGCATACGGGCGACACGATCGAAGGCGAAGTGCGTACGCCGAAAGACGGCGAACGTTATTTCGCGCTGGTGAAGGTGGACAAGGTCAACGGCCAGCCGCCGGAAGCCTCGAAGCACAAGATCATGTTCGAAAACCTGACGCCGCTGCACCCGAACAAGGTGCTGCTGCTCGAACGTGAAATGCGTGGCGAGGAAAACGTCACGGGCCGCATCATCGACATGATCGCGCCGATCGGCAAAGGCCAGCGCGGCCTGCTGGTGGCGTCGCCGAAGTCCGGCAAGACCGTGATGCTTCAGCACATCGCCCACGCGATCAAGCAGAACCATCCGGATGTCGTGCTGTTCGTGCTGCTGATCGACGAACGCCCGGAAGAAGTGACCGAAATGCAGCGTTCGGTGGCGGGCGAAGTGATCGCCTCCACGTTCGACGAACCCGCCGCGCGTCACGTTCAGGTCGCCGAAATGGTGATCGAAAAAGCCAAGCGCCTCGTCGAAATGAAGAACGACGTGGTGATTCTGCTCGACTCGATCACGCGTCTCGCGCGGGCGTACAACACCGTCGTGCCGGCTTCGGGCAAGGTGCTGACGGGTGGTGTCGACGCCAATGCGCTGCAGCGTCCGAAGCGCTTCTTCGGCGCGGCGCGCAATATCGAGGAAGGCGGTTCGCTGACCATCATCGGCACGGCGCTGATCGAAACCGGCAGCCGCATGGACGACGTGATTTATGAAGAGTTCAAGGGCACCGGCAACATGGAAGTGCACCTTGAGCGCCGTCTTGCTGAAAAGCGCGTCTATCCGTCGATCAACCTGAACAAGTCCGGCACGCGCCGCGAAGAACTGCTGATCAAGCCCGAAGTGCTGCAAAAGATCTGGGTGCTGCGCAAGTTCATTCACGACATGGACGAAGTCGAGTCGATGGAATTCCTGCTCGACAAGATCCGCCAGACAAAGAGCAACTCCGAGTTCTTCGACATGATGCGTCGCGGCGGCGGCAGCTAAGTAATTGAGCTGATACAGCCGCAGCAATCGCAGCATACGCACCGCATAGAAAAGCCGCTCGTCGCAAACGAGCGGCTTTTTTTCGCCCTTCGATTTGCCATTCGCGCAGGTGCGCAGACCGCGTCCGGTTGCCGACAGCGACGTTGATTATGGATGCAACCTGTACGTGAACGTACAGGTTGCAGTACAATGCGACCAGTCCGTCATGTCAGTCACACACCTATGCCCAAGGACTCACCCACTCTGCTAACGGTGCGCGACGCCGCCGAACGTCTCGGCGTCACACCCCGCACGCTGAAGTACTACGAGGAACGCGGCCTCGTGTCGCCCACGCGCAGTGAAGGCCGCTACCGGCTTTACGACGAGGACGATCTGAAGCGCTTCGGCCGCATTCTGCGTTTGCGCTCGCTCGGTTTCTCGCTGCACAGCGTCACCGAAATGCTCAAGCGTCCGCTGGAACCCGTCGACGGCGGCCACCGCTACTCGACCGAATCGCTGCAGCAGATTCACGACGCCATCGAGCAACAGGTCGCAGCACTCGACGCGCGCATCGAAAGCGTGCGCCGCGAACTGAAGGAAGCGCAGAAGCTGCGCGCCGAACTGAGCCCCGACCTCGACTACCTGAAACGGCGCCTCGCCGGCGAGAATGCGGAGGCGTTGCTCGAGCAGCGCCGCAATGCGCGCGCCAAGACAGCCAACGCGACATCTTCAAAACAGGCAAAAGAGCCGCACGACCCCACGCCGGGCGAATCCACGCCGGGCGAGCCCACGCCGGGCAAATCCTCATGAGCACCACGTCGCCCCGCGTGTCGTTGTTCAGCGTCGAAAAACTGCGCGGCGATTTCTTCCCCTGGGTGCTGGCCGTCGTCACCGGCCTCGACTATTTCGACAATTCGATCTTCTCGTTTTTCACCAGCTATATCGCCGGCGGCATCAACGCGTCGCCCGATGAACTGGTGTGGGCGTCGAGCGCGTATGCGGTCGCGGCGGTGCTGGGCATCCTGCAGCAGCAATGGTGGGTCGAACGCTTCGGTTACCGGCGTTACGTGGCCGGCTGCATGCTGCTCTATGCCGGCGGGGCAGTGGCCGCGGCGCTGTGCGAATCGTCAATCGAACTGGCGTTCGCGCGTGGCTTTCAAGGCTACTTCATCGGCCCGATGATGGGCACCTGCCGCATCCTGATCCAGATGAGTTTCAAGCCGCAGCAGCGTCCCGCGGCCACCCGCGCGTTTCTCATACTGATCGTCCTGAGCAGTGCGCTGGCGCCGCTGATCGGCGGCCAGCTGGTCGGGCATTTCGACTGGCGCGCGCTGTTCGCCTGCACGGCGCCGGTGGGCGTGCTGTTCGCCGTGCTGGCCTTGCTCGCGTTGCCCGACTCCGGCAACCGTCTGCCGGAGGAACGCGGCTCGGCGCATTTCTGGCCGTACATCATCTTCGCGTTTGCGCAAGGCGCGCTGCAGATCGTGATGCAGCAAGTGCGCTTCCAGTTGTTCAGCGCGTCGCCCGGACTGATTCTGCTGACCGTCGCCGGGATCGCCGCCCTAGGCTGGTTCGCCTATCACCAGTGGCATCATCCCGCGCCGCTCGTGCGCCTTCATGCGCTGCGCGAGAAGGTCTTCCAGGTCGGGCTCGTGCTGTACATGTTCTACTACTACATCTCGACTGTGTTCAGCTACCTGATCTCGCGCTTTCTCGAGAGCGGTCTCGGCTATCCGGTCGAAAACGCCGGGCAACTGGTCGGCGTGACGTCGCTGATTTCGGCGAGCGCGCTGTTCGTCTATTTGCGTTATGCGAAGCTGCTGCCGCGCAAGAAGTGGATCATCGTGCCCGGCTTCGCGGTCGCCGCGTTCGCCGCGGCATTGATGACGCGCATGTCGCCCGGCGTCGGCGAGGCGGCGTTGATGCTGCCGTTACTGTTGCGCGGCTTGCTGCTGCTATTCATCGTGCTACCGGTCGCCAATCTCACATTCAGAATTTTCGCCATCGAAGAATTCACCCACGGCTACCGGCTGAAAAACATCGTGCGGCAACTGACCATGTCGTTCGCGACGGCCTCCGTGATCATCGTCGAGCAACATCGCCAGGCGCTGCATGAAACTCGCCTCGCGGAGTTCGTGAATCCGTACAATCCTGTGTTCCAGAACTCGCTTGCCGCGCTGACGAAAGACTTGGCCGCCGCCGGCCGCTCGCCCTCCGAGGCGCACTCGCTGGCGCTCGTGGAAATCAGCCGCACGGTGGCGCAACAAGCCAGCTTTTTGACCTCGCTGGACGGCTTCTACTTTCTGATCGGCGTGGCGATATGCGGCGGCCTGTTTGCCGCGTGGCAAAAACAGATCGACTAAAGGTTGCTTCAGGCCATGCTCTCGAAACTGACCCAATGGTTCGGCACACGCCGGCGCGAGCGCGCGCTACGCGACTACGCGATCGAGGATTCGCTCTGGCAAGCCACGCTCGACGGCCTGCCGTTCCTCGCGCACCTCGCTGCGCCGGACCTCGTGCGTTTGCGCGAACTGACGAGCCTGTTCCTCGCGCAAAAAGAATTTTCGACCGCGCACGAGCTCGAACTCACCGACGCGATGACCGTGGCGATCGCCGCCCAGGCTTGCTTGCCGGTGCTGAACCTGAGCCTCGATCTGTATCGCGGCTGGGTCGGCGTGATCGTCTATCCGGGCGAGTTCGTGATCCGCAAGACGGTCGAGGACCAAGACGGCGTGGTGCACGAGGTCGAACAGGACGCGAGCGGCGAAGCATGGGAAGGCGGGCCGGTGGTGCTGTCGTGGGAAGACGCGCAAATGACGGACGGCTCGGACGCCTACAACGTCGTGATTCACGAATTCGCGCATAAGATCGACATGCTGAACGGCGAAGCGGACGGCCACCCGCCGCTCATGCGCCGCTGGCACGCGCCGCTCGATTCGCAGGCTTGGGCCGATGTGTTCGACCATGCTTACGACCACTTCTGCGCCAAGGTCGACGCGGTGCCGGAGCGTCGCTGGGCACGCTTCGAGCGCGACTCGTTGATCGATCCGTACGCGGCGGATCATCCGTCGGAATTTTTTGCCGTCTGCAGCGAGGCGCTGTTCGTTCAGCCGCAGGCGTTCGAAGCCGAGTATCCGCAGCTTTACCGGCTGCTCGCGCAATATTACCGGCAGGATCCGGCGCGGGTCGGTATGACGTTCACGCCGCCCGCCTGACGCGAACGCCCGCCAAACAAGGGCCGGCGCCCGATACGCGTGACGACCGCCGAGCGCGCCAGACAGCCGTGAAAACGGCGCGTGCCGCTAGCAAAAAGCCTCTGCAAAAGTCGTCAAGCGACTGATTTTCTGGCATAATCGCCGTTTTTCGACCATAGGCAAGTGGCTCGCGCCTAGATGCGGTTCGTTTAAATACGGCCGCACGCGGGTTGGCTACCGCCAGATTAAAGGAAAGATCATGAAAGAAGGCATTCACCCGGATTATCGCGAAGTTCTGTTCATCGACGTGTCGAACGACTTCAAGTTCGTGACGCGCTCGACCATCCAGACGCGTGAAACCGCCGAATTCGAAGGCAAGACCTACCCGCTCGCCAAGATCGAAGTGTCGTCGGAATCGCATCCGTTCTACACCGGCCAGCAAAAGATCATGGACACGGCAGGCCGCGTCGAGAAGTTCCGCAACAAGTTCGGCTCGCGCGCTACCGGCAAGGCAGCAGCGAAGTAATACCTGGCTCGTCGCCGGCTTTGGCCGGCAGCGAAGCAGGAACAAAAAGGGCAGCGCGAGCTGCCCTTTTTTGTCGCCTGGCTGATCATCCATAGCCAATGCGGCGGCGAAAAGCGCACGAGCACGGCGCGCCACCCAAACCGTGTTACAGCTTTTCCAACCACGTTGCGAGCCGTTACCGGCCGTGACGCGCATCGCACGGCACGACTACAATGCCGGATGCTCCAAATTGGCCTTCGAGCCGGACATGCCGTCCGGTCCCGGCTGCACCGCTTATCCAATACCACACACCGCATGAGACCTGTCGTTCGCCTCACTGCCTCAGCGACCAGTGCGTTGCCGCGCTGGCTGCTGCTGACCATCTGTATCGTCTACGCATCGTTCGGACTATTCGGCCGCGATCCGTGGAAGAACGAGGATGCAGCCGGCTTCGGCGTCATGTGGACCATGGCGAACGGCGGCGCGCACGACTGGCTCCTGCCGAATCTGGTCGGCAAATACCTCACTGAAGACGGCCCGCTCGGCTACTGGTTCGGCGCCAGCGCGATCCGTCTGCTCGCGCCGTGGGTCGACGCGAGCAACGCCTCGCGCGTCTTCACGGGCCTGATGTTCTGCGCGGGCTGCGCGTTCGTCTGGTACGCGGCTTACCTGCTCGGCCGGCGCGCCGAAGTCCAGCCGTTCAAATACGCGTTCGGCGGCGAGCCGGAGCCGCGCGACTACGGCCGCACGCTCGCCGACGGCGCACTGCTGATCCTGCTTGCCTGTTTCGGTCTCGCCGAGCGCGGCCACGAAACCACGCCGCAGCTCGCACAGTTCTTCGGCATCGCGATGCTCGTGTACGGGCTCGTGCGCATGATCGACAAGCCCATTCAGGGCGCGCTGATCTGGGGTCTCGCCATCTCCCTCGTCGTCCTGGCCAGCAGCCCTGTGCTGGTCGGCGCGCTGCTGCTCGGCACGCTGGCGATGACCCTGATCGTGCGCGAAACGCGCTCGCGCTGGCTGCTGCTGGCAGGCCTGCCGGTGGCGCTCGTGTTGTCGGCGGCGTGGCCGATCGCCGCGCTCGCCACCTTCCCCGTCGACGCCGTCTGGTACCTCAATCAATGGGTGCACGTCAGCTTGAGTTCGTTCGCCGGGCCGCCCGGCTCGGTTGCCGGCTACGCGCTGAAAAACCTGCCACTTTTCACATGGCCGGCGTGGCCGCTGGCACTGTGGGCGTGGTTCAGCTGGTCGGGATTGCGGCGCGCACCGCACGTGGCCATTCCGCTTTCGGTGATCGGGCCGCTGTTCGTGCTGGTCGTGTTGCAGAGCCACCAATCGAACCGGCTTTACATGCTGCTGCTGCCGCCGCTCGCCGTGCTGGCCGCGTTCGCGCTGCCCACGCTCAAGCGCGGCGCGATCAATGCAATCGACTGGTTCGCGCTCCTGAGCTTCACGATTCTCGGCAGCTTCGTCTGGCTGGTTTATATCGCGGGGTTGACCGGCTTCCCGCATCCGCTCGCGCGTAATCTCGCGCGTCTCGCGCCGGGCTTCGCGCCGCAGTTCAAGATCCTGTCGTTCGTGTGCGCGGTCGCCGTGACGGTCTGCTGGTTCGTGCTGGTGCAGTGGCGGCTCGCGCGCCACCCGAAAGTCTTGTGGCGCAGCGTGGTGCTCTCGAGCGCCGGCACCACCCTCATGTGGGTGCTGCTCATGACGCTGTGGCTGCCGGTCGTCAACTACAGCCGGACTTATAAGGACGTCGCCGAACAGATCGCCGCCCATCTGCCGGACGACTACACCTGCATCTCGCCGGTGCGCCTCGGCAATGCGCAGATCGCGACCTTCGCCTATTTCGGCGACATGCACTTCTCCTTCGACCAGGACTGCGACGTGATCCTGCGTCAGGATACGCAGGACTACGGCGAACCGAGCGCGATGTCCGACTTCGTCTGGAAGCTGGTGTGGGAAGGCCGCCGCGTGGCCGACCGCGACGAACGCTTCCGTTTGTACGTGCGCATCGACCGTCCGAAGCCGCCGGTCGTCAAACGCCGCAGCTGGCGCAAGAAGTCCGACTGAGCATGTTCGCCGACGTACGGAAAATCGCCGGCCTCGCCTGGCCGGTGCTGATCGGCCAACTGGCGATCATCGCGTTCGGCGTGATCGACACGGCGATGGTCGGCCGTTACTCCGCTGTCGATCTCGCCGCGCTCGGCCTCGGCTCGTCGATCTATATCTCCGTGTATATCGGCCTGACCGGCATTCTGACCGCGCTGCAACCGATTACCGCGCAACTCTACGGCGCGCGCCGCTACATCGAGATCGGCGAGGAAGTTCGCCAGGCCTTGTGGCTTGCGCTGGCGCTGACCGTGATCGGCTTCCTGATCCTGTTCTTCCCGGGCCCCGTGTTGCAGGTCGCGCGCGTGCCCGAGGCGCTGCACGACCGCACCGTCGCCTACCTGCGGATTCTGGCTTTCGGCTTGCCGGCCGGCCTCGCTTTTCGGGTCTACAGTTCGGTCACCAACGCGGTCGGCCAGCCGCGGCTCGTGATGATCCTGCAGATCGGCGCGCTGCTGCTCAAGGTGCCGCTCAATACGTGGTTCATCTTCGGCGGATTCGGCGTGCCGGCGCTCGGTGGGCCGGGTTGCGCGCTCGCCAGCACCACGATCAACTGGGCGCTGGCCGCGCTCGGCATGCTGCTGCTGACGCGCGTCGACATCTTCCGGCCGTTTGCGATCTTCGCGCAGTTTTGCTGGCCGGTCTGGCGGCGCCAGGCGGCGCAACTGCGGCTGGGTATTCCGATGGGCCTGTCGTATCTGATCGAAGTCACCTCCTACACGTTCATGGCGCTCTTCATTGCGCGCTTCGGCACGACGACGCTCGCCGGCCACCAGATCGCCGGCAATATCGGCGCGGTGCTGTACATGACGCCGCTGTCGATCGGCATCGCTTCGTCGACGCTGGTCGCGCAGGCGCTCGGCGCGCATCGTCCGGAAGCGGCGCGCACGCTGTCGCGTCACGGCATCATGATGGCGATGGCGATTGCCTGCTGTTACGGCGCGATCGTGCTGGTGCTGCGGCCGTACATCATCGAAGGCTATACGCCGAATGCGCAGGTCGTGACGGCGGCGTTGCCGCTGGTGTTGATCGTCGTGTGCTATCACCTGTTCGATGCCTTGCAGATCACCACCGCGTTCGTGCTGCGCGCGTACAAGGTGGCGGTCGTGCCGACCGTAATCTACGCGGTGGCGCTGTGGGGCGTGGGGCTCGGCGGGGGCTATGTGCTCGGTTTCAACGTGACCGGCGGCACGCCGGAATGGCTGACCGGCGCGCGTGGCTTCTGGGTGGCGAATACCGCGAGTCTGGCGATTGCCGGCATTGGCTTGCTGATGTACTGGCGCGTGGTGAGCAAGCGGTATTTGCGTGCCGAGGCGGCGCTTCGGGTGGATTCGGCGGCTTGATGGGGCTGTGTAGGCGGCAAGAATTTTGGCTTGCGCGCCGGTAAGCCGCAGTTATCCTGGGCCGGAAAAATTGCCCGGCTTTGCGCTAGTAAGCCTCGGTTTGATCCTTAGCCGGAAAATTGCCGGCTTTGCGCTCGTAAGCCTCGGTTTGATCCTTGGCTGGAAAATTGCCTGCTTACCACTGCGAAGCCTCGGTTTGATCCTTTAGCCAGAAAATTGCCGGTTTCTTACTGATAGCCGTAGTTTGACCCTCGGCCACTGACGCGGAATCGCAGCGGTTGCTCAAAGCAGACCGTTAGTTGCGTCGGCACCTCAACAAAAAGCGGCCGCACAAAGCAGCCGCCTGCCCTACCATTGTTGTCGCGGCGCCTCGCGGATATCAATCCGCGGCCGCGTGGACCCCTTCTTCCACCACCCGGCCGGCACTCGCCGCTTGCACGTCATTCGCCGCCCGATCACGGCGCTCAAAAATCTCGCGCGCGGCAAACAGCGCATTCAGCGCCGCCGGAAAGCCCGCATAGAGCGCCATCTGCATGAACACCTCGACGATCTCCTCGCGCGTGCAGCCGACGTTCAACGCCGCCTCGATATGCACCTTCAACTGCGGCTGCGCGCAACCAAGCGTGGCCAGCGACGCGATCGTAGCAATCTCACGCGCGCGCAGATCGAGTTGCGGCCGGCTGTAAATATCGCCGAAGCCGAATTCGATCAGCAGACGCCCGAAATCCGGCGCGATCGGCGCGAGCGCGGCGATCACCTGTTCGCCAGTCGAGCCGTCGATCTGCTTCAGTTTTTCCCAGCCTCGGGTGTAGCGGTCGTTGTGTGCGTGGTCCATGGTGAGTCCTCTTCCAAATGTAAATGCGCGTGGGTTTCGTCGGTCTGTCGTGGCGAGTGCTCCGCGGCGGGTGCGCGCCCGGCCGCCTCGTAGTACGCGATCTTGTCGACGATCGCGCCGAGGTTGCTCTGCAACTCCGCGATCCGCGCCAAAACCGCATCCCGATGCGCCACCAGCAGGTCGCGGCGCGCGCCCATGGTCGGCTGGCCTTGCGCGCGCAACGCCGCGAACGCCTGCATGCCGGCGATCGGCATGCCAGTCGCCTTCAGGCGCATCACGAACCGCAGCCAGTCGAGATCGGCCGGCGAATACAGCCGATGCCCCGCCTGTGTGCGGCCGACCTCGCGAATCAGCCCGGCCTGCTCGTAATACCGCAGCGTGTGCGTCGAGACGCCGATCGTTTCAGCGACCTGCCCGATGGTGAGTGCTTTCGAGATATTCGACATGACGGAACTCAGGTTAGGACTTCGAGTGCACTCTAAGTCAAGTGCGTCTTGCTGTCATTTGTCTGCGTCGTCATTTTTTACGGCGCATGGATTTGATCGATAAACTCATATCAGCCTAATGACGAGGCAAAAGGTTTAAATCTTGTTCACACTGATTTACTTGTCATGAATCGATCGGTATAAATCGTCCGCGTCGGCAAATAAGGGCGCGCAATTTGTTCTATGCTTAAGCGCAGCGAAAGCTGACAGGATGCTGTCGTCCAGGTTGTGTACGTGTCGTCCCTTCGCGGCTAACTTTTTTGCCCACAATGGAGTGCTTGCCATGCTGAAGAAGCTTTTAATGCTTTGCGTTGCTTTGGCTTTGTCGCTGTCGGCCGGATTTGCGGCGGCCGTCGAAGTGAATTCCGCCGACCAGGCGGCGCTCGAATCGGTCAAGGGTATCGGCCCGGTGCATGCGAAAGCGATCATCGACGAACGCACCAAGAATGGCCCATTCAAGGACGCCGACGATCTCGCCACGCGCGTGAAGGGCATCGGCGCGAAATCGGTAACCAACCTCGAGGCGGCCGGCCTGACGATCAACGGCTCGTCCACGCCGCCGAGCGGCGCCAAGCCCGCCACGAAGCCGAGCAGCACGGCCAGCACCAAGGCAGCGCCGGCGCCTACCGCGCCTACGGCGGCGCCAACCACGGCCGCGAACACGACGCCGGCCGCGCCGGCGGATGCTTCCGGCGCGAAGGCGTCGAAGTCGAAGAAGAAGAGCAAGGCTGCGGCGTCCGACGCGGCGGCGGCTTCCGCTCCGGCCGCGACGACCGCGACGACCGCGGCGGCGCCGGCTAGCGCCTCCGACAGCAGGGCTTCGAAGAAGAAAGCGAAAAAGAGCAAGGCCGCGTCGGCTGCGGCGGCCTCGGGCGGTGCCTGACAGTACGAAACGAGGACCGGACAGAATGAACCGGAGTACGAAACAGGATTGAGCGCCGGCAGCGCGACAGCCCAGGTGATCCGCGCGTGATGCCCACGCGAATGCACGCATCGGCGCCGTCTCGCCACCGCCCGCCTTCCTTCCACGCCGCCGCGCAACCGCGCGGCGTTTTCACCCGCTGACCCGTCAAGCACGTGTCGGCATTCAAGAGAGACCGTCATGAGCCTACTCGACACACTCGGTTCCCTGGTTGGCAAATCCCCCGAAGGCGGTGGCCAGCAAGCCCTGGTTTCGGCCGCACTCGAATTCGTCAATAGCCAGCCGGGCGGCCTGAACGGCCTGATCGAACGCTTCAAGGAAAAAGGCCTCGGCGACGTCGTGACCTCATGGGTCAGCAACGGAGAGAATCTGCCGATCGCGGCCGACGCGCTGCACAGCGTGCTCGGCTCGGAAACCGTGACCAACCTCGCGGCGAAAGCCGGCGTGCAGCCGGACCAGGTCACCGGTCTGCTGTCGCAAATTTTGCCGCACGTCGTCAACGCGGCCACGCCGGAAGGCGAAGTGCCGGCTGAGGGCAAGCTGAACGCCACCACGGTGCTCGGCGCGCTCGGCGGTTTGTCGGCGCTGTTCGGCAAGGGCAACGCGTAACAAAGCGGCCTCGCCTGCCCGTTTTGCGTAATCAGGACGGGCAAGAAAAAACGGCAACGAAGTCGCCTTCGTTGCCGTTTTTTTACGTCGCCAGGAACAGCTCGACTGCCGCGGTTCCTGCCTTCGAAGAAGAACGCGATCCGCTTAATGCACGACGCGCTCGAACACCAGTTTGCCGTCTTCCACTTCGACCGGAATCACATCCTTAGGACCGAACTTGCCGGCCAGGATCAGCTTGGCGACCGGGTTTTCGATCTCTTGCTGGATCGCGCGCTTCAACGGCCGCGCGCCGAACAGCGGATCGTAGCCGACCTTGCCCACATGCTCGAGCGCCGAATCCGACACCACCAGTTGCATGTCGAGCTTGGCGAGCCGCTCATGCAGACGCTGCAACTGGATCCGCGCGATCGACTGGATGTTCGAGCGGTCGAGTGCATGGAACACCACGACGTCGTCGATCCGGTTCAGGAACTCGGGCCTGAAGTGCAGCTTCACTTCTTCCCAGACCGCGTCCTTCACCGCTTCCTGCGGCTCGCCGACCATCGACTGGATTACTTGCGAACCGAGGTTCGACGTCATCACGATCACCGTGTTCTTGAAGTCCACGGTACGGCCCTGTCCATCGGTCATGCGGCCGTCGTCGAGCACTTGCAGCAGCACGTTGAACACGTCCGGATGCGCCTTCTCGATTTCGTCGAGCAGGATCACGCTATACGGCTTGCGACGCACGGCTTCCGTCAGATAACCGCCCTCTTCATAGCCGACGTATCCCGGCGGCGCACCGATCAGGCGCGCGACGCTGTGCTTCTCCATGAATTCGCTCATATCGATACGGATCAGATGATCTTCCGAATCGAACAGGAACGACGCCAGGGCCTTGCACAACTCCGTCTTGCCCACTCCGGTCGGACCGAGGAACAGGAACGAACCATACGGCCGGTTCGGATCCGAGAGACCCGCGCGCGAACGGCGGATCGCGTCGGCCACCGCACTGATCGCCTCGTCCTGGCCGACCACGCGCGCGTGCAGCTTCTCTTCGATCTGCAGCAGCTTTTCGCGCTCGCCCTGCATCATGCGCGACACCGGAATGCCGGTGGAACGCGACACGACTTCAGCGATTTCCTCCGCACCGACCTGCGTACGCAACAGGCGCGGCCGCGTCGGATTGTTCTGCTCGCTGGCCTCGGCCTTGGTCACTTCCTTCAACTGCGCTTCGAGACCCGGCAGCTTGCCGTACTGCAACTCGGCGACCTTCTCCAGCTTGCCTTCACGTTGCAGGCGCGTGATTTCCGCACGCGTCTTTTCGATCTCTTCCTTCAGTTGCGCGCTGCCTTGCACCGCGGCTTTTTCCGCGGTCCAGATTTCTTCGAGGTCCGAATATTCGCGATTCAGCCGCTCGATTTCTTCCTCGATCAATTGCAGACGCTTTTGCGACGCTTCGTCCTTTTCCTTCTTGACGGCTTCGCGTTCGATCTTCAACTGGATCAAACGACGGTCGAGCCGGTCCATCTCTTCCGGCTTCGAGTCGATTTCCATCTTGATCTTCGACGCGGCTTCGTCGATCAGGTCGATGGCCTTGTCCGGCAGGAAGCGGTCCGTGATGTAGCGATGCGACAGTTCGGCCGCCGCGACGATCGCCGGGTCGGTGATATCCACGCCGTGATGCAGCTCGTACTTTTCCTGCAGACCGCGCAGAATCGCGATGGTCGCTTCGACCGTCGGTTCGTCGACCAGCACCTTCTGGAAGCGGCGCTCGAGCGCGGCGTCCTTTTCGATGTACTTGCGATATTCATCGAGCGTGGTCGCGCCGACGCAATGCAGTTCGCCGCGCGAGAGCGCCGGCTTGAGCATGTTGCCCGCGTCCATCGCGCCTTCGGCCTTGCCCGCGCCAACCATGGTGTGAATTTCGTCGATGAAGACGATGGTCTGCCCTTCGTCTTTCGCGATGTCGCTCAGCACGGCCTTCAGACGCTCTTCGAACTCGCCGCGATACTTGGCGCCGGCCAGCAAGGCCGCCATATCGAGCGACAGCACGCGCTTGCCCTTGAGCGTTTCCGGGACTTCGCCGTTGACGATCCGCTGCGCGAGACCTTCGACGATCGCGGTCTTGCCCACGCCCGGTTCGCCGATCAGCACCGGATTGTTCTTGGTGCGGCGTTGCAGGATCTGGATCGAACGACGGATTTCGTCGTCGCGGCCGATCACCGGATCGAGCTTGCCGGCCCGCGCGCGCTCGGTCAGATCCACGGTGTATTTCTTCAGCGCTTCACGCTGGCTTTCGGCGTCCTGGCTGTGCACTTGCGAGCCGCCGCGCACCGCGACGATCGCGCTTTCCAGCGACTTGCGCGACAAGCCGTGCTGACGCGCGAGACGGCCGGCTTCGCCTTTGTCGTCCGCGACCGCGAGCAGGAACATCTCGCTCGCGATGAACGTGTCGTTGAGCTTTTGTGCTTCCTTGTCGGCCTGGTTCAACAACCCGGTCAACTCGCGGCCGATCTGCACGTTGCCGTCCGTGCCCTGCACTTGCGGCAGACGCGTGATGGCGTCGCCGAGCGCCGTTTGCAGCGCCTGCACATGCACGCCGGCACGCGAGAGCAGCGAGCGCGCCGAGCCGTCGTGCTGGGCGACGAGCGCCGACAGGACGTGAACCGGTTCGATATATTGATTGTCGTGGCCGACGGCCAGACTCTGGGCGTCGGCCAGTGCTTCCTGGAATTTAGTGGTGAGTTTGTCGATTCTCATCAAGAGACCTCCAATTTTCGATTACCACCAAAATGAGGCGTTTTATCCAGGTTTCAAGCGTTTTTTTGCCTCAAGCAACAACTATTTAACATTTGACGCACGAGAAATGCCCGGCGCATTCATGCTGTCGACGGCGACTCGTCGCTAGCATGCGCGACCGGCGTGATCGGAATCACATCGCTCAAGCCGAGCAGCGCGGCGAGCGGGCCGTGCGGCTGCGCCACCTCACCAATGGTATGACTGTCGAGCTCGGCGAGGAAGGCATTGCGCGCCGCCTCGAGCACGCCTCGCAAACGGCATTGCGCCGTAATAACGCAGCCTCGGCGCTCGCCGTGCTGGTCCGGAAAGCAACCCACCAGCGCAAAGTCGCTTTCCGTCGCGCGCACGATTTCGCCGACCGTCAGCGCCTTTGTCTGCTCGGCGAGCCGCAGGCCGCCGTTGCGGCCGCGCACGGTCTCCACCCAGCCGAGTTCGCCGAGCTGCTGCACGACCTTCATCAAATGGTTCTTGGAAATGCCGTACGCGTCCGAAATGTCCTGGATCGTCGACAACCCGCTGCCGCGAACGGCGAGGTAGAGCAGGACGCGCAGTGAGTAATCCGTATAGTCGGTCAGTCTCATGAGTGCAGGTAGTGCAATGAGCGCAAGCCGCGATCCGGGAGATAACCGCGTCGATGCAAGGGTTGCCGTGGGCCGTCGCTTCGCCCTAAGATGCAGGCGCTACGCATATTTTCCAATTCTGCGCAGACAGGCGGAGTGCGTGATTCGGCAGTAATGGTAACGTTTCCTGCCTGGGGCATTCATACGAAAAGCGGGGTATTCGCATCCTACTTCCGCACGTTCGGGCTCAATTCGAGGCTATTTCCGACGTTGCGTGGCACCTTGTGGCGATCCGCGATGCATCGCTGCACTTTTTGGAACCTGCATGAACCCGTCCTTCCCTGCCGCGCCCGTGGTCGAGCGCGCCGCCGAGCCCACCGAGGCGAATATCCGCGACCTCGTCTACGGCTTCTACGACCGCGTGCGTGCCGATACGCTGCTTGGTCCGGTCTTCGAGGCGACGCTGGCGGGCCGCTGGGACGATCACCTGCCCAAGATGTGCACCTTCTGGGGCAGCCTCGTGCTGGGCGCCAAGCAATACCGCGGCAACGTGCAACAGGCGCACCAGCCGCTCGAGGGCATCGAGCCGCAGCATTTCAGCCGCTGGCTGTATCTGTTTCTGGACACGGTCGAATCGCGTTATCAGCCGGCTGCGGCGGTGCGCTTCATGGAACCGGCGCTGCGTATCGCGCAAAGTCTGCAGTTGAGCCGTTTCGGCTGGGACTACAAGATCCCGGACGAGCAACAGGCGTTGCTGGACCGTGTCGCGCCGAAACGGCGTGCGCGCGACGGTGAGGATGGCCACGCGGCGCGGCCGCCCGGCGAGCCGTTCCCGACGCGGATCGTCGGCCGGGCGCGGGACGAGTGAGACAGCCCGGTTCTGGCTGACGGCCGCTTTGAACCGCTACGACGGCACGGCGTGAAGTGTAGCTGGCATCCACAGCCTTGGAAGCGTTTCAGACCGGCGTGTGAGACGCGCCAAGACGCTCTCTGACCCGCAGATCGACACGCCCATACCCGCGCCCTATTCCACCGTCCGATTGCCTGACTCGATGCCCCAACGGGCGAGCGCCGCGTCGTCGGTAACGCGCGCATCGACCCAGCGCTCACCGGCCTCGGTCTTTTCTTTCTTCCAGAACGGCGCCTGGGTCTTCAGATAATCCATCACGAATTCGCACGATGCGAAGGCTTCCCCGCGATGCGCGGCCGTGGTCGCCACCAGCACGATCTGGTCGAGCGGATAGAGCTTGCCGACCCGATGCACGATCGACACCTCGATGCCCGGCCAACGCTCGCGCGCGCTCACGATGATCGCCTCCAGCGACTTCTCCGTCATGCCTGGATAGTGTTCGAGCTCCATCGTCTCGACCGTTTTGCCGTCGTTCAGATCGCGCACGGTGCCGACGAAGCAGGCCACGGCGCCGACCTTGGGATTGCGCGCGCGCAACGCGGCGACCTCGGCGGTGAGGTCGAAGTCTTCCGTCTGGACGCGAACGGGCATCTAGGGCTCCTATACGGTTAAGCGGCGTTGTGGCGTGGCGGTTCAGCCGCCGGTAACGGGCGGGAAAAACGCGACTTCGCAGCCTTCGGTGACGCGAGTGCCGGCGCCGGTCATCACGTGGTTGCAGGCCATGCGCAGCGCGCGGCCTTCGGCCAGCGTGTCGGCCCAGATGCCGCCGCGCACGCGCAGCCACGCGCGCACATCGCCGACGGTCGCGATGCCGTCGGGCAGATCGACGGCTTCGTCGGCCAGCTCGAGCGCTTCACGCACGCTCGCAAAATATCGGAGTTGAATCTTCATCGGGATGCCGCCGGTGCTTGCCGGCCTCGCTCAGTTCAGCAATTCGGAAAAAGGAATGAAGCGCACGGTCTCGCCGGCGCTTATCGCGTGATTCGGCGGATTGTCGATCAGACCGTCGCCCCACACTGTCGACGTCAACACGGCCGAACTCTGATTCGGAAACAGATCGAGGCCGCCGGTCGGGTTGATCCGCGCGCGCAGGAATTCGTTGCGGCGGTCGGCCTTGCTCTGCGTGAAGTCCGCCCGCAGCGACAGCGCGCGCGGCGCGACCGTCTGCACACCGGCCAGGCTGAGGATGAACGGCCGCACGAACAGCAGGAAGGTGGCGAAGCTGGACACGGGATTGCCCGGCAGGCCGATAAAGAAGGTTTCTGCCGCGGCCGGGGCTGAAGCCGAAGCCGACCGCTCCGCCACGGTCTCACCGCGCCGCGCCGCGCGCCGCACTGCACCGAACGCAAGCGGCTTGCCCGGCTTCATCGCGATCTGCCACATCGCAAGCCGCCCCTCCGCTTCCACCGCCGGCTTCACGTGATCCTCCTCGCCCACCGATACACCGCCACAAGTCAAGATCAGGTCATGCGCCTCGGCCGCTTCGCGCAGCGTCGCGCGGGTCGCGTCGAGCTTGTCCGCGACGATGCCGTAGTCGGTGACCTCGCAACCCAGCTTCTCCAGCAGGCCGCGCAGCGTGAAACGGTTCGAGTTGTAGATCGCGCCCGGCTTCAGCGGCTCGCCGGGCATGGTGAGCTCGTCGCCCGTGAAGAACACGGCCACCTTGACGCGCCGCCGCACCGCGAGTTCGGCACAGCCGACCGAGGCGGCCAGTCCCAGCGCCTGAGGCGTGAGCCGCGTGCCCGCCGGAAGAATGACCGAACCGCTGCGGATATCCGCGCCCCGCGCCGTGATCCATTCGCCCGGTTGCGGACTGTGCAGGATCGCGACGTCCGCGCCGGCGGCTTCGGTTTGCTCCTGCATGACGATCGCGTCCGCGCCGGGCGGCACCGTGGCGCCGGTGAAAATGCGCGCGGCCGTGCCGGGCTTCAGCGGCTCCGGCGCGCGACCTGCCGGAATGCGCTGCGAGACCGGCAAACGGCTGTTGCCCTGCGCCGTCAGATCCGCCGTGCGGATCGCGTAGCCGTCCATTGAACTGGTGTTCATCGGCGGGACGTCGAGCGGCGACGTGACGTCGGCCGCAAGCACGCGGTTCAGCGCTTCCAGCGTGGGGATCGACTCGGTGCCGGCAATCGGGCTCGCTGCGCTGAGCAGAGTCGCCAAGGCATCGGCGGTGGCGAGCATCGGCGCGCGGGGCGTGGGTGTGGACATCTCAGGTCTCGAAGCCGCAGGTTAAAAGAATATTGTAGCGGTCGAAGCAGATAGCCTGGGCGCTCTGGGGTTGTGCGGGCATTTTTGGGATTCGAGCGCTTGCCCCGAGGTTCCGCGGCAAGCGTCGTTTTGCCGGAGCGCATGGTGCGCGTCTGTTTGCACAGAGCGTGTGAAACAGCGAACGCAGGTACATCGCGTGCCGCTCGCAAAACTGGCGGCGCACATGGACAGCGTGCAGCGCATCAGAAAGTCGGCGTGAGCCGCGGAACCGCTCACGCTGAACGACAGCCGCGGCTTACGCGCCCGCGTTCGCCACAATGAAGTCCTTCACGCGCTGCACGTCCGCCGGCAGCACTTCGAAACGCTGCGGGAGCGCCTCCAGGCCCGAAAACGCCGCGGGTCTCTCCGGCTCGCGCAACAGCGCTTCGCGGATCGTCTCGCCGAACTTGATGGGTTGCGCCGTCTCCAGCACGATCATGGGAATGCCCGGCTGCAGATGTTCGCGCGCCACCTTCAGGCCGTCGGCGGTGTGCGTGTCGATCATCGTGTCGTAACGCTCGAACACATCGCGGATGGTGTCCACGCGGCTGTCATGGCTGCTGCTGCCGGACACGAAACCGAACTCCCGCACGCGCGCGAAATCGCCGCCCGCCGCAAGGTCGAAGCCGCCCTTCTCTTCGACGTCGCGGAACAGTTGCAGCACGCGCGCCGGATCGCGGCCGAGCAGATCGAACACGAAACGCTCGAAGTTCGAAGCCTTCGAAATATCCATGCTCGGACTGCTGGTGTGATACGTCTCGGCCGCCTTGCGCACGCGGTAAATGCCGGTGCGGAAGAACTCGTCGAGCACGTCGTTTTCATTCGTCGCCACGACCAGCTTCTCGATCGGCAGGCCCATCATGCGCGCGATGTGACCCGCGCACACATTGCCGAAGTTGCCCGACGGCACCGTGAACGACACGCGCTCGTCGTTCGACTTCGTGGCCGCGAAATAGCCCTTGAAGTAGTAGACGACCTGCGCCACGACGCGCGCCCAGTTGATCGAGTTGACCGTGCCGATCTTGTACTTCGCCTTGAACGCGTGATCGTTCGAGACGGCTTTGACGATGTCCTGCGCGTCGTCGAACACGCCTTCAACGGCGATGTTGAAGATGTTCGGGTCTTGCAGGCTGTACATTTGCGCGGTCTGGAACGCGCTCATCTTCTTGTGCGGCGACAGCATGAACACGCTGATGCCCTGCTTGCCGCGCATCGCGTATTCCGCTGCGCTGCCGGTATCGCCCGAGGTCGCGCCGAGAATGTTCAGCGTTTCGCCGTGCTTGGTGAGCGCGTATTCGAACAGGTTGCCGATCAACTGCATCGCCATGTCCTTGAACGCGAGCGTCGGACCGTTCGACAGCTCCAGCAGCGACAGCGGCGCGCCGTTCTCGACGCCCAGCGTCTTCAGCGGCGTGATCTGCGCGGCGCTTTCGTCGTCGCGCACGTTGCAGTACGTGGCCGCCGTGTACGTCTTGCGCGTGAGCGCGCGCAGGTCTTCGGCGGGAATGTCGTCGCTGAATTTCGACAGGATCTCGAAGGCGAGGTCCGCGTACGGCAGCGTGCGCCAGCGCGTCAGTTCGTCGGCGCTGACACGCGGATACTCGGCCGGCAAATACAGGCCGCCGTCTTTCGCGAGACCGCCCAGCAGGATGTCGGAGAAGGTGTGGCGCTCGCCGGCTCCGGCGCCGCGCGTGGAGAGATAGTTCATAAGTTCAGCCTAGTTCAGCGCTTCCATGCGCAGCTTCGTGACTTGCGAGACAACGGTCTTCAACGCTTCGATCGTTTTGATCGCGGCGTTGACGTTCTTTTCAACCGTTTCGTGCGTAATCAGGATGATGTCGGTCTCGCCCTTGCCGTTCGCGTCGACCTGCTCCGATTCCTTCTGCAGCAGCGCGTCGATCGAAATGCCGGTGTCGGCCAGAATGCGCGTGATGTCGGCCAGCACGCCGGTCACGTCCGCCACCCGCAGACGCAGGTAGTAGCCGCTCGTGACTTCGTCGATCGGCAGGATCGGGGTGCTCGACAGGCTGTCCGGCTGGAACGCCAGATGCGGCACGCGATGCTCCGGGTCGGCCGTGTGCAGACGCGTCACGTCGACCAGATCGGCCACCACGGCGGAAGCGGTGGGCTCAGCGCCCGCGCCCTTGCCGTAATAGAGCGTGGTGCCGACCGCGTCGCCGTGCACGACCACCGCGTTCATCGCGCCTTCCACGTTGGCCAGCAGACGCTTTTCCGGAATCAGCGTGGGATGCACGCGCAATTCGATGCCTTTGTCGGTACGGCGCGCGATGCCGAGCAGCTTGATGCGGTAGCCGAGTTCCTCGGCATATTTGATGTCGATCGCCGCGAGCTTGCTGATGCCTTCGACGTAAGCCTTGTCGAACTGCACCGGCACGCCGAACGCGATCGCGCTCATGATGGTCGCCTTGTGCGCGGCGTCCACGCCTTCGATGTCGAAGGTCGGATCGGCTTCGGCGTAGCCCAGTTCCTGCGCGGCTTTGAGCGCGGTCGCGAAATCGAGCCCACGGTCGCGCATTTCCGAAAGAATGTAGTTCGTCGTGCCGTTGATGATGCCCGCGATGTACTGGATGCGATTGGCCGTCAGCCCTTCGCGCAGCGCCTTGATGATCGGAATGCCGCCCGCCACCGCCGCCTCGAACGACACCATCACGCCGTTGGCGCGCGCTGCTTCGAAGATCTCCGTGCCGTGCACCGCGAGCAACGCCTTGTTGGCCGTGACCACGTGCTTGCGGTTCTTGATCGCGCGCAGAACGAGGTCGCGCGCCACGCCCGTGCCGCCGATCATTTCGGCCACGATATCGATCGACGGGTCGTCGACCACCGCGTTGAAGTCATCGGTCAGCGCCACGGTGCTGGCTTCGCTGCCGAGCGCCGCGGTCGCCTTGGCGGGATTGCGCACGGCAATGCGCGCAATCTCGATGCCGCGGCCCGCGCGGCGTTTGATTTCTTCCTGATTGCGGCGCAGTACCGTGAAGGTGCCGCTGCCTACCGTGCCGAAGCCCAGCAGTCCAACTTTGATCGGTTCCATGCAGCGTGTGTTTTCGAGTAGATGATTAAAAGGGAAACGGGTGGCGCCCGGCGGACGGCGCGACGCGGTGGGAGCCGCGTCGTACGCTCTATTGTGCGCTAGGCAGAGTGACGCTTGCGGTAACCGTCGAGGAAGCGCGCGATCCGGTTGATGGAATCCGCGAGATCGTCCACGTTCGGCAGGAACACGACGCGGAAGTGATCCGGCGTCGGCCAGTTGAAGCCGGTGCCCTGCACGAGCAGCACGCGCTCTTCCAGCAAAAGGTCGAGGATGAACTGCTGGTCGTCCTGGATCGGATAGATCTTCGGGTCCAGACGCGGGAACATATACAGCGCCGCTTCGGGCTTCACGCAGCTCACGCCGGGGATCGCCGTCAACATGTCATACGCGAGTTCGCGCTGTTTGTACAGGCGCCCGGTCGGTACGATCAGGTCGTTGATGCTCTGGTAGCCGCCGAGCGCGGTCTGGATCGCGTACTGGCCCGGCACGTTCGGGCACAGGCGCATGGAGGCCAGAATGCCGAGCCCTTCGAAGTAGTCTTTGGCGTGACGGCGGTTTTCACCGGCGGTCAAACCCGAGATGAACATCCAGCCGGCGCGATAGCCGCACGAACGGTAGCTTTTCGACAGGCTGTTGAAGGTGACGGTCAGCACGTCTTCGGAGAGCGCCGCCATCGACGTGTGCTTCTTGCCGTCGTAAATGATCTTGTCGTAGACCTCGTCGGCGAAGATCACGAGGCCGTGCTGGCGGGCAATCTCGATCAGGCCGAGCAGCAGTTCGTCCGAATACAGCGCGCCAGTGGGGTTGTTCGGGTTGATGACCACGAGCGCGCGCGTGTTCGGCGTGATTTTCGCGCGAATGTCGTCGAGGTCGGGCATCCAGCTATTCGATTCGTCGCAGATATAGTGCACCGGCGTGCCGCCCGACAGGCTTACGCCGGCGGTCCACAGCGGATAATCGGGCGCGGGCAGCAGCACTTCGTCGCCGTCGTTCAGCAGCCCTTGCAGCGCCATCACGATCAGTTCGGAGGCGCCGTTGCCGATGTAGATGTCGTCCAGCTCGACGCCATGCACGCCTTTTTGCTGCGTGTAATGCATGATCGCCTTGCGCGCGGCGAACACACCTTTGGAATCGGAGTAACCCGACGAACCCGGCAGGTTCAGGATCATGTCCTGAATGATTTCGTCCGGCGCCTCGAAGCCGAAGGGCGCGAGATTGCCGATGTTCAGCTTGATGATGCGGTGGCCCTCTTCTTCGAGCCGCTTCGCATGTTCGAGGACTGGCCCGCGAATGTCGTAGCAGACATTCAACAACTTGTTGGATTTGAGAATCGGTTTCACGGCGGGCACTTCATCCTGGTTGATGGCGGGGGCGAACAGGCGTGCGTTCCTCGGGCGCACCAGCGGTCAATTGCACCGGTACAGCTGCGAGAAGAACCACACAGACAAATGCAGACGAAAGCGGCCGAAAGCGGGCAAAACCAGGCGGGTAGCCGGTGGGCCGCGCCCATGGACTCAGCGCGGCTTGTGGCGGCACATGAGCGAGGGGCGCCGCGAGGCGGCTAAAAAGTTATAATTTAGCGGATTTTGGCCGACTTCCGCAATGCACCAACCGCAACGGCAAGCCTTTTCGGCCGCTTCTGTCCCGCTAGTACCCCATGCGCGTGTCCCACTCGCGTCGAATCGCCCTGCCCCGGCTGCATCGGTCAGGCCGCCCACACGCATGATGTCTCACGACGACTTCGGAAAACCAATTTGAAACTACATCAGGATTCGAGCGGCGCCCTCAATACCGTTACCGGCTACGGCGCCGACTATGTCGAAATCAATCTGGTGCGCCACTCGGGCAGCATTCTCGTGCTGCCGGACGCGCCGGTCATCGCCTGGCCCGTCTCCTCTTTCGAGCAGTTGAGCGCCGAGCACTTCGCCATGCTGATCGACGCCGCGCCCGAAGTGGTCGTGTTCGGCAGCGGCGAACGGCTGCGCTTTCCGCATCCGCGGCTGACCGCCGCGCTCACCGCGAAGCGCATCGGCGTCGAGACGATGGACTTCAAAGCCGCCTGCCGCACGTACAACATTCTGATGGCCGAGGGCCGCAAGGTCGCCGCCGCGCTGCTGATCGAGGCCTAGAGCCCGGGCGGCGCAGGCCTCGTACGCGCGGTTTACGATGCGCTGCGAGGCCGCTGCGCGTCCGTATCTGACGCGTTCGCGCGGCCGGGCTGAACTGCGCGCCCTGGCCGCGTCGCGGCCGATAACGTACACTGCGCGCCATTGATTGCTGGACCGGCAGCTTGAGCACGCCCGCGCGAGCCGAGAGGGATCTGTCGACGGAAGGCGCCGCAGCGCCGCCGTCGAAGCCGACGGCGCGAGGCAAGGCAACCAGAACGCGGCGCGAACAGTCTGATACAAGCCGCCGGCCGCCTCGCGGACAGCCGCGTCCAACCGGTCGCCATTTCCGAACAACACCGCTTCGCCGCCTGCGCGGCGTCGCCATAAAGGTTGAAATCCATGAACGATACGCCGACGAGGCTACCGCTCAACCGCACCACGATTCTGCTGCTGGTGCTGGCCCTTGCCGTGATCTGGTTCGTGCCGCTCGGCTGGCGCCATCTGCTGCCTAGCGACGAAGGCCGCTACGCCGAAATGGCGCGCGAGATGTTCGTCACCGGCGACTGGATCACGCCGCGCTACAACGGCTACAAGTACTTCGAGAAGCCGCCGCTGCAAACGTGGGCGAACGCGCTCACGTTCGCGTGGTTCGGCATCGGCGAATGGCAGGCGCGTCTTTACACGGCGCTGACGGGCTTTGCCGGCGTGCTGCTGGTCGGCTTCACCGGCGCGCGCGTGTTCAACACGGCGACCGGCGTGTTCGCGGCAATCGTGCTGGCGACTTCGCCGTACTGGAACCTGATGGGCCACTTCAACACGCTCGACATGGGCCTGTCGTTCTGGATGGAGCTGACGCTGTGCGCGCTGATGCTCGCGCAGCGCCCCAACCTTCCGACCGGCAGCGTGCGCGGCTGGATGTGGGTGTGCTGGGGTTCGATGGCGCTGGCCGTGTTGTCCAAGGGCCTCGTCGGCGTGATCCTGCCGGGCGCGGTGCTGGTGCTTTACACCGTGATCGCGCGCGACTGGGCCGTGTGGAAGCGCCTGCATCTGATCGGCGGCCTGATCGTGTTCTTCGTGATCGTCACGCCGTGGTTCGTGCTGGTGCAGCAGCGCAACCCGGAATTCCTGAACTTCTTCTTCATCGTCCAGCAATTCAAGCGCTATCTGACACCTGAGCAGAACCGTCCGGGGCCGTTCTATTATTTCGTGCCGGTGCTGATCGTGGGCTTTCTGCCGTGGCTTTCGGTCACGCTGCAGAGCGTGCGTCACGCGTGGCGCCTGCCGCGCCAGCCGAACGGCTTCGCGCCGGTCACGCTGATGCTGACGTGGACCGTCTTCATCTTCCTGTTCTTCAGCGCGTCGCACTCGAAGCTGCTGTCCTACACGCTACCGATCGCGCCGCCGATCGCGCTCCTGATCGGCATGTATCTGCCGCTCGTCACGCGCGACCAGTTGCGCCGCCATCTCGCCGGTTATGCACTTTTTCTCGTAGTCGCCGCGTTCGCCGCGCTGTTCATGTCGCGCTTCGGCAGCGCGCGCAATCCGGCCGAACTGTACGCCGAGTACCGCACCTGGGTGCTGGCGGCGCTGGCCGTCGCCTTCGCGCTGACGCTCGCCGCGTTGTGGCTGAACCGCCGCAGCCGGGCCGGCAGCCTGGGCGCCGTCGCCACCTTCGGCGCGGCGTGGCTGCTGCTCGGCACCATCGCCGGCACGGGTCACGACGTGTTCGGCCGCCTGAGCTCCGGCGCGCCGCTCGCGCCGGCCATCAAAACCGAGATCGCGAAGTTGCCGGCGGATACGCCGTTCTACTCGGTCGGCGTGCTCGACCATACGATGCCGTTCTACGTCGACCACACCATGATCATGGTCGAGCATCCTGACGAACTGGCCTTCGGCGTGTCCGTCGAGCCGCAGAAATGGATCCCCTCCATCGATGCCTGGGTCGAGCGCTGGAAGGCCGACCGTTACGCGCTTGCCCTGATCCCGCCGCAGACCTACGACCGCCTCCTCAAGGAGGGCCTGCCGATGCAGATGATCGCCCGCGACTCGCGTCGCGTGGTGGTGGAAAAGCCGACGGCCACGCCCGCTTTGCCCGGCGCGCCCGTCGCCGAAGCGCCGGCACCGACGCCGGCGTCGGCCCCGGTAGAAAAAGCACAACAATGACCCCATATCAGGATCTAACCGTTCGATGAACCCGATTTCCCTCTTTTGCATTCTTGCTGGCGTTACGTTGAACGCCGGTGCGCAGTTGCTGCTCAAAGCCGGTACGAATGCCGTTGGACACTTCGAATTCAGCCGTGCGAACATCCTGCCCATCGCCTTTCGCCTGGCGACCCAGCCGCCGATCATCGGCGGGCTGGCCTGCTATGTGGTCAGCGTGGCAGTGTGGGTCATCGGGCTGTCGCGGGTGGACGTGTCGATCGCCTATCCGATGCTGTCGCTCGGCTACATCGTCAATGCGTTCGCGGCATGGTACCTGTTCGGCGAAGTGCTGTCGGTACAGAAGCTGATCGGCATCGGCATCATCCTGGTCGGCGTGGTGGTGCTGGCGCGCAGTTAGATGCCTGGGTCCGGCGGCAACGAGGTGCCGGACACAATTTATTACTGTTTCTCGCCAGCGCCGACTGGGGAAGATGCAGACGGCAAAAGATACCGTAAGCGGAGACCCCGGCCGGCTAAGGAATTTGTAAGGTTGACCACGGTATGCTGTGCGGTTGCGCCCTTTTTCGCCGCGGCCCTGGGTTTTGCGCATAGTGTGGTGTCCTGCGCGCCCTTCGGGTAGCGCCCCTTCAATCGAGCGAAGCATTCATGACCCAGTCAACAGTCCCGTTTTTGCCCTTTGTCAAACCCGAGATCGATGAGGAAACGATCCAGGGCGTCGCCGACGTGCTGCGCTCCGGCTGGATCACCACCGGTCCGCAAAACCAGAAGTTCGAAGCGGCGCTTTCCGAGTTCTGCGGCGGGCGTCCGGTGCGCACGTTCAATTCCGGCACGGCGACGCTGGAAATCGGCCTGCGTATCGCCGGCGTGGGCGAAGGCGACGAAGTGATCACGACGCCCGCCTCGTGGGTGTCGACCAGCAACGTGATCTATGAAGTCGGCGCGACGCCAGTGTTCGCCGACATCGACCCGGTCACGCGCAATATCGACCTCGATCTGCTCGAAAAAGCCATCACGCCGCGCACCAAGGCGCTGATTCCGGTGTATCTGTCGGGCCTGCCGGTCGACATGGACCGCCTCTACGCCATCGCCCGCGCGCACAAGCTGCGCGTGATCGAAGACGCGGCGCAAGCGTTCGGCTCGACGTGGAAAGGCGAGCGCATCGGCAAGCTGGGCGACATGGTCTCGTTCAGCTTCCACGCGAACAAGAACCTGACCTCGATCGAAGGCGGCGCGCTGGTGCTGAACAACGAAGAGGAAGCGATCCTCGCGCAGAAATACCGCCTGCAGGGCATCACGCGCACCGGCTTCGACGGCATGGACTGCGACGTGCTGGGCGGCAAGTACAACCTGACGGACGTCGCCGCGCGCGTCGGCCTCGGCCAGCTGCCGCATCTGAAGCGCTTCCTCGCGCAGCGCCGGAAACTGGTGCGCGCGTATTTCGCCGGTTTCGAAGGCGGCGCGGCGGCAAAACTCGGCGTCGGCCTGCCGTTTGCTGACTATGAAAACAGCAACTGGCACATGTTTCAGATCACGCTGCCGCTCGACAAACTGTCGATCGACCGCGCCGGCTTCATGGGTCAATTGAAGGAACGCGGCATCGGTTCGGGTGTGCACTACCCGGCGATCCATCTATTCTCGCTGTATCGCGCGCGCGGCTTCAAGGAAGGCATGTTCCCGCATGCGGAGAAGTTCGGCGCGACCAATGTCACGCTGCCGCTCTTCACATTGATGAACGAAGGCGACGTGGAGCGCGTGTGCCGCGCGGTCAATGAAATTTGCGAACAATACGGAAAATAAGCGGAAATGATTTATTCGGAACATCGCGCTGCAGCGTCGGATACGCCGGAAGTGTCGGTCATCATCCCGGTGTACAACGAGGAAGCCGGTCTGGCCGCGCTGTTCGCGCGCCTGTATCCGGCGCTCGACGCGCTCGGCACCGGTTATGAAGTGATCTTCATCAACGACGGCAGCCGCGACAAATCCGCCGCCCTGCTCGCCGAACAGTTCCGCGCGCGTCCCGACACGACGCGCGTGATTCTGCTCAACGGCAACTACGGCCAGCACATGGCGATTCTGGCGGGCTTCGAGCAGTCGCGCGGCGAGATCGTCATCACGCTCGACGCCGACCTGCAGAATCCGCCGGAAGAAATCGGCAAGCTGGTCAACAAGATGCGCGAAGGCTTCGACTACGTCGGTACGATTCGCCTGCAACGCCAGGACAGCCTGTGGCGCCGCAAGGCCTCGCGCGCGATGAACCGGCTGCGCGAGCGCATCACCCGCATCAAGATGACCGACCAGGGCTGCATGCTGCGCGCGTATAGCCGGCACATCATCGACACCATCAACCGCTGCGGCGAAATCAACACGTTCATTCCGGCGCTCGCCTACACCTTCGCGCAGAATCCGGTGGAAATCGAGGTCGCGCACGAAGAGCGTTTTGCCGGCGAATCGAAGTACTCGCTGTACTCGCTGATCCGCCTGAACTTCGACCTCGTGACCGGCTTCTCGGTCGTGCCGTTGCAATGGCTGTCGTTCATCGGCGTGATCCTGTCGCTCGGCTCCGCGGCGCTCTTCGTGCTGCTGCTGATTCGGCGCTTTATCATCGGCGCGGAAGTGCAAGGTGTGTTCACGCTGTTCGCTATCACCTTCTTCCTGCTCGGCGTGATCATCTTCGCGCTCGGCCTGCTCGGTGAATATATCGGCCGGATTTATCAGCAGGTGCGCGCGCGTCCGCGCTATCTCGTGCAGACCATTCTTGAGCAGCGCGACGGCACGACCGTGACCGAAGCGCCGCGCCAGACCGTCGTGCAAGCCGTGCAGGCCGCGCCGCTCCTCGATCAGGGCCCGAATCCATGAAGCCACGCGCCGTCGTATTCGCGTATCACAACGTCGGCGTGCGCTGCCTGCAGGTGCTGCTCGCGCGCGGCGTGGACGTAGCGCTCGTCGTCACGCACGAAGACAGTCCGAGCGAAAACATCTGGTTCGGCAGCGTCGCCTCGGTCGCGGCCGAGCACGGCATTCCGGTCGTCACGCCGAACGATCCGAAGAGCCCCGAGCTGCGCGCCGCGGTGAGCGCCGCGCGCCCGGATTTCATCTTCTCGTTCTACTACCGCCACATGTTGCCGGTCGACGTGCTGGCGCTCGCCGCACGAGGCGCTTACAACATGCATGGCTCGCTGCTGCCGAAGTACCGCGGCCGCGTGCCGACCAACTGGGCGGTGATTCACGGCGAAACGGAAACCGGCGCGACGCTGCATGAAATGGCCGCCAAGCCGGACGCTGGCGCGATCCTCGCGCAAACGCCGGTGCCGATCCTGCCCGACGACACCGCCGCGCAAGTGTTCGACAAGGTCACCGTGGCCGCCGAGCAAACGCTGTGGCGCGTGCTGCCGTCCCTGCTGGCGGGCGAAGCGCCGCATCTGCCGAACGATATCGCGCACGGCAGCTATTACGGCGGCCGCAAGCCGGAGGACGGCCGCATCGACTGGACGCAAACGGCGCAGCAGGTCTACAACCTGATCCGCGCGGTCGCGCCGCCGTATCCCGGCGCCTTTACAGATATCGGCGAGCGGCGTTTCATCGTCGCGCGCGCGCGCCTGGCCGCGCCCGGCGCGCTTCGCTCGGATTTGCCCCCGGGCCTGCACGTAAGCGATAATGCCGTTTTCGCGATATGCGGCGACGGCCGCGCGATCGCCATCCACGAATTGCGGCACCAGCACGACGGCAGCGAGTCTGTCGTCACTCCGGCCGAATTTGCCCAGCTCATCCAAACTCCCCGTCATCAATGAAAAAAGTCCTGATTCTGGGTGTGAACGGCTTCATCGGCCATCACCTGTCCAAGCGCATTCTCGAAACGACCGATTGGGAAGTGTTCGGGATGGACATGCAGACCGAACGTCTGGGCGACCTCATCAATCATGAACGGATGCACTTCTTCGAAGGCGACATCACGATCAACAAGGAGTGGGTCGAATATCACGTCAAGAAGTGCGATGTGATCCTGCCGCTGGTCGCGATCGCCACGCCCGCCACTTATGTGAAGCAGCCGTTGCGCGTGTTCGAACTGGATTTCGAGGCGAACCTGCCGATCGTGCGTTCAGCCGTCAAGTACGGCAAGCACCTCGTGTTTCCGTCCACGTCCGAGGTCTACGGCATGTGCACGGACGAGCAGTTCGATCCGGAAGAGTCGCAACTGTCGTACGGCCCGATCAACAAGCCGCGCTGGATCTACGCCTGCTCCAAGCAGTTGATGGATCGCGTGATCTGGGGTTACGGCATGGAAGGCCTGAACTTCACGCTGTTCCGTCCGTTCAACTGGATCGGCCCGGGCCTCGACTCGATCTACACGCCGAAGGAAGGCAGCTCGCGCGTGGTCACGCAGTTCCTCGGCCATATCGTGCGCGGCGAGAACATCAGCCTCGTCGATGGCGGCGCGCAAAAGCGTGCGTTCACGGACATCGACGACGGCATCGGCGCGCTGATGAAGATCATCGAGAACAAGGACGGCGTCGCCACGGGCAAGATCTACAACATCGGCAACCCGACCAACAATTTCTCGGTGCGTGAACTCGCGCACAAGATGCTGACGCTCGCCGCCGAATTCCCCGAATACGCGGACACGGCCAAGCAGGTGCAACTGGTCGAAACCTCGTCGGGCGCGTACTACGGCGCGGGCTACCAGGACGTGCAAAACCGCGTGCCGAAGATCGACAACACGATGCAGGAACTCGACTGGGCGCCGAAGTCGACCTTCGACGAAGCGCTGCGCAAGATTTTCGAAGCGTATCGCGGCCACGTCGGCGAAGCGCGCGCGCTCGTCGAACAGCAATAAGGGCTGATCCTTGGCTCGCATCGTCCTGAAGATCGACGTCGACACGCTGCGCGGCACCCGCGAAGGCGTGCCGAATCTCGCTCGCATTTTCGACCGCTTCAAGGCGCGCGCCACCTTCCTCTTCAGCCTCGGGCCCGACCACACCGGTTGGGCCATGCGGCGCGTGTTGAGGCCGGGCTTTCTGAAGAAGGTGTCGCGCACTTCGGTGGTCGAACACTACGGCGTCAAGCAGCTGATGTACGGGGTGCTGCTGCCCGGTCCGGACATCGGCGCCAAGGCCTCGGCGGAGATGCGCGCGATCCATGAAGCCGGCTTCGAATGCGGCATTCATACGTGGGATCACGTGTACTGGCAGGACAACGTGCGCACGAAAGATCGCGCATGGACCGCGGCGCAGATGCAGCAAAGCCACGACCGCTTCGTCGAAGTGTTCGGCGCGCCGCCGGTCACGCACGGCGCGGCCGGTTGGCAGATGAACGGCCACGCATTCGAACAGATCGACGCATGGGGCATGCACTACGCGTCCGACGGGCGCGGCCACTCGCCGTATCTGCCGGTGGTCGGCGGCCGCACGCTCTCGCATGTGCAGATGCCCACCACGCTGCCCACGCTCGACGAAGTGCTCGGCGTGGACGGTGTCGAAACGCACAACGTCGCCGCATGGATGTTGAAGCACACGGAAAACAATCCGCACGACCAGGTGTTCACGCTGCACGCGGAACTCGAAGGGCAAAAGCTCGCGCCGATCTTCGAGCAGCTTCTGGAAGGCTGGCGCGCGCAAGGCCACACCTTCGCGACGATGGGCGATTACTACGCAACGCTAGACCGCAGCACGCTGCCATCGTACCCTGTTACGTGGGGCGAAATTCCAGGGCGCTCCGGCGAGCTGATTGTCCAGCCCTGACTGGTCGATCCGCAGCCGGCCCTGACGATCCGTCCGCCGCGCGAGAGCATGCCGCGCGCCGGCCGCCCCATCCCCCCAAAGTCTCGATGCCAGGCCGACGCCGCCGCATTCATCCGGCGCAGGCCATCACAACCGGAGAACCTCGTGCCCATTGCAGTCGACCAACCCATCCCCGACTTCACCGCCCCTGCTACTGGTGGCGAGATCACGCTGTCCAAGCTGCGGGGCAAGAAGGTGGTGCTGTATTTTTATCCGAAGGACAACACGCCGGGCTGCACGACCGAAGGTCTGCAGTTCCGCGATCTGTATCCGAAGTTCAAGAAAGCCGGCGCGGAAATTCTCGGCGTGTCGCGCGACAGCCTGCGCTCGCATGACAACTTCAAGGCAAAGCTCGAATTGCCCTTCCCGCTGATCTCGGACCCTGAAGAAACGCTGTGCGCGCTCTTCAACGTCATCAAAATGAAGAAAATGTATGGCAAAGAGGTACGGGGAATTGAACGCTCCACATTCCTCATCGACGCTGAAGGCGTGCTGCGCCAGGAGTGGCGCGGCGTGAAAGTGCCGGGCCACGTCGACGATATTCTGGAGGCTGTACAAGCGCTTTGAGGCGCGTTATATTGGGTTGCAATGAGTGCCTGTCCACCCCAAATTTTTGCCGCTGCGCCAGACTTGACGGCCGCTTCCCGTTTCCTGGGTTCCGTCGGAGTCGCGAGGTGCAACGCGAGCACTGTAGGCGAGCCGCTTGCCCCGTACGCCGGGGCGGCGGCTTTTTTAATTGCGCGCAGCCGTTCGTTCACTCGGCCGCGCGCATCCGTTAAGGAGCCGATCGAAGACCAGGCGAACCGGCATCTCTAGACCGAATGCGCGCCTCCGGGCGCAATCTGCGTGCGCACTCACTGGCACCGGCAGAATGCGACAGGCGGCGCACGATATGTGACCCGAATAATCGAGGGAAACCATGCCTTTGCCTACCCCCCCCAGCAAGCTCGGCAATCTCCTGCCGCCTGACGAATACAAGGCCAAAGCCGCCAGCCCGGCGCGCTCTGCCGCGAAGAAACAGGCGGTGGTTGGGGAATCCGCAGAGTCGGCCGACTACGGCCGCGCGAACGTCGCCACGCCGATGGCGCACGCCGCCAATGCCGCGACCACCTTGCGGCCCGTGCCGGCATCGTCGGCTGCCGCTGTTGTGTCCGCGTCCGCTGAACAGGCTGCTCCGGCGCGTGGTCGCAAGACGAAGCAGACCGCCGCACTGCTGCAACCGGTTCCCGCCAGCCGTCCGCAAGCCGAGCCGGCTGCGCAACCTGTCGTCGCCCGCGCGCCGACCGCGAAGCAGGCTGAAGCGAGCACGCCCACGGCTGCCGCGCCGAGCACGCGCGGCACCACCAAGAAACGCGGCGCTGGCACCGAGCCGGTTGAAATGCAGAAGCTTTTCGTGCTCGACACGAACGTGCTGATGCATGACCCGAGCTGCCTGTTCCGCTTCGAGGAACACGACGTCTATCTGCCGATGATGACGTTGGAGGAACTCGACAACCACAAGAAAGGCATGTCGGAAGTCGCGCGCAACGCTCGACAGGTGAGCCGCACGCTCGACGCGCTGGTGGCGAACGCCGGCAATATATCCGACGGCATTTCGCTCGCGCGTCTGGGCAGCCGCGAGGCTTCCGGGCGTCTGTACTTCCAGACCAAGCTCAACGCCATTGAGCCGGTGGAAGGTCTGCCCGAAGGCAAGGCCGACAACCAGATCCTCGGTGTGGTGCGCGCGTTGCAGCGCGACCGGGCGGATCGTCAGGTCGTGCTGGTGTCGAAAGACATCAACATGCGCATCAAGGCGCATGCGCTCGGCCTGCCCGCTGAAGACTATTTCAACGACCAGGTGCTCGAAGACAGCGATCTGCTGTATTCCGGCATCCGCGCGCTGCCGCAGGATTTCTGGACCAAGCACGCGAAGGGCATGGAGAGCTGGCAGGACACCAAGACCGGTACGACGTACTACCGCGTAACGGGTCCGCTGTGCGCCTCGATGCTGGTCAACGAGTTCGTCTATCTGGAGCCGCAGAACGGCGAGCCGGCGTTTCACGCGTTGGTGCGCGAGCTGAACGGCAAGACGGCGCTGCTGCAGACCTTGCGCGACTACGGCCACCACAAGAACAACGTGTGGGGCATCACGGCGCGCAACCGCGAGCAGAACTTCGCGCTGAACCTGTTGATGAATCCGGAGATCGACTTCGTCACGCTGCTGGGTCAGGCCGGCACCGGCAAGACGTTGGTGGCGCTCGCCGCCGGTCTCGCACAGGTGCTGGACGACAAGCGCTACAACGAGATCATCGTGACGCGCGCGACGGTGCCGGTCGGCGAAGACATTGGCTTCCTGCCGGGTACGGAAGAGGAAAAAATGCAGCCGTGGATGGGTGCATTCGACGACAACCTCGAAGTCCTGCAGAAAACCGACGACGCAGCCGGCGAATGGGGGCGCGCCGCGACGCAGGAACTGATCCGCTCACGCCTGAAGGTCAAGAGCATGAACTTCATGCGTGGCCGCACGTTCGTGGACAAGTACCTGATCATCGACGAGGCGCAAAACCTGACGCCCAAGCAGATGAAGACGCTGGTCACGCGCGCGGGTCCGGGCACGAAGATCATTTGTCTCGGCAACATTGCGCAGATCGATACGCCTTATCTGACGGAAGGCAGTTCCGGTTTGACGTACGTGGTGGATCGCTTCAAGGGTTGGGCGCACAGCGGGCATGTGACGTTGGCGCGCGGCGAGCGCTCGCGCCTTGCCGACTACGCATCGGAAATCCTTTAAGTTTCAGACCGTTAGCTTTAGCCAGAAGCCGCACCCGGAGTAATCCGGGCGCGGCTTATTTTCTTGACCCAGCGTTCTCGCCGGGCAACACTTAGCGCACGAACTTCAAGTAATTTGTCAAGAATTCTTGCCGGAGGAAGCACCCAAGGGCTACCATCCGGAAATCGTTCGCCGTTAAATGGGCGTTTACCGCTCTCCTCGTCTTTATGCGCCGACTCGCCTTTTCGCTGCTGATCGTTCTGCTGCTCGCCGCCTGTGCCGGCGCGCCGCAGAAAACGTCGTCGCGCTTGGGTAGCTCGGTCGTGGTGGCGAACGGCGCTTATCATGCTGCGCCGCCCGGCTTCCCGAATTTCGTCGATCACAGCATCGGCCGCGAGGAAATATCGATTCAGGCAATGAGTCTCGTCGGCATTCCATACCGTTGGGGCGGGAATACGCCGGATAGTGGCTTCGATTGCAGCGGATTGGTTCGCTATGTCGTCTTGCGTGCGGCCTCCGTGAACCTGCCGCGCACGACGGCCGACATGAGCGGGCGCGGCGAATCGATCGAGCCGGACGAGATCGCGCCGGGCGATCTGATTTTCTTCAATACGACGGGGCGCGCGCATTCGCATGTCGGCATTTATGTGGGCAAGCTGCGCTTCGTCAACGCGCCGTCGACCGGCGGCACCGTGCGGCTGGACTATCTGACCAATCCTTATTGGGCCAAGCGTTTCGACGGGATCCGCCGCGTGGCCGGCCCGGCCGCGACGCCGGCGCCGTTCGACACACCGAGTTATCAGGCGGCGGCGCCGCAGCCTGAACGTGTCGTTTCGCCGGGGGCGCAGACGGCGCCAGCGTATGCGAGTGTGACCGGTGTGGCTGGCGTGGCTGGTACTGCGGCGACTGCGGGTGCGGGTGCGGGTGCGGGTGCGGGTGCGGGTGCGGGTGCGCCAGCGTATGCGCGTAAGGCGGCGACCGTGGCGCCGACGTCGGCAAAGATTGCTACACAGCCGCCGCCGGTTTATGCCGCTGGCGCGCTGCAGCCCCAACCCCAATGGCAGCAGACAGCGCGCGTCGCGGCAACGTCGCGCGCGCCGTCGACAATCGAGGCGCAATCGACAACGACCGCGGCCGCGCCGCAAGCCGATCCGTTCGAACCGCCACCGCCGGGACTGAGCGCGGCGCAGATGCAGGCGCGTGCTGCAGGCGCGGTGTCACCGACGCCGGTTCCGGCCGCTCAAGCTAGCGCCTTCGACGCCAACGTCGGCGCACCCGCTCAACGACAGGCGGCCGCTTCACGCACGGCGTCGCAGATGGCGGCCTCCCGTGCGCCCGATACAATCGACGCCGCCGCCGACGCGTTCGAGCCGCCGCCGCCCGCTTCCGTCGCCGCGCGCCAGGCTCGCCAGGCACAACAAGCCGATGAAAACAGCAGCGTGCAGATCATGCGGGCTTCGACGGGCGCGCGCGGCATGCCCGCGCCCACGCAAACCAACGACGACCCGATCGCCCGCTTCGCCAACGGCAATTTCTGACGCCGCGACGCGGGCTTGGCGCGCACAAGCGTAGATCAGCCGCTTCTGCGTCGATACTGTGCGACGTAGGCCGCCGCAAGCTTGCGTACGCAAACCCGGCGGCAACTTTCAGCGGTTCAGCATCACGCGGCGCACCATCGCCTCGCGCATCACAACTCGCACTTGGCACTCGAGACCCAGCCCAAATCGGGCCACCCGGCGTCGGTATTTCGTTATACGACCAGCCCGTCGGCGCACGGGCAAAGAGCGACGCTCAGTCGATCACGATCCTCCACCTCACCGCGACCCCACACACGACACCGCCCCCGCTGATCTGCTATCGTCATCGATATTCTTCCGACAGCGGGTGACGACGATGGATCTCGGGCTCAAAGACAAGGTGGTATTGATCACGGGCGGCAGCAAGGGAATCGGGTTCGCCTGCGCCCGCGCGTTCGCGCTCGAGGGCGCGAAAGTCGCGATCGTATCGCGCGATCCCGCCAACCTGGCGCGCGCTTACGAGCAGTTGAAGCAGGAAGGCCTGCACGTGCACCGAACCCGCGCCGATCTGCACGAACCGCACAGCGCCGCCGATATCGTCGAGGAAGTCAGCACCGCGGTCGGCCCGATCGACATACTGATCAACAGCGCCGGCGCCGCGCGCCGCTACGACCCGGAAACGCTCGACGCCGACGCGTTCCGCGCCACCATGGAAGCGAAATACTTCCCCTACATCTATCCCCAGCAGGAAGTACTGCGCCGCATGGCCGAGCGCGTCAAGGGCGGCAACGGCGGCGAGCCCGGCACGGTCGTCAACATCATTGGCATGGGCGGCAAGATCGCGAGCGATATCCATATTGCCGGCGGCGCCGCGAACGCCGCGCTGATGCTCGCCACCGTCGGCCTCGCCCACTATTACGCGCGTTACGGCATCCGCATCAACGCGATCAATCCCGGCGCGACCCTAACCGAGCGTATCGAGGAAGCAGTCAAGCTGGAAGCCACACAGCAAGGCATCGAGAGCGCGGAAGCGCTCGCGCGCGGGCAGGCCAAAGTACCGCTCGGACGCTATGCCAAACCGGAGGAAATTGCCGACGTTGCGCTGTTTCTGGCGAGCCGCCGCGCGAGCTATGTGACGGGCGCGATCGTCCCGATGGATGGCGCCAGCGCGCCGCTGATCTAGACGGCGCGCTTTACACCCAGACAGTTGGATAGCGCGGCGGGCAGCGCCGCCTCGCGCTTTACAGGAAACGGTGGCCGAGCCACCAAGCGGCACCGGAGAGCGCAGCGGAAGCCGGGATCGTCAGAATCCACGCCCACACGATGTTGCCGGCCACGCCCCAACGCACCGCGCTCAACTTCTGCGTCGCGCCGACCCCGACAATCGCGCCGGTAATCGTGTGCGTGGTGGACACCGGAATGCCGAGCCACGAGGCGGTGAACAGCGTGATCGCGCCGCCCGACTCCGCGCAAAAACCGCCGACCGGCTTGAGCTTGGTGATCTTCTGCCCCATCGTGCGCACAATGCGCCAGCCGCCGAACAACGTGCCGACGCCCATCGAAAGATAGCAGCCGCCGATCACCCACAGCGGCGGCGCATCCGCGAAAGACGATGCATAACCGGTCGCGATCAGCAGCATCCAGATAATGCCGATGGTTTTCTGCGCGTCGTTGCCGCCGTGACCTAGGCTGTACAAGCCCGCCGATACCAGTTGCAGGCGCCGGAAACGGCGGTCGACCTTGCTCGGCGGCGTGCGGAAGTAGATCCACGACACCGCCAGCATGAAGAACGAGCCGAGCACGAAGCCGAGCAGCGGCGAAATGAAGATGAAGGCCACCGTCTTCATCAGGCCGTCGAAGTTGAGCGAGCCCCAGCCCGACTTGGCGAGCGCCGCGCCCACGAGGCCGCCGATCAGCGCATGCGAGGAACTCGACGGAATGCCGTAATGCCAGGTGATGATGTTCCAGCCGATCGCGCCAACCAGCGCCCCGAAAATCACGTAGTGATCGACGATGTTCGGGTCGATTGTGCCCTTGCCGACGGTCGCGGCCACTTTCAGGTGGAACACGAAATACGCGATGACGTTGAAGGCCGCCGCGAAGGCCACCGCCTGCTGCGGCTTCAGCACGCCGGTCGAGACGACCGTGGCGATCGAATTCGCCGCGTCGTGAAAGCCGTTCATGAAGTCGAAAACCAGCGCGACGACGACCAGGCCGACGACGACCCAGATTGCGAGTTGTATCGATTGCATTATGCGTTTTCCAGCACGATGCCTTCGATGATGTTCGCTACATCTTCACACTTGTCCGTGATCGTTTCGAGCAATTCGTAGATCGCTTTGAGCTTGATCAGGGTCTTGACGTTGTCTTCTTCGCGGAACAGTTTCGACATGGCCGAGCGCAGCACGCGGTCGGCCTCCGATTCCAGACGGTCGATGTCCTCGCAGGCCTTCAGGATCTGGCTCGCCTGCTTCATGTCGGACAGCAGGCTCACCGCGAACTGCACGCGCTCCGAGGTTGCCGTGCAGATGTGCGCCAACTGGCTCGCCTCGGAGGTCACGGCCTGCACGTCGTACAGCGAAATGGCGGTGGCGACGTCTTCCATCAGGTCGAGGATGTCGTCCATCGTGGTGATCAGCTTGTGGATCTCGTCACGGTCGAGCGGCGTGATGAACGTCTTGTGCAGCAGGTCGATGGTTTCGTGCGTGAGCTTGTCAGCGGCCTTCTCGGCTTTCTGCACGTTTTGCTTATGAGTCTCGGCGTCCTGCAGGTTGTCGATCAGCAACTCGAGTTCGCGGCTTGCCGAGACGATGCACGTTGCGTGCGCATTGAAAATTTCAAAGAACTTGCCCTCGGTGGGCATAAATCGACCGAACATTGGGATCCCGAAAATTGGTCACATTATGGCTGACATAAAACCGCCACATTGTACCGTTGCGAGACCCGACCCGCACTTGTGAAAGCGGCGTTACAACGACGCTCCACTTATCGCTTCACTTCTGCGCGAATTTGCGTTTTTAGTCGCTGTAGAAATTCTGCGCGCCCGCAAAGTTGTCGAACTTCGTGAACTGACCATGGAACGTAAGCCGAACAGGGCCGATCGGACCATTCCGCTGTTTGCCGATGATGATTTCGGCCGTGCCCTTGTCCGGACTGTCCGGGTTGTACACTTCGTCGCGGTAAATGAACAGGATCACGTCGGCATCCTGTTCGATAGCGCCGGACTCGCGCAAGTCGGACATGATCGGCCGCTTGTTCGGGCGCTGTTCGAGACCCCGGTTGAGCTGCGACAAGGCGATCACCGGCACGTCGAGTTCCTTGGCGAGACTCTTCAGCGAACGCGAGATTTCCGAGATTTCAGTGGCGCGATTTTCACCTGACGACGATCCGCTCATCAGCTGCAAATAGTCGATGATGATCAGCCCCAGCTTGCCGCACTGGCGCGACAACCGGCGCGCGCGCGAGCGCAATTCCATCGGGTTCAGACCACCGGTTTCGTCGATGAAAATCTGCGCCTCGCTCATTTTCTGCACGGCATGCGTGAGCTTCGGCCAATCCTCGTCCGTCAGACGCCCGGTGCGCATACGGTGCTGATCCAGCCGTCCGACCGAGCCGAGCATACGCATGGTGAGTTGCGAACCCGGCATTTCCATCGAGAACACCGCGACCGGCAAGCCGTACTCGACCGCCACGTATTCGCCGATGTTCATCGAAAACGCCGTTTTACCCATCGACGGACGGCCAGCGACGATGATCAGCTCACCACCGTGCATGCCCGAAGTCATGCGGTCCAGGTCGACAAAGCCGGTTGGCGTGCCGGTCACGTCGCTCGGATTGGCCGTGTGATACAGCGTATCGATCCGCTCGACGACTTCCGTCAGCAGCGGCCCGATTTCGAGGAAGCCTTGCGTGCCGCGCGCGCCGTCTTCGGCGATCGAAAACACCTTCGACTCGGCCTCGTCCAGCAACTGGCGGACTTCTTTGCCCTGCGGATTGAAGGCGTCGGCCGAGATTTCATCGGCAACTGAGACCAACCGGCGCAGCACCGCGCGATCGCGCACGATTTCCGCGTAGCGGCGGATGTTGGCCGCGCTCGGCGTGTTCTGCGCCAGCGCGTTCAGGTAGGCGAGACCACCGACCTCTTCCGCCTTGCCCGAGGTGCCGAGCGCCTCGTACACGGTGATCACGTCGGCCGGGCGCGTGGCCGCGATCAGCTTGCCGATGTGCTCGAAGATGATGCGGTGGTCGTAGCGGTAAAAATCGCTCTGCGACAGGAAGTCGGCGATGCGGTCCCACGCGGCATTGTCGAGCAGCAGGCCGCCCAGCACCGATTGCTCGGCCTCGATCGAATGCGGCGGGACTTTCAGCGACTCGAGCTGGGGATCTTTGGACGGTGCGTTCATGGAGAGGAATTATCGGGGTAAATGCGCGCGGAGGGAAATCAAAAACCGAGCGTTCGAGCCGCCGAAAGCGGGCACAAAAAAGCAGGGGCCGGTTACCCGGCCCCTGCCTTTCGCCAGCAAACTCCTGGCAGATGCTATCTGATGCGTAGACGCGGTCGGCTTAGACGTGTTCACCGATCACAGCCACCGTCACATCGACGAGAACGTCGGTGTGCAGCGAGATCTGGACTGCGTGCTCGCCAACCAGCTTCAGCGGGCCTTCCGGCAGACGCACTTGCGCCTTTTCCACTGCGAAGCCTTGCTTGACCAAAGCTTCGGCGATGTCAGCGTTCGTGACCGAACCGAACAGACGGCCGTCGACGCCAGCCTTCTGATTGATCTGAACGGTCGAGCCACCCAGCTTTTCGCCTTGAGCTTGAGCTGCAGCCAGCTTTTCAGCGGCGACTTTTTCCAGTTCTGCGCGACGCACTTCGAATTCAGCCAGAGCTTCCTTCGTTGCACGGCGAGCTTGCTTGTTCGGGATCAGGAAGTTACGTGCGTAACCGTCCTTGACCTTCACGATATCGCCCAGGTTGCCCAGATTGACGACTTTTTCCAGAAGAATAATTTGCATTCGGAGACTCCTTATCGCGTCGTCGGGTTAGGCCTTGTGCTGGTCGGTGTACGGCACCAGCGCGAGGAAACGTGCGCGCTTGATTGCCGTATCCAGCTGGCGTTGATAGTGCGACTTCGTACCCGTGAGACGCGCCGGCGTGATCTTGCCGTTTTCGCCGATGAAGTCCTTCAGCGTTTCGAGGTCTTTGTAGTCGATGTGATCGACGCCAGCGGCCGTGAAACGGCAGAACTTCTTGCGCTTGAAGAGCGGATTTTGTTGCTGACGACGCTTGTCGAATTTCTTACCAGTCGGGCGGGGCATGTTCAGTCCTTTCCAATGTCCTGCAATGCTGTGATGTGAAATACCAGAGTTCTTGCGTTGCGGTGTTTCTTCGCCAGGAAGCCTGTGAAGAGCGTTTCCACGCCCATCTGACAACTTTCCAGCTTACCGCTCGCCTCGCCTGCGGCTACCGCCTGCATGGTCAGCTCGACTTGCCGGGCGATGCCGGCTTCGACGACTTCCGTGCGGTGGTGCAACGTGCAGCCTGCAATCGGAACGCCGGCGGGGGTGTACCGCACCGGTTCGCGTTCGACGACGCTGGCCGTAAGTTGCAGCCGATTCATGTAGCCTTCGACGAAAACGACGCTTTGATCTGGTAGCTTAAATAGTGTGTCTTAAGCCTGCGCTTCGGACGGTTGCGTAGCAGCCGACTTCTTGGCTTCTTCGCGCTGCACTTCCTTCATCATCGGCGACGGGCCGGTTTCGGCCTTCTTCATCTTGACGATCAGGTGACGCAGAACAGCGTCGTTGAACTTGAATGCGTGTTCCAGCTCGTCGAGCGTGGTTTGGTCGCATTCGATATTCATGCAGACGTAGTGAGCCTTGGCGAGTTTCTCGATCATGTAGGCCAGTTGGCGACGGCCCCAGTCTTCGATACGGTGGATCTGGCCACCGTGCGAGGTGATCGTGGACTTGTAACGCTCGATCATTGCGGGCACTTGCTCGCTTTGATCCGGGTGCACGATAAATACGATTTCGTAATGACGCATATTCACTCCTTGTGCTGACTTATGGATTAAAGCCACCCGGGCGTCGAACCGGTGTGGCAAGTGAGAAGCCAAAGAGTGTAACCCGATTAGGGCCGGGTTGCAAGATATCCCGTTATTGCGAGGCGCGAATCGGGTGTGTTTTCAAGGGTTTAGGAGGTGGCGCCGCGACCTGAACGGACGCAGCCTCTCGCGCCGGGCAGCCTGAAACGGTTAGCGAGGCCTGAACAGCCAAACCGGCACAGCCCGGCGGCCTGCGGGCCGCCAAGGCCGTACAGTGGCCGTTTTCAGTCAGTCTATGAGCCCGCTTCCGTGCGCTCGCTGCCACTTTGCAGACGCGCCTTCAGCGCCACTTCCAGCCCCTTCAGCGCGTCCGGCGCGGCGTCGGAGATCGCCCACCAGGTCATGCCTTCCGCGTTCCAGTGCGCAATCGAATAGCCTTCGCGGCCGAGCGTCGCCGGCACCGGGCCGCTGGAGGCGGTCTGCGGAAAGACGTACACGTCGATCACGTGCTTCTGGTAGCGGTACACCAGCACGGCCACCCGCTGATGCGCGAGGTAATCGAGGCGGCCGCCCTCCAGCGCGAAGCCGTTCGCCGCGAGATCCTCGACCGGCGGCGAATAGTCGAGCCGGCCGTTGAACCACGGTTTGACCGTGTGCCGATCCGTCGAAATCACGTCGATGTCGCGACCCGAGACCTGCGCGCGCACGTGGCTTTCTATCAGCTCGTCGGTGAATGGTCCGAAATCCGCCGGCCGGCGCAGGTTTAGCGCCACGCCCGCCGCCACCGCGCACAGCGCGAGCACCAGCACCGTCAGCCAGCCGCGGCCGAACACGCCGCCGGAGCCAACCGGGCCGCCGCCTGAGCCGCCGCCCGCGCCCGTCGGCAAGCCGAAGCCACCTTGCGGCGCACGCATGCCGTCCAGCAAACGATCGAGCCAGCCGCGCCGCGCACGTTCGCGCGCCGGCACCTTGACGTCGGCAACCGGCGCCTCGGCCGCCGCGACCGGCTCGTCGACGGACGGCAATCCCGCGATGATCCGCTCGCGCAGCGACTGCGGCGCACGATGGTAAGGCGCCGCACGCACCGCGCCGCTCAAGGCCCGCAGGTTCTCGCTTTCGCGCCGGCAGGCATCGCAGCTCTCGATGTGCTGCTGGACACGCAGGGCATCCGGCGCGGGCAATTCGTGATCGGCGTTCGCGTCGAGGAGCGGCCGCGCTTCATTACAGTCCATCTGGCGTCTCCTGAGCGCTGCCGGCGGCGGTGCCGCCTGGCGTGTTGAGTGGCCGGCCGTTGGCGGACGCCCGCAATGGGGTCACGCTCGCCGTGGCCGATCTGCCTGGGCCGGACGCCGCGCATGCCGACGACCTGTGCGAAGCAGTCGCGCCCCCTTGTTTCTCCGCGAGCAACGCGGCAAGCTTGCGACGCCCCCGCGCGAGCCGGGACATCACCGTGCCGATCGGCACGTCGGCCACCGCCGCGATCTCCTTGTAACCCATTTCCTCCAGCTCCCGCAGCATCAGCACTTCCCGATATTCGACCGGCAGCTGCGCAAGCGCCTCGTGCACGCGCTTCGTGTCCTCGTCGCGGATCAGGAGCGCCTGCGGATCGGCGCCGCCGACGCTCCAGCCGTCGAACGAGGCGTCGTCCATGGTGTCGTCGAACTCCACCGTCTCATGCGACGACGAACGTCGTCGCCATTCCGTGTACCAGGTGCGCCGGACGATCGCCAGCAGCCACGGCCGCGCCGAATCGCCGCGAAACGTGTCGAAGAAGCGGAAGGCGCGCATGAACGCTTCCTGCACGACATCGTCGGCATCGCTCGCGTTACCGCACAACCAGCGCGCAAGGTTGTACGCGGCATCGAGGTGAGGCAGCGCCATCTGCTGAAAGCGCCGGCTCCTCGCTGCTTCGGACTCGCCGTGCGCGCGGACAGGTTCTGAATCGGTCTGGACCACCTCGGCCCTCCAGGGCATTGCGGGCTATGCGATGTAGCTCGTCGGGACACTCTCTGCAACGGATAACCGGCCATTTGCCGAGTTTATTCCCGCCGCCGCGCGGAATCGGCAAAAAATTGACCAGCACCGCGCGGTGCGGCTACGGCTACGGCTAATAAGCCGGGCGGTTCCAGTAATCCTCGCTGGCATAGACCTCTTTCAGATAATCGATGAAGTACCGCACCTTGGCCGGCACATACCGCTGCTGCGGGTAGACGGCGAGAATGTCGTAGTCGGGCAGCGCGAACTCGTCGAGCACGGTTTCCAGCTCGCCGCGCGCCAGCTGCTGCTGGATCTCCCACGTGGAGCGCCAGCCGAGCCCAAGACCTTCCGACACCCAGCGGTGCAGCAATTCACCGTCGTTGCAATCGAGCGTGCCGCCCACCCGCACCGTCGCCAGCTTGCCGTTGCGGCGGAAATACCAGCCGCGGTTCTGGCCCCCTTGCAGATTGAATGCGAGGCAATTGTGGTGCGGCAGGTCTTCGAGCGTTTTGGGCCTGCCGTGCTGGCGAAAATACTCCGGCGTGCCGCACACCACGCGCCGGTTCGACGCCAGCTTGACCGCCACGAAGTTCGGATCGACCGCGCCGCCTATGCGGATCGACAGGTCGTAGCCCTCGCGCACCAGATCCACCACCCGGTCGGTCAGATTGAACGACACCTGCAATTCCGGCTTGTCGGCGAGAAACTCCGGCGCAAGCGGCGCGACGTGCTTGCGCCCGAACGCGGCCGGCGCCGACACGATCAGGTGGCCGTTGACCGCGCGCCGCCCGGCGCTCAGTTCGTTTTCCGCCTGATCCCATTCGGTGAGCAGGCCCCGGCAGCGCTCGAGAAACGCGGCGCCGTCTTCGCTGACCACGAGCCGGCGCGTCGAGCGGTACATGAGTTTCACGCCGAGGCGCTTTTCCAGCGCGTCGATGCGCCGGCCGAGAATCACCGGCGACACGCCCTCCTCCAGCGCGGCCGCCGCGAGGCTGCCGGCATCCGCGACGCGCACGAAGGTTTCGATCTGTTTGAAGCGGTCCATTGTTGTCTCCTCTGTCGATCGGAGTTGGCGCTTTAGCGCCTTACTCCGATCCCATGCAAGGCGGTCGATCGGAGTTGGCGCTTTAGCGCTTACTCCGATCCCACGCAGCGCGCGCCCCGACACCAGTCCGCGGGTCATTCCATACTTTTTGTTTCGAAATAAGCGACCCGGACTGATCTTATCAAACCTTTCCGTCAGGCCTAAAGTGCACTCAACACTTTTAATTCGCCCATCCCCAAGACATTCAGGAGACATTCATGGCCAAGATGAGAGCCGTCGACGCAGCCGTGCTGGTGCTCGAAAAAGAAGGCATCGACACCGCATTCGGCGTTCCGGGCGCAGCGATCAACCCGTTCTACTCGGCCATGCGCAAGGCAGGCAACATCAGCCACGTTCTGGCCCGCCACGTCGAAGGCGCGTCGCATATGGCCGAAGGCTATACGCGCGCTCAACCGGGTAACATCGGCGTGTGTATCGGCACGTCGGGTCCCGCCGGCACCGACATGATCACCGGTTTGTACTCCGCTCAGGCCGACTCCATTCCTATTCTCGCCATCACCGGCCAGGCGCCGCGCGCGCGTTTGTACAAGGAAGACTTCCAGGCCGTCGATATCGAATCGATCGCCAAGCCCGTCACCAAGTGGGCCGTCACCGTGCGTGAACCGGCACTCGTGCCGCGCGTGTTCCAGCAGGCTTTTCACCTGATGCGCTCGGGCCGTCCGGGTCCGGTGCTGGTCGACCTGCCGATCGACGTGCAGCTCGCCGAAATCGAATTCGACATCGACACCTACGAACCGCTGCCGGTCTACAAGCCGAAAGCGACGCGCAAGCAGATCGAAGCCGCGCTCACGCTGCTGAATAATTCGGACAAGCCGCTGATCGTCTCGGGTGGCGGCGTGCTGAACGCAGCCGCTGAAGACCTGCTCGTCACGTTCGCCGAAACCATCGGCGTGCCGGTGATCCCGACACTGATGTCGTGGGGCGCGATTCCCGACGACCATCCGTTGATGGCCGGCATGGTCGGCCTGCAAACCTCGCACCGCTACGGCAACGCGACGATGCTCGCCTCCGACTTCGTGCTCGGCATCGGCAACCGTTGGGCGAACCGTCACACGGGCAGCGTCGAGGTGTACACGAAGGGCCGCAAGTTCGTGCACGTCGACATCGAACCGACGCAGATCGGCCGCGTGTTCGGCCCGGATCTCGGCATCGTGTCGGACGCGAAGGCGGCGCTCGAACTGTTCGTCGAAGTGGCAAAGGAATGGAAAGCCGCGGGCAAGCTGAAGGATCGTAGCGCATGGGTCGCCGATTGCCAGGAACGCAAGCGGACGATGCATCGCAAGACGCACTTCGACAACGTGCCGATGAAGCCGCAGCGCGTCTACGAAGAGATGAACCAGGTGTTCGGCCGCGACACGTGCTACGTGAGCACGATCGGTCTCTCGCAGATCGCCGGCGCGCAGTTCCTGCACGTCTACAAGGCGCGCAACTGGATCAACTGCGGCCAGGCCGGCCCGCTCGGCTGGACGATTCCGGCAGCGCTCGGCGTGCGTGCGGCTGACCCGCAACGTCCGATCGTGGCGCTCTCGGGCGACTACGACTTCCAGTTCATGATCGAAGAATTGGCAGCGGGCGCGCAATTCAAACTGCCGTACGTGCATGTGGTGGTGAACAACTCGTACCTCGGCCTGATCCGCCAGGCACAGCGCGCGTTCGACATGGACTTCTGCGTGCAGCTCGGCTTCGAGAACATCAACGCGCCGGAGATGAACGGCTACGGCGTGGATCACGTTGCCGTCGCCGAAGGTCTGGGTTGCAAGGCGATCCGCGTGTTCAAGCCGGAAGAACTGAAGCCCGCGCTGCAGAAGGCGCAATCGATGCTCTCCGAGTTCAACGTGCCGGTGATCGTCGAAGTGATTCTCGAACGTGTGACCAACATTTCGATGGGCACCGAGATCGACGCGATCAACGAGTTCGAAGAACTGGCTGCGAAGCGCGAAGACGCTCCGACCGCGATCAGCATGCTCGACTGAGCAAATCGACTGATGCATTAAAAAAATCGAGCATCACGTGAGCGCGGTCCGGCAACACCGAACCGCCTCACGAAGCCATTCCACTGACCGACCAGAGAGACAGACGCACCATGCCGAAATTTGCAGCGAATCTCACCATGCTGTTCAACGAAGTCCCGTTCCTCGACCGCTTTGCGGCCGCGGCGGACGCGGGCTTTCACGCCGTCGAATTTCTGTTTCCGTATCCGTATCAGATCGCTGAATTGAGCGAACGTCTGCAGCAGAACCGCCTGAAGCTGGTGCTGCACAACCTGCCCGCGGGCAACTGGGAAGCCGGCGAACGCGGCATTGCCTGCCTGCCGGAGCGTGTGAGCGAGTTCCAGGAAGGCGTGGGCCGCGCGATCGAATACGCGAAAGCACTGAAGGTGCCGCAACTGAACTGCCTCGTCGGCATTCCGACGGCTGGCGTCGATGCGGACAAGGCGCGCTCGACGATCGTCGACAACCTGCGCTTCGCAGCGGGCGAACTGAAGAAGGCCGGCATCAAGCTGCTGGTCGAGCCGTGCAATTCCTATGACATTCCGGGTTTCGCATTGAACCGTTCGGGCGAAGGCCTCGACGTGATTCGCGCGGTCGGTTCGGACAATCTGTTCCTGCAGTACGACATCTACCACATGCAACGGATGGAAGGCGAACTCGCGGCGACCATCAAAAAGAACCTGCCGCAGATTGCGCACATCCAGCTCGCCGACAACCCGGGCCGCAACGAACCGGGCACCGGCGAAATCAACTACCCGTTCCTGTTCGATCTGCTCGACTCGCTCGGCTACGACGGCTACGTCGGCTGCGAATACAAACCGCGCACGACGACCACCGCCGGCCTCGGCTGGGTGCAGAGCGTGGCCGGGCAAACCCGCGGCGCGGCGCACGCCGCCGCCTGAGCGCCGCATTGCCTGATTGCCCGACGGGATCAGGCACTCGACGCCCCGAAGGAAGTCCCTCGAGGGACACCCAACAACACTGGAGATTTAGACACATGGCAAAGATCGGTTTTATCGGCCTCGGCATCATGGGCGCGCACATGGCGCGCAACCTCATCAAGGGCGGTCACTCGCTGTTCGTGAATGGCGCGTACCCGGTGCCGGAAGATCTGAGCAAAACGACGAGCGTCGTCGCGAATTCGACCGCTGTCGCGCAGGCCGCCGACATCGTCATCATCATGGTGCCGGATACGCCGGATGTCGCCAACGTGCTGTTCGCCGACGACGGCGTTGCGGCCGGCCTCTCGAAGGGCAAGCTCGTGATCGACATGAGCTCGATCTCGCCGCTCGACACGCAAGCGTTCGCGAAGAAGATCAATGCGCTCGGCGTCGATTACCTGGATGCGCCGGTCTCAGGCGGCGAAGTCGGCGCGCGTGAAGCGTCGCTGACGATCATGGTGGGCGGTCCGGAAAAAGCGTTCGCCACGGCCAAGCCGCTGTTCGAACTGATGGGCAAGAACATCTCGCTGATCGGCGAGAACGGCGCGGGTCAGACCTGCAAGGTCGCGAACCAGATCATCGTCGCGCTGAATATCGAAGCCGTGGCCGAAGCGCTGCTGTTCGCCTCGCGCTCGGGCGCCGATCCGGAACGTGTGCGCAAAGCTTTGATGGGCGGCTTCGCCTCGTCGCGGATTCTGGAAGTGCACGGCGAGCGCATGACCAAGCGCAAGTTCGACCCGGGTTTCCGCATCGAACTGCACCAGAAGGATCTGAACCTCGCACTCGACGGCGCACGCAAGCTCGGCATCGCCCTGCCGCATACGGCAAGCGCGCAGCAACTGTTCAGCGTGTGCGCGGCGAACGGCGGCAAGGCATGGGATCACTCGGCGATGGTGCGGGCACTCGAAATCATGGCGAATTTCGAAGTCGCGCAAGCGCCGGGCAGCGAAGCCAAGGCAGCGTGAGGAAGTGATATGGACTGCCGTGATCGTTGCGGATCAACGTCATGGCAGTTGAAGGTGGGGCGCCCGCTTCGTCGTGCGACATGCACGGCGGAACGGGCAAATCGTGCCGCTCTGGGCTGAGAGCGGCAAGTGGGGTCCGCAGCGGCACCCGGCGGCGCCGGGGAAGCCTTGGTCGGTCAGACGTCGTCGTCGGGTGTCCGGCTGTCGGATTTCACGTTTAACGATGCTTATGCTTTTTCGGCCAAACTCTCGCAGCGGGTGCATCACGCATGCCGCTCACCGGCGCCTCTACTTGCGGCCCCAATCGTACGCATGCCCGCAAGTCCGCTTGCATTTGCTTGCAACTCCGTCCCCTTTGCTCGACCTTTTTTGACACATCGGTCCGCGCTTTTCTCCTACACTCGTTGAGTCTGGTTGCGGGCGTGTCAGCGTTCCGGTGCGGCTTGCCGATCAAGGCAACGCGTGTCCTCTGCTTCGTTCGCCCGATTCCCAACCAGTGTTCAACCGTGAGCGGCACGTGCTTGCGCCAGTAACCCCTCTGCAAAGGATTTCAGAATGAGCATCTTTGGTGACATCGTACATAAGCTCTTTGGCAAAGCGAAACCGGACCAGCCTGCGCCTGCTGTCGAGCCGACACCGGATCCGGCCGCGGCGCAAGCTGCCGCACCCGCGGCTACCCCGGCGCCCGCGCCGCTTGCCGACGTCGACGTCGCTGTCGTCATGGACCAGTTCGTGAGCGAGAGCGGTCAAACGTTGAACTGGCGCACGTCGATCGTCGACACGCTCAAAGCGCTCGGCGTCGACAGCAGCCTCGAACATCGCAAGGAACTTGCCAAGGAACTGAAGTACACCGGCGACACGAACGATTCGGCGAGCATGAACATCTGGCTGCACAAACAGGTGATGGTGGCGCTGGCGGCGAACGGCGGCAAGTTGCCGCCGGATCTGGCGAACTGACTGCTTGCCGACGCCGCCTCGTTGCGGCGCTAGCGATAAGCCTGAAGCTGAGACGACAACGCGGCGCTCCGGTCGATGACCTGGGCGCCGCGTCGTCATTCAAGCTTCACGTGCGGGACACGGTTCTGACTTTGAAGCCGGCCTGCCCGCGCTGACTCGATCAGTATGTATCGAATAACTTCTGCAACGCCACCGGGCCGGTGGCGCCCGCCGCCAATGCCAGCATCAGCAGCACGCGCGCCTTGTATGGATTCAACGAACCCGCGCTGACGAAACCGAGTGCGTCGTCGGCGGCCGCGCCGTTGCGCATCACGTGCCCCGAACCCACGCGCGACGCGCGCACCACCGCGACGCCTTGCGAGGCGGCATCCGCGAGCGCCTGCTGCACCGAGGCGTGAATCGAGCCGTTGCCGGTGCCCGCCACGACGATTCCGCGCACTCCGGCGGCAACCAGCGCATCCACGGCAACGCGCGACACGCCCGCGTAACTCAGCACGATTTCCACATGCGGCCACTTCGCGCCGATCACGAACTCAGTCGCGAGCGTATGCGGACGCAACACATTGCGCTGGAATTCGACGCGGCCATCCTGCACCCAGCCGAGCGCGCCGATTTCGGGCGAATGAAACGCATCGACCGCATAGGTGCTCGTCTTGACCACGTCGCGCGCGCTGTGGATCCTGTTGTTGAAGGCCACCAGCACGCCCTGCCCGCGCGCGCTTGCCTGGGTCGCGACCGTCACCGCGTTCAGCAGATTCAACGGGCCATCGGCGGAGAGCGCCGAGGCCGGGCGCATGGCCGCCGTGAGCACGACCGGCTTGTCCGACTTGATGGTCAGATGCAGCAGGTAGGCGGTTTCTTCGAGCGTGTCGGTGCCGTGCGTGACCACCACGCCGTCGATATCATCGTCGGCGAGCAACGTATTGATGCGTTGCGCGAGCGTGGTCCACAGCGGCATCGCCATGTCCTTGCTGTCGACGCTGGCGATCTGCTCGCGCTCCATGCGCGCCACCGTGGACAAGGCCGGCACCACGGCCAGCAGTTGCTCGACGCCGATCACACCGGCCTGATAACCCGAGGTGTTGGTGGCGCTCGCGGCCGCGCCGGCGATCGTGCCGCCGGTTGCCAGGACGACGATGCGCGGCAGCAGTGGCGTGGCGCCTTCGTCTGAAGGCATAGCGGAGGAGGAAGAGGTCGAAGTATTCATGGCGGCGATTGTAAGCGATGCGCCGCGCGCCGCCATGCGTGAAAAAACGGATGTCCGTTCGTTTCGGGACTGGATGAGGCCGGCGCTTTGGCGCCACAAGTCAGCGTGGTGTCCGCACCAAGGCCGGCCGCGGCCCGTATGAAGTTCGCACTAACCGGCCGCCGCGATGGATTCGTGCGGCAACGTTCGTGCGTGGCGCCGGACCGCGACGATCCGGCGCATCTATCAAACCGCTTCGCGCAACTGCGCGGCGATATCCGCTTCGTTCAATTGCGGCGCGAACATCTCGATCAATCGGTACGCGTATGCGCGCAGGAACGCGCCCTTGCGCAAACCGACCCGCGTCGTACTCGCCTCGAACAGATGCTGCGTGTCGAGCGCGACCAGTTCGGTGTCGCGCTTCGGATCGTAGGCCATCGCCGCGACCACGCCGATGCCCATGCCGAGTTCCACGTAGGTCTTGATCACGTCGGCGTCGATCGCGGTCAGCACGACGTCGGGCAACGCGCCCGCTTTCGCGAAGGCCTGGTCGATATGCGAGCGGCCCGTGAAGTCCTGGTCGTAAGTGACGATCGGGAATTCTGCGATCTCGTCGAGCGTCAGATTCGGCCGGCCCACCAGCGGATGATCTTTCGGCACAACCACCACGTGATGCCACGAATAGCACGGGAACGTGACGATATCCGGGAAACGGTCGAGCGCTTCGGTGGAGATGCCGATGTCCGCTTCGCCGTTGATGATCATCTGCGCGATCTGTTGCGGACTGCCCTGACGCAGCGCCAGATGCACTTTCGGGAACACCTCGGTAAATTGACGGATCACCTTCGGCAACGCATAGCGGGCCTGCGTGTGGGTGGTCGCCACGACGAGGTGGCCGCTATCCTGATCGGCGTACTGGCGCGCGACACGGCGCAGATTTTCGGCGTCGAGCAGCATCCGCTCGATCAGTTGATGCACGGCCTTGCCCGGCTCGGTAAGGCCGGTGAGACGCTTGCCGCGTCGAATGAAAATGTCGACGCCGAGTTCGTCCTCCAGATCCTTGATCTGTTTCGATACGCCCGATTGCGACGTGTACAGCACGTTCGCCACCTCGGTCAGATTCATGTTCTGGCGCACGGCTTCGCGCACAAAGCGCAATTGCTGAAAATTCATCTTGATGTCTCCGGTTTTGCCAGAGTTAAGTTATTTGAGTTCGATTGAAACGCCGGGTCGTGTTGCTGTTGGTGCGCGCCTGACCGCGCTCACTGCGCCGGAAAAACGCGCAATGCACGCGGCACCGCCGTCACGCCGTCGCCGATGGAGAGCTGCAGATCGCGCCACGCTTCACGATCGAGTTCGGCTTCGAGCAGGTTGCCCTCGCGGCCCGCGAGTTCGACCCGCACCGAGCCGCCCAGCGTCACCACGCGCCGCACGTCGACGACAATGCCTTCACGATGGCCCGACGCCTGCGGATACAACTGCAGATCGTGCGGACGTACATAGGCGAACGCCGGGCCGCTGAAATCGGCTTTGATGGAAACCGGCAACGCCGCGCCGTCCACGACGAAACCGCTCGCGTCGACGTTGCCGTGCAGACGGTTCGCCGCGCCGAGAAACTCGTAGACGAACGAGGTCTGCGGATGGTCGTACACGTCCTGCGGACTGCCCACCTGCTCCACGTGCCCGCGATTGAGCACGACGATACGGTCGGCGACTTCGAGCGCTTCTTCCTGATCGTGCGTGACGAAAATCGTCGAAATATGCAGATCGTCGTGCAGGCGCCGCAGCCAGCTGCGCAGTTCCTTGCGCACCTTCGCATCGAGCGCGCCGAACGGTTCGTCGAGCAGCAGCACTTTCGGTTCGACGGCCAACGCGCGCGCGAGCGCGATACGTTGCCGCTGGCCGCCCGACAATTCCGACGGATAGCGTTGCGCGAGCCAGTCGAGTTGCACGAGCTTGAGCAGTTCATGCACCTTTTCGCGGATCACCGCTTCAGAAGGGCGCTCCTTGCGCGGCTTCACGCGCAAGCCGAACGCCACGTTCTCGAACACCGTCATATGGCGGAACAGCGCGTAATGCTGGAACACGAAGCCCACTTCCCGCTCACGCGCGCCGACCGTCGCCACGTCCTGGCCTTGCAGCACGACCTGGCCGCCGTCGGCGTATTCGAGTCCCGCGATCACGCGCAGCAAGGTCGTCTTGCCGCAACCCGACGGCCCGAGCAGCGCAACCAGTTCACCCGGCGGAAAGTCGAGCGAGACGTTATCGAGCGCGACGAAATCGCCGAAGCGCTTCTGCAGGTTACGAACGGTGATACCCATTACAGCTCTCCTTGCTTGAGCGGGTGTTGCTGCGATGCATGCGTGGCTTGCGTTGCTTGCGTGTGTGTTACGGGTTTTGCATTGTCCGGCGGTGTGACTGGACCCGCGTAAGCGGGCACGTCGCGCGCGGCCGATAGTTCCGCCGACATATGACGCTCGGCGAGCAGCTTCAGGCCGAGCGTCACGAGTGCGAGCAGCGCCAGCACCGACGCCACGGCGAACGCCGCCGAGAAGTTGTATTCGTTGTAGAGAATTTCGACGTGCAAGGGCATCGTGTCGGTCTGACCGCGAATATGGCCCGACACCACCGACACCGCGCCGAACTCGCCCATCGCCCGCGCGTTGCACAGAATCACGCCGTACAGCAGACCCCATTTGACGTTGGGCAGCGTGACGCGGCGGAAAATCTGCCAGCCCGACGCGCCCAGCACGTGCGCGGCTTCTTCTTCGTCGTTGCCTTGCGCCTGCATCAACGGAATCAGTTCACGCGCGACGAACGGGAACGTGACGAAAATCGTCGCCATCACGATGCCCGGCACCGCGAAAATGATCTGCACGTTGTGATCCTGCAGCCACGGGCCGAACCAGCCCTGCGCGCCGAACATCAATACATAGATCAAGCCGGAGATCACCGGCGACACCGAGAACGGCAGATCGATCAGCGTGGTCAGCAGCGCCTTGCCGCGGAACTCGAACTTGGCGATACACCACGAAGCCGCGAGGCCGAACACGAGGTTCAGCGGCACCGCGATCGCGGCGGTGATCACGGTGAGCTTGATCGCCGAGAGTGCGTCCGGATCGGCGAGCGATTCCAGATAGAAACCAAGCCCCTTGTTCAACGCCTGATAGAACACGGCGGCGAGCGGCACGACCAGAAACAGCGCGAGAAACAGCAGCGCGACGCCGGTCAGAATCCAGCGCACGACAGGTGGCTCGGTGACCGGATCGGGCCGGCGCGCAACGTTCAGCGGCGCGCGCGGCGCCACGGCTACTGCCGCGCCTGCATTCTTTACGGAATCGCGGCTCATTGCGCACCTCCGCCGGCACCGATCGCCGCGACACTCGCAACGGCAGGCGCCGGGCCTGCGCCGCCACGGCTCGTGCGCCGTTGCAAATACCACTGCAAGGTGTTGATGAAGAGCAGCATCAGGAACGACACCACCAGCATCACGACCGCCAGCGCCGTCGCGCCCGCATAGTCGTATTGCTCCAGCTTGGTGATGATGAGGAGCGACGTGATTTCCGACTTCATCGGCACGTTCCCGGCGATGAAAATCACCGAGCCGTACTCGCCGAGCGCGCGGGCGAAAGCCAGCGCGAAGCCCGTCAGCAGAGCCGGAAACACCGCCGGCAACACCACACGGCGAAACGTCAGCCAGCGCGAGGCGCCGAGACACGCCGCCGCTTCTTCCTGCTCGCGTTCGAACTCTTCGAGCACCGGCTGCACCGTGCGCACGACGAACGGCAAACCGATAAAGGTCAGCGCGACCAGCACGCCCGCCGGCGTAAACGCGATCTTCAGGCCGAGCGGTTCGAGGAACTGCCCGATCCAGCCGTTGCCCGCGTACACGGCCGCGAGCGAAATGCCGGCGACCGAGGTGGGCAGCGCGAACGGCAGATCGACCACGGCATCGACGATGCGCTTGAACGGAAACGTGTAGCGCACCAGCACCCACGCGACCAGAAAGCCGAACACCGCGTTGATCAGCGCGCCGCCAAGCGCGGAAAAGAATGTCAGCCGATACGACGCGAGCACGCGCGGCGAACTCACCGCGCGCACGAACTGGCTCCAGTCGAGCGTAGCGGTCTTGAGAAAGGTCGCCGCAAGCGGAATCAGCACCACGAGGCTCAGATACGCCACCGTGATGCCGAGTGTCAGGCCAAAACCGGGCAACGCGCTCGGTTTTCGGAAGGTCAACGTCGTCATGCTCGTTACTCGTTCAGGTTGATGCTCGTGTTGCCGGCCGCCGGGCCCTGGCGGCCAAAAGCGCGCCCCATGGGGCGCGCTCGGGAGTGACGCGTTGCCGCGCCGTTTTGCCTATGCCGTTGCCGATTCCGGCAGCGGGCGTGTTACTGCGGTTGATAGATCGAATCGAACACGCCGCCGTCGGCAAAGTGCGTCTTCTGCGCGTTGGTCCAGCCGCCGAACGAATCGTCCACCGTGTAGAGCTTCAGCTTCGGAAACTTGGCGGTCAGCTCGGCCGGCACCTTGTTCGAACGCGGACGGTAGAAGTTCTTCGCCGCGATCTCCTGGCCTTGCTCGCTATACAGGAAGTTCAGATACGCTTCGGCGACTTTGCGCGTGCCGTGCTTGTCGACCACCTTGTCCACCACCGCGACCGGCGGTTCAGCCAGAATGCTGACCGACGGCACCACGATCTCAAACTTCTCCGGACCAAATTCCTTCAGCGACAGGAACGCTTCGTTTTCCCACGCGATCAGCACGTCGCCGATACCGCGTTGCACGAAGCTGGTGGTCGCGCCGCGCGCGCCCGAATCCAGCACGCCGGCATTCTTGTACAGCTTGCCGACGAATTCCTTGGCCTTCTGATCATTGCCGCCCGGTTGATGCTCGGCATACGCCCACGCCGCGAGGTAATTCCAGCGCGCGCCGCCCGACGTCTTCGGATTCGGTGTCACGATCGACACGCCCGGCCTGGTCAGATCGTCCCAGTCCTTAATGTGCTTCGGGTTGCCCTTGCGCACCAGAAACACGATCGTCGACGTGTACGGCGACGCGTTGTCCGGCAAGCGCTTCTGCCAGCCCTTGTCGAGCAGCCCCTTGCCGGCCAGTGCGTCGATGTCGTAGGCGAGCGCCAGCGTCACCACGTCGGCCTGCAGGCCGTCGAGCACCGAGCGAGCCTGCGCGCCGGAGCCGCCGTGCGACTGCTTGAAGGTGATCGTCTCGCCCGTCTTCGCCTTCCACTCCTTGCCGAACGCCTGATTGACGTCCTGATACAGCTCGCGCGTCGGGTCGTAGGACACGTTCAGCAGCGTCGTGTCGGCGGCGTGCGCCTGCGCCATCACGCCGAGCGCGCCGGCCGCGCCCAATGCGAGCGCCGCGATCAGTTTCTTCGTCCTGCCTGCCAGCCCCGTACCTTGGTGATTCATGTCAACTTTCTCCGCGTTGTCCGCTGAAACAGCGTGTGGTGTCTTTTCTCGCGTCGCGGTCACGTGCACATGAGCGCCAACTGGGAGGCCAGTCTATCGAAGGGCTTTCATCATTAAAAATAATGTTTCTTCATTCTTTAATACGCAAAAGTGGTAATGACAGCTGGATAAGGCGTTGCGGCGCGAAAACGGGTGTTGGAGCATCGCTCAACGACGCTGGAACGCCACCCTTCACCCCGAACTTAAAGTAAAGCTTGAATTGCGCCGAATACTGTATAAAAATACAGGCACCTGTTCATACATACAGTGGCGCCATGACCAAACTCACCGCACGACAGCAGCAGGTTTTCGATCTGATCCGCAGGGCTATCGAACGTACCGGCTTTCCGCCCACCCGCGCGGAGATCGCCGCCGAACTGGGTTTCAGCTCGGCCAACTCGGCAGAAGAACATTTGCGCGCGCTCGCTCGCAAGGGCGTGATCGAACTCGCGGCCGGCGCATCGCGCGGCATTCGCCTGCTGGCCGGGCCGGAAGACTCGCCGCACCAGTTCACCCTGCCGCACGCCAGCATCATGCAACTGTCGCTGCCGCTGATCGGGCGCGTCGCCGCCGGCAGCCCGATCCTCGCGCAGGAACATATCTCGCAGCACTACGCTTGCGACCCGGCGCTGTTCTCGAGCAAGCCGGATTACCTGCTGAAGGTGCGCGGGCTGTCCATGCGCGACGCGGGCATCTTCGACGGCGACCTGCTCGCGGTGCAAAAGCGCAGCGAAGCGAAAGACGGCCAGATCATCATTGCCCGGCTCGGCGACGACGTTACGGTCAAGCGCCTGAAGCGCCGGCCGAACGGGCTCGAACTGATCGCCGAGAACCCCGATTACGAAAACATCTTCGTTGAAACCGGCAGTGCGGAATTCGCGCTGGAGGGCATCGCCGTGGGGCTGATTCGGCCCGGCGAGTTCTAACCCGCCTGCCCGTTCGACAGAATAAAAAGCCGCGTCAATGTCGCATTAATGTTGCATAGCGCCGCATCAACGTCGCATCGTCTGGAGAGTCTCATGGAACGTCTTGCCCGCCTGCTGCCCTTTCGCCAGTTCGGTCGTCTGCGCCATCTTCGCAAGCTGGTGCCCTGCTCGTTGATCGAGGCGGCCACGCTCAGCACGCCGTCGCTGTTCGACTCGCCCGAGGCTGCGTCGAGCTTGCCGTCATCGTTGCCGGCGTTTGCCCGCGTGTCGTTGAATTCGGGTTTGAATACGGCCGAACCGGCGCGTCGCGCACCGGTGCGGGTCTATCACGGGCCGTCGCGTCTCATCATGGTCGGCACAATGGACGCGGTTTGCCGCATGATCGACCGCTGCATCGCCGATGAAGCGAACGTGCACGGCGCGGTGTTCGAGTCTTGATGTCCAGGCGGTTCTAGAACGGGGCGGCGAGAGATTGCATTGCGTGGGATCGTTTTCGCGTGGCCGCGGTCCACGTTAGATCACACCTGATGGAGAGTCCCACTCGATGGCAGTTCCGAAACGTATCCAACGCGGCAGCAGAGGCAGCGCCACAAAGCCGCTGATCGTCACGCTAGTCGTAATCGCGGTGATCGCCGCACTGGGGTTTGCTTATGCGTCACCGTACATCGCGCTGAACAATCTCAAACGCGCGGCCGATGCGCGCGACGCGCAAACGGTCAACCAGTATGTCGACTTCCCCGCGTTGCGTGAGAGCCTGAAGGAACAGGTCGCCGGCCTGCTGACACGTCGGCTTGGCGCGCATAGTAACGGCAATCCATTGGCCGCCATTGGCGCGATGATCGGCGTCGCATTGATCGGTCCGCTCGTGGATGCGTACGCCACACCGGACGGCGTGGCGGCCTTGCTGAACGGCATGCCGCCGCGCGGCGATCCGGGTGAACGGCCGCCTGCGCCGGCAGCCGCGAACAATGCGCCGGACGCCACCGCGACTGCGGCAGCACCGGCTGCGCCGCCTGCCGGTAACGCGGCGAATGGAAATACCAACGCCACGCCCCCGCAACCGCCGCAAACCACGGCGGGCTACCGCGGCCTCAACGAGTTCGTTGTCACGTACCAACATGGCGCCGGCGACGCGCGTTACTCGGCGATCTTTCAGCGCGAGGGTGTGTTCACGTGGAAGTTCGCCGCGGTCAATCTGAACGAGTGATCGCGGCAGGTCGGCTTTGTTCGGCGCCGATCCTCTGGTCGCGCCAATTGTTCAGCGAGTCGTGCAGCGACTTCGTTATGACGTCGGGGCCACCAGGTAGGTGAGGCCGGAGTACCCGGCCGCCAGTCGACCACCCGCCCTCAGTGACCGACATGCACCTCACGCCGCCGCTTGCTGCTGCTCCTGCGCCGAAGAGCACGCAACCAGAATGCTGCACGAGACACGGTCGAGCAGCGGCGTATTGCCCGCGCCCATCCACCATCGTGACAAACCCGTGCGGCAGCGGTGGCCGACCACCACCAGGTCGACATGCAGTTCATTGGCGAGGTTGGCGATCTCATCGATCGGATGGCCGAATGCGAAATGCCCTTGTGCGGTCACGCCTCGCTCGGTGAGCCAGTCCACGCCTTCCTGCAGAATATCGCGGGCCGTCTTTTCGAAACTGCCGCAGGCCACATCGGTCAGCAGGCCCGCGCTTTGCGCAATGCTCGAACGCATGTCGACCACCGACAGCAAATGCGTTTCCGCTTTCAGATCCAATGCCAGGTCGGCGCCGCAACGTAATGCTTTGCGGCCTTCGCGCGAGCCGTCGTAGCACAGCAGGATTTTCTGGTAGCTCGCCATGATTTTTTCTCCCTTCGCGCGGGACGCGCGATTCTCAATTAATCATGGTGCGCCGCAATTCAGGTTGCAAGGGATGGAAAACGCTAACTGTGCGCTGAGCGCCCCTAACTACGCCCTAAACAGGTGCGCGAGCCGCCGGGAGGGTCTCCGCGCGCCGATGCCGCAGTGCAAGAAACCAGCTTCGGATTGTCGGGGCAAACCAACAGCGTCCCGCCGATGCCCTAGAATAGGCCGCCTCCCCCGGCCACTCACGTCATTCACGTCTTTCCCCGGAGACTCGTTCGATCCATGCCCGAAGCCGCCATCGAATTTCATCAGGTTAAAAAAAGCTACGGCGAGAAAACGGTCGTCGATGGACTGTCGTTTCATGTCAACGCCGGCGAATGCTTCGGCCTGCTCGGCCCGAACGGCGCGGGCAAGACCACCACGCTGCGCATGCTGCTCGGCATTGCAGCGCCCGATGCGGGCACGATCCGTCTGTGCGGCGAGCCGATCCCAGGCCGCGCGCGCGTGGCGCGGGCGCGCGTCGGCGTGGTGCCGCAGTTCGACAATCTCGATCCCGACTTCACGGTGCGTGAGAACCTGCTGGTGTTCGGCCGCTACTTTGGTTTGAGCGCCGCGCAATGCCGTGCCATGGTGCCGTCGCTGCTCGAATTCGCGCGTCTGGAGAGCAAGGCGGACGCGCGCGTGAGCGAGTTGTCCGGCGGCATGAAACGGCGCCTCACGCTGGCGCGTGCGCTCGTCAACGATCCCGATGTGCTGATCATGGACGAACCGACCACCGGCCTCGACCCGCAGGCGCGCCATCTGATCTGGGAGCGGCTGCGCTCGCTGCTCGCGCGCGGCAAGACCATTTTGCTGACCACCCACTTCATGGAAGAAGCCGAACGCCTCTGCCACCGGCTGTGCGTGATCGAAGAAGGACGCAAGATCGCCGAAGGCGCGCCGAGCGCGTTGATCGCGTCCGAGATCGGTTGCGATGTGATCGAGATTTTCGGACCCGACCCGGTGGCGTTGCGCGATGAACTGGCGCCGCTCGTCGAGCGCACCGAGATCAGCGGCGAGACGCTGTTCTGCTACGTCAACGACGCGCAGCCGGTGCATGCGCGGCTCAAGCAGCGCGCGGATCTGCGCTATCTGCATCGACCGGCGAATCTGGAGGATGTGTTCCTGCGGCTCACGGGCCGCGAGATGCAGGATTAAAGCGCATCGTGCGATACCGGCATCGCACGCAACGCGCTGCAACTACAACGACGCCCTGACGGAAACCATGCAGGGACAGGTACGAGACACGCACGAGACACGCAATGGACGCACGCACTTACGATACCCCGGGCGACACGCCATCGAAACAGGAAGCCTTCGGCGCCTTTCCCGCGAACGCGACGAACTGGATCGCCGTGTGGCGCCGCAACTATCTGGTGTGGAAGAAACTCGCGATCGCCTCGATGTTCGGCAACCTGGCCGATCCGATGATCTACCTGTTCGGCCTCGGCTTCGGGCTGGGGCTGATGGTCGGTCATGTCGACGGCGTGTCGTATATCGCGTTTCTCGCGGCAGGCACGGTGGCTTCGAGCGTGATGATGTCGGCGAGTTTCGAGTCGATGTATTCGGGCTTCTCGCGCATGCACGTGCAACGCACCTGGGAAGCGATCATGCATACGCCGCTCACGCTCGGCGACATCGTGCTCGGCGAGGTGATCTGGGCAGCCAGCAAGTCAGTGCTCTCAGGCGCGGCGATCATGCTGGTGGCAGGCGCATTGGGCTACGCGAATTTTCCGTCGATGCTGCTGGCGTTGCCGGTCGTCGTATTGACCGGGCTCGCGTTCGCGAGCATCGCGATGGTCGTGACGGCGCTCGCGCCTTCGTACGACTTCTTCATGTTTTACCAGACGCTGGTGTTGACGCCGATGCTGTTGCTATCCGGCGTGTTCTTTCCGGTCTCGCAACTGCCTGCGGTTACGCGGGGCGCCACGCAGTTGTTGCCGCTGGCGCATGCCGTCGACTTGATGCGGCCGGCCATGCTGGGCCGGCCCGTCGAAAATGCGCTGTTGCATGTGGCCGTGCTGGCGGCGTATGCGCTCGGCGGGTTTATCGTCTCGGCGATTCTGTTTCGCCGCCGGATGATGAAGTAAGTTTTCCGGCCGTCAACCATACGGACCACAGGCGCCGATCACCACGCTCGACGAAACATCAGCGCCTGCCGCGAGTCCGGCTCACTCAGTCTTCGTCATCCGTCCACGGAATGTCCACGTCCGAAATAAACGCCACCGTGGCGAACGGACCACCGTCCTGACGCCCGATCTTGCCGTCTGCGCGCTGCCACTCGACCCGGAACACCGTGCCCGGATCGTCGGAGATCAGGCGAACCGTGCGCACTTCGTCCGGATCGGCTTCTTCGACGGGACCATCGAGCGAGACCTGCAGTTCCTGCGGCCACAGCCCATCGGCCGGATCGTAGATCTTGTCGCCGTCGGGAATCAGGGTGAAGGCTTCCACGCCGATCGTCGCCGAAGCGTCCACGATCATCTTGCCCAACGCGCGCAGCAATGCGGTGGCCCGCGCCGAATTCGCCTGACGGATGGCCAGGTCCCCGCGCGTCAGCGCCTGCTCAAGTTTTGGGTTTGTTTTTTGTTGCGCCATGTCCTGAGTCCTATCGCTCTGTTGTGGATGGCGCGCGAATTCGAGCGCGCGCCGCTCTCCATTTTTCGGGCTGAATCCTACCATTGGTGTCCTCAAAAAGGACTTCCATCGGCGCGTGCACTGCAGCATTGCCAGCCGTGCAGTCCGCGCCCTCAGCCCGCCCCGTCCACCACAGTTTAGGTCGTGATTCGCGATCCGGCTGGGACATTTGCCTTTCAATTCGCAGCGGTTGGGTCGCTAACGCACGCGTGCCGCCCGGTTGTCTCGCCATGCATGGCCGGCCGCAAACATTGTCTTGCCGCCCGGATGCCGAATGGATTTCGCATGCGTTGCCTTTGTCAGCGCATGCTTCTGCCGCGCTTTCGAGCGGCCTTCGAGACCGTCGCATCCGCCGGCTTCGCACCCGCGATTTCCGCGATCAGATGATCCCGGAACGCCCTCACCGACTGTGGCAGTTCACGCCCCGCCATGGTCTGCACCTGGATGCTGCGCTGGCGCATCTGCGGATGCGTCAGCGGCATCACGACGAAACCGTCGCCGGCGTAACGGTCACGCACGGACAGCAGACCCGTGAACATGATCGCGCCGGACTTCTGCGCGTAGCGATACATGGCGCCGCTGTTGTTGCAACTAAGCTCGGGCTCGAGCAGGACGCCTTCGAGCGCGCAGGTAATGTCGATCAACTGACGAATCGTCGTGCCGGGCTCGGGCAGCACCAGTGGATAGCGCTGCAAGTCGGCGAGCGACACCTTCGCGCGCGCGGCCAGCGGATGATCGGCGCGCAGCAGCGCCAGCACCGGCGCGCGCTCCGTGTGCTCGACTTTGACGCCCTTTTCCGGCGCGAGGCTGAAGGTCAACGCGAGGTCGGCGTCGCCGTCGCGCACCTTGCGGGTCGCCTCGCCCGGCGACATGACCGAGAGCGTGAAGTCGATGCCCGGATACTGAACCCGGAAGCTCGCCATCGCGGTGGGCAGGAAGTCGGCGGCGAAGCCTTCGGAACTCGTCACCTTGATCATGCTGCCGTGCAAGGTCTCGAGGCCGCCGATCTCCTTCATCACATGCTCCGCCTCCAGCAGGCTGCGCTGCGCGTAGGCCAGCAGGCGCTCGCCGGCCTCGGAAAGCGCCATGCCGCGCGGCCGCCGCTCGAATAGCGCGACGCCGAGATCGCTTTCGAGCCGCGCCACCTGCCGGCTGATCGCCGACACGGCGACATGCAGCCGCGCGGACGCGTCGCTGAGCGAACCGGTGCGCGCGACTTCGACGAAATAACGCAGCGCGATGCCATGCAGCGAAAGTGCCATGTGTGATGTCCCATTCAACGGTCAGCGCTGGCGAGCGGATATCCGCCAGCGCATTCAGTACACGCGGTGAGCTTTGCCTTTTCGGCAACGCAAGCTTCGAAAGACGATCATTGTGACAAAAAAAACGGCCTCCTAGAATCGGTTCGAAGCTGTAGGCCGCGTCCAAGCGTCATTAGACAAACGACCCGGCCCGCCCCCACATTCGCCCGCATTGGAGACACGCATGAGCCGCACCCAGGCCATCGAGCACGCCACCCACCATTTCGAATCCGGCGCCTTCCTGGAGACCCTCAACCGACGCGTCGGTTTCCGCACCGAGAGTCAGGAGGACGATCGCTCAGCCACGCTGCTGTCGTATCTGACCGATGAGATCACGCCTGAAGTTAAAAGCCTCGGCTTCACCACGCGCATCGTCGCAAACCCGGTGGACGGCTTCGGACCGTTCCTGATCGCGGAGCGCCGCGAGGGCGACCATCTGCCGACCGTGTTGATCTACGGCCACGGCGACGTGGTGCGCGGCTACGACAGCCAGTGGCGCGCGCCGCTGACGCCGTGGGCCGTGACCATCGAAGGCGAGCACTGGTTCGGCCGCGGCACCGCCGACAACAAAGGCCAGCACAGCATCAACCTCGCCGCGCTGGCGAGCGTGCTGGCCGCGCGCGACGGCAAGCTCGGCTTCAACACGAAGCTGCTGATAGAGATGGGTGAGGAAACCGGCTCACCCGGACTCGACGAAATCTGCCGCGCGCACCGCGAAGAACTGGCCGCCGACGTGCTGATCGCCTCCGACGGTCCGCGTCTCGCCGCGCGCCGCCCCACCGTGTTCCTGGGCTCGCGCGGCTCGGTGAACTTCAAGCTGTCGTTGAATCTGCGCGACGGCGCGCATCATTCGGGCAATTGGGGCGGCCTGCTGCGCAACCCGGCCACGGTACTGGTGAACGCGTTGGCGAGCCTCGTCGACGCGCGCGGCGTGATCGCCGTCGACGGTTTGCGTCCGCCGCCGATTCCCGAGGCGGTGCGCCGTGCGCTCGCCGATATCACGGTAGGCGGCGGCCCGGGCGATCCGGCCGTCGACGAAAACTGGGGCGAGCCGGGCCTCACCGCGCCCGAGCGCGTGTTCGGCTGGAACAGCTTTGAAATACTCGCGTTCAAGGCCGGCAACCCTGAGAACCCGGTCAATGCGATTCCGTCGTCGGCATTCGCGCATTGCCAGCTGCGCTTCGTGGTCGGCACCGATTGGGACAACCTCGAACGGTATCTGCGCGCGCACCTGGATGCGCACGGCTTCTCGCAGGTGCAGATCGACGTCGAGCGCGGCGCGCCCGCCACGCGTCTGAACCCGGACGATCCGTGGGTCACCTGGGCGATCGCCTCGCTCGAACAGACCACCGGCAAGAAGACCGCCGTGCTGCCGAATCTGGGCGGCACGCTGCCCAACGAAGTGTTCGCCGACACGCTTGGTCTGCCGACCATCTGGGTACCGCACTCGTATCCGGCCTGTTCGCAGCACGCGCCCAACGAACACCTGCTCGGACCGGTCGTGCGCGAAGGTCTGCAGATCATGGCGGGCCTCTTCTGGGATCTCGGCGAGAACTCGCCGCGCGCGTCAACCGTCAGCGCAGCCTGAACGCAATCCAGGCGACGCCCGGACGAATCGGGCGCATCACGCCGTTATCCGCATCCGTCACGAGGCACGTCCACGATGAGCACGTCCACTCTGCAAGCCAGCGCCGCGCGGCCGTCCGCCGCGAAGGTCCATCGCATCATTCTCGCGGCGTCGATCGGCAACGCGCTCGAATGGTTCGACCTCGTCGTCTACGGTTTCTTCGCGGTGACCATCGCCAAGCTGTTCTTTCCGGCGCGCACCGAAGCGATTTCGCTGATGCTCACGCTCGGCACCTTCGGCATCTCGTACATGATCCGGCCGCTAGGTGGACTCGTGCTCGGTTCGCTCGCGGACCGCGCCGGACGCAAGGCGTCGCTTCTTCTCTCGATCGCGCTGATGATGATCGGCACCCTGACGATCGCCGTGATGCCGCCGTATGCGGCGATTGGTCTGTGGGCGCCGGCGGGCATCATGCTGTCACGTCTTGTGCAAGGTTTTTCGGCGGGCGGAGAGTTCGGCGCGTCCACTGCGTTTCTGGTCGAGCATGCGCCCGAGCGCCGTGGCTTCATGGGTAGCTGGCAGTTCGCGAGCCAAGGCATGGCGACGCTGCTCGCCTCCGGTTTCGGCGCGCTGCTGACGAGCCAGCTCACGAGCGCGCAACTCGAATCGTGGGGATGGCGCGTGCCGTTTCTGTTCGGCCTCGCGATCGGCCCGGTGGGTTTCTATATTCGCCGTTACGTGGATGAAGGCGCCGAGTTCAACGCCGAGCCGAAAGCCCGCACGCCGCTGCGCGATCTGTTCCGCACGCAGAAGGTCCGCATGCTGCTGGCGGTCGGCTCGCTGATCATTTCGACGGCGGCCAATTACATGATCCTGTACATGCCGACGTACGCGATCAAGCAACTACACCTGCCCGCCTCGACCGGCTTCGCGGCGACGCTCGCCACCGGCGTGGTGCTCACGGTGCTGACGCCGTTCGCGGGTCATCTGTCCGACAGCCTCGGACGCATCCGCATCATGGCGACGGCCGCCGTGCTGATGCTGGTGACGGTGTATCCGGCTTTTGTGTATATGAACGCGCATCCCTCGTTCGTGACGATGCTGCTCGCGCTGATCTGGATCGGCGCATTGAAGGCGACGTACTTCGGCGCGCTGCCCGCGTTGATGTCGGAGATTTTCCCGACGCAGACGCGCGCGACCGGTTTGGCGGTGAGCTACAACATCGGCGTGACGGTGTTCGGCGGTTTTGCGCCGTTCGTGATCACGTGGCTGATCGATGCAAGCGGTAATAAGCTCGCGCCGGGCTTCTATTTGATGTTCTGTGCGGTGGCGAGTTTGCTTGCGCTTTACGCGGTGCGCGGGAAGTTGAAAATTCGCTGAAAGACACTTGAAGTGGAAGAGTTGCCGAGGCGAACCCTCACCACCTCGCGAACGCCCCGGCCACGCAGCCGGGGCACTCGAATTGCCGCATGACTCGAGCCGCACTCGAGCCATGCATCCAACCCTCGCGCCTCAAGGCGCCGGATTCGGCTGCAACTCGTACAGCGCATCGATTTCCGCGAGCACTTCCGGCGAAAGCTTCACCTCGACACTGGCGACGTTTTCCTTCAACTGATCGAGCGAAGTCGCGCCGATCAGATTGCTGGTCACGAACGGCCGGCTATTGACGAACGCGAGCGCGAATTGCGCGGGCGACAAGCCATGACGCTTCGCCAATTCGACGTAACGCGTGATCGCCTGCAGGGCTTGCGGCTTGCTGTAGCGCTGAAAACGCTCGAACAGCGAAATGCGCGCGCCGGCCGGACGCGCGCCGCCTTCATACTTGCCCGTCAGCCAGCCGAAGGCCAGCGGCGAATAAGCCAGCAAGCCGATGTTGTCCCGATGCGCATACTCGGACAGCCCTGCTTCGTACGTGCGATTCAAGAAGCTGTACGGATTCTGAATGCTGACGATGCGCGGCAAGCCGAGCTTTTCGGCCGCCCGCAGAAACTGCGCGACGCCCCACGGCGTTTCGTTCGACACGCCGATGTGCCGCACCTTCCCCGCCTTGACGAATTCAGCGAGCACCGACAGCGTTTCCTCGATCGGCACCGTATAGGCGTCGTCGACCCACGGATACGCCGGGCGGCCGAACGTCATCGTGCTGCGATCCGGCCAGTGCAACTGATACAGATCGACGTAGTCGGTTTGCAGGCGCTTCAGGCTGTCGTCGAGCGCTTCGGTCAGATTCTTGCGGTCGAACTGGTTGCCTTTGCCACGAATATGGGTTGGGTTGTGCGGTTGACGCGCCGGGCCGGCGATCTTGGTGGCAAGCACGATCTTCTCGCGCGCGCTGCGATGCCGCGCGAGCCATGTGCCGATGTAGCGCTCCGTCGCCCCTTGCGTCTCCGCACGCGGAGGCACCGGGTACATTTCAGCGGTGTCGATCAGATTGACGCCATGATCGAGTGCGTAGTCGATCTGCGCGTGCGCTTCCTGTTCCGTGTTCTGCTCGCCCCACGTCATGGTGCCGAGACCGATCAGGCTAACCTGCACATCGGAGTCGCCGAGTCTGCGGTATTCCATTGAACTTGTCCTGTTGATTGGTTGAACGGATTGGTTGAACGAAAAGCGCTGACGTTACCATGTCCGCACCAGCTCTGCCTGGCGCGCTAAAATGCGGTTCCAGCGACCGTCACTTGTGTTTTTCCGCGCGAATATTTCGCTGCGGCTTCCCTGCGCCGACCTGTCTGCCATGAATCCCGAACACCTCGAACTGCTGGTCACGCGCATCATGCCTTACGGGAAATATAAAGGCCGCGTGATTGCGGACCTGCCCGGTCATTATCTAAACTGGTTTGCTAGCCAGGGCTTTCCGCCGGGCGAAATCGGCCGGCTGCTGGCGTTAATGCACGAGATCGATCACAACGGTTTGAAGTCGCTGCTCGAGCCTTTGCGCAAGCGCTGATCGCCTCGCGGCGAAAGCGGTGTGAAGCGCCGTGAAGCATGGATGAAAGTCACCCAGTAGGCATCGTGCAAGCAATGTCGGCCTGTACAAACTTAAATAGTCTTTTGCTTGTACCTTGGCCGCTGAATGGACTTTAATCCACGTAGGTCTTCGCGCGAACTACGTGGTTCGCGTCATCATCCGTCATCTTGCCTGTCTGTCCATGTCTGAATTCAGCTTGTCCGCGCTGCTCGAATTTATTGGCCACGACCTCTCGCCCGTGAGGGCGGTGATTCTCTTCTTCCTGATCGGCTACCTCGTCGTCGGACTGCCTATGCATTTCCGCCAGGGCGCCGCATCGCGCGATATCTGGGGCACCGCTGCCGGCGTGACGATGGCTGCGATCTATGCGGCGTTCATTATCGGCGTGTACCCGGCTTTGCATCATTCGGCCGGGTTGTTGCGGTAACGCGAAGCGGCTTTGAAGCGCGCCGAGCAGGAGCGCGTGCCTGCGCTCGGCGCGCATCGCTCAAACCGGCGACACCTTCGGCAGATGCCAGCCGTAAGTCACGGCGAGCACGCGCAAGACGAAGCACGCCGAACCGCCCACCAACGCCGCGGCGCCAGCCGGCAAACCGGCACGACGCGCCACCACCACGACCAACGCCCCCGCGAACGCGGCCGTTGCATAGATGTCGGCATGCAGGACGAGTGGCACGCGCGCCAGCAGCACATCGCGTATCACGCCGCCGCCCACGCCCGTGACCGTGCCCATCAACATCGCGATAAACGGACGGATGCCGAACAGCAGCGCTTTTTCCACGCCGGCCACGGCAAATAGCGCGAGCCCCGCCGCGTCGAGCACGGTGACGAGCGCGACGGGAACCTGTTGCGCCGTCGAATGGAAAATAAAGGTGAGCAGCCCGGTGAGGAAGGTAAGCGCCGGATAGCGCCAGTCGCGGATCGCGTTCGGCGGCGAATCGCCGATCAGCAGATCGCGGATCACACCGCCGCCGAGCGCCGCGACAAACGCAATCACCATCACGCCCAACAGGTCGAGACCGCCGCGGATCGCGCTGAGCGCACCCTCGACCGCGAACACCACCGTGCCCGCCAGGTCGGCTGCCAGCACCAGTGTTTCGACGTTCTGCCTGATTTTTCGCATCGAGAATGTCGGCATCGGCGCTACACCCTTTCTGTCCCCGAGAAATCGAAACGGTATAGCGAAACGTCGCGGGCCGGGTGAAAAATCTGCGTGTGCGGTTGGCGCTGCGCGTCGCGCGCCGCGCTTCAGGACGAAGCGCGCTAACCGCCAGGACGCCCCGCCGCGGCCAGATGCGCAAGCAGGCGATCGACTGACTCGTCGACCGGCGTCCGGTCGCTCTCGATCACGACATCCGGCGCGAGCGGCGCTTCGAAGGGTCCGGAAATACCGGTGAAATGCGGAATCTCACCGCGCCGCGCGCGAGCGTAAAGCCCTTTGGCATCGCGAGCTTCGCAGACGGTCAGCGGAGCATTCACGAACACTTCGACGAAACCGTCGCCGACGATTTCACGCGCCGAGCGCCGGTGCCGATGCTCCGGCGAAATCACCGCGGCAATCACAACGAAGCCTTGCTGCATGAATAGCGCCGCGACGTGCGCGATCCGCCGCAAGTTCTCGGTACGGTCCTCGGGAGTGAAGCCGAGATCGGCGTTCAGTCCGCGCCGCAGCACGTCGCCATCGAGCACGACCGCGGCGCGCCCCGCTTCCTTCAGACGCTGATGCAAAGCGTTGGCAAGCGTCGATTTGCCGGCGCCGGAAAGCCCCGTCATCCAGATCACGGCGCCGCGCGACGCGCTCATGAGCGATGCTCCGTGCCGCTTGCCGCGACCTCGCCGGCCTCGTCACGATGCGCCGGCGCCAACTGCGTGCCCAAGCCATCGAGCAGCGGTTGCAGCAACGCTTGCCGCGGCTGCCAGCGTTGCAGCGACGTCTTATACAGCGGCCGGCGCACCTGCGCGGAACTGGCCGTATTCACCTGGCGCGCGGTCTGATAAAACGACAGACAGCGGTCGTCCCATTCGAGCCCGCAATGCACGAGCAGGCGGCGCACATTGGCTTCGAAATCGTCGACCAGTTCTTCATACTTGAGCTCGATCATCACACCTTCGGGGAGCACGCGTTGCCAGTGCGCCATTAACGCGTCGTATGCGCGATAGTAGCGGCCCAGTTCGCCGAGATCATAGCTGAACGGCACGTCGTGAAAGATCCGCGAAAAAATCGACAGGCAGGTTGGCAACGGTGCGCGGCTGCTGTGAATGAAGCGGGCATTCGGCAACGCGAGATGGATCAGGCCGAGGTTGATGAAGTTGAACGGATACTTGTCGGTGAAATGCGTGAAGTGCGTGAAGTTCGCGGCCGGATTGCGCTCGTCGTTTTGCGCCAGGCTCTGCAGTTCCGGCAACGCATTGCGCATGCGGCGCAGATAGTCCGCGCCGAGCGCGCGCAATGGCGCGGCGCCGGCTTTTTCCAATGCCTCGATATCGATCCGCAACGGATCACCCGGATCGCGGCGGATGCAGTTCACCAGCGCCTCGCCGAATTCCGTGCGCTCGCCCGCGCCGAACACTTGCGGGTGGCTCGCGAGAATCTGTTCGATCAAGGTCGAACCCGAGCGCGGCATACCGACGATAAAAATCGGCGTCTGCGACGCGTCGCCGAGACCGCGCTTCGACGCCAGCAGATCGGCAGTCATCAGTTCGGGCAGATGCGCGAACAGCCCTAGCGTTTCCGCTTCGTTGTAATGCACGCCGGCGCGGTGCAGCGCATTGCCCTTCAGGAAGTGATCGAACGATGCGTCGTTGCGGCCCACGTCGGACAGCGCCTGGCCATATGCGAAGTGAAGCTCCGCCTGATCGGCCGGCGTGAGGGAAGCGGCATCGCCGACGAGACGCTCCATCGCGAGGAACTCCAGATCGTCGGCGGCGAGGCGCTTGGACTGCACGAAGTTGCGGTAATACAGCGGCACTTGCGGCGCGGCTTCGATTGCACGGCGATACGCTTCGTGCGCTTCGTCGAAACGGCCGAGTGCCTGCAGGCAATTGCCCATGTTGTTGTGCGAGCCGTCGGCCCGTGGATTCACGCGCGTCGCCTCGCGATAGGCGTCCACCGCCTGTTCGAGGCGATGCATCTGCTCGAGCGTCCAGCCGAGGCCATGATGCGAATCCGTGTCGCGCGGATCGAGCGCGATCGCTTCGTGATAGCGGACGACAGCTTCGGGAAACCGGTTCAGCGCGGCGAGCGTGGCCGCGAGGCGCTGCTGGACGAGCGCGTCAGTAGGATCAAGGGCGCGGGCGCTTTCGTAACGTCGGAGCGCGGCGTCGAGTTCGCCGCGCGCGGCACAGGCGTCGCCTTCGGCGCGCAATTCTGATGCGATAGCCGGCGGTGGATCTTGCTTCATTGACGGCTGGATATTTGGCAGGCTTCGCATCGAGCGGTCCTGACAGTGAGCGAGTGCGATCTTGTCATCCGGCCCGGCAAGCGGCGCGGTCGGGAGTCGAAGGTAATTGTCTGAAGGCAACTTAACAGCCGCGCCCTACAGTTTCGTTTCGAAAATTTAACTAACTGTTACAGCACCGGGTGTGAGTAACTAGTGGAAAGCTTGTCGCCGCGCCTGACTGCCATGACCTTCGATCGCCATGCTTGTACGATCGACGCGGCATGGCATGCGCAAACCGTAATTTGCGGACACAAATGCTGCTGAACTCCTGAGCACGCGGTCTTTCTCAATCACATACGAAGGAGAAAATCGTGAGCAGGCTCATTGCATCAATGGCACTGTTGGCGGTGACGGCCAGTCTGACCGGATGCGCGGTTGCGCCCGGATACGACTATGGCTACGCACAACCTTATTACCCCGACTACGGCTATGCGTACGGGCCACCGTATGCGCCGGTTTATGGCAGCGTCGGCATCTATGGCGGCTGGGGTGGCTCCTGCTGTTATCACGGCGGGTACTGGCATGGCGGCCATGGGTGGCACGGCGGGAACGGCTGGCACGGCGGAGGCGGTGGCTGGCATGGCGGCGGGTACGGCGGTTCTCACGGCGGCAGCAGCGTTAGCGGCGGGGGAAGTTCGTGGAGCGGCGGCGGTGGCGGCCATGGAGGACGTGGGCGTTGAAATCGAAAACCCAAAACAAAAACGGCGTTGTGATTTCTCACAACGCCGTTCGTAAAACTTTCACTGCTGGAATTCTTTGGGGTGGCTGATGGGGCTCGAACCCACGACAACAGGAATCACAATCCTGGACTCTACCAACTGAGCTACAGCCACCACTGACATCTGCTTGACTTGCCGTAAAACTTGGCTCGTCGATGAAGAAACGAGATTATACGAACAAGAATCCCGTTTGCCTAGTCCTTTATTCAAAAATTTCGATGGGCTCGCGCAGATGCTGTCTTGCCTCATCGAAGATGGTCAGATCGCGCGCGGCGAGGCGCTTGCTATCGGACAACACGCGTCGCCATCCACGCGCCCCCGCCTCACCACGATAGAGGCCAAGCGCATGGCGCGTGATGGCGCCGAGATACGTGCCACGCGCCATTTCGGCGGCGCAATACTCGATCAATTTCGCCTCGACCTGCTCGCGTGTGAGCGGCGTTTGCGCCGCTCCATAGAAGCGTGCATCGACATCGGCCAGCACATAGGGATTGTGATAAGCCTCGCGCCCGAGCATCACACCGTCGACGTGTTGAAGATGCGTCTCGACTTCATCGAGCGTCTTGATGCCGCCATTGATGATGATCTCCAGTTGCGGAAAGTCGCGCTTCAATTGATACGCGTACTCGTACTTGAGCGGCGGAATCTCGCGATTTTCCTTCGGGCTCAAGCCCTTGAGAATCGCGTTGCGCGCGTGCACGATGAACACATTGCAACCCGCGTCCGCAATCGTGCCGACGAAATCGCGCACGAACCCATACTCTTCCACGACATCCACGCCGATGCGGTGCTTCACGGTCACTGGCACCGACACCGCATCGCGCATAGCCTTCACGCAGTCGGCGACGAGCTGCGGCTCGTTCATCAGGCACGCACCGAATGCGCCGCGTTGCACACGCTCGGACGGGCAGCCGCAGTTCAGATTGATTTCGTCGTAGCCCCATTGCTCGCCCAGCTTCGCCGAGCGCGCGAGGTCGTCGGGTTCGCTGCCGCCGAGTTGTAGAGCGACCGGCGCTTCTTCGGGCGTGAATGCGAGATGGCGCGGCACATCGCCGTGCAGCAGCGCGCCGGTCGTCACCATTTCCGTGTAAAGCCACGTATGACGAGAGATCACGCGATGCAGGGAACGGCAATGACGATCGGTCCAGTCCATCATGGGTGCGACCGATACGCGGCGCGGACTGGGAGTGTGAGGTGAAGACATGGGGCGGCCAAACGGCTTGATTCAAAACACCGATTTTACCGCAAGGCGTGAATTCGCCGGACCGGCGGCGATACTCGTCGCGCGCGCTTCGGTTGTTTGATACCCAACCGCCGAGCTTCAGCGAGTCGCCCCCGACACGTTTGTTCCGCCCTCATCCGTTCTAGCCTTCAGCAACCCGGTATTGAGCATGGCCGACAGCACGTCCTCGATTCGCGCGTCTTCGAGCAGGCGTCGACCGGCGCGCAGACGTCGTGCGTTCGTCAAATCGATGGCGCGCTGCAGATCGGAGGTCTCGGCGGCGATATACACGGCCATCCCGTAGCCGTATCGATCGGCGAGCCTGGAGTCGAAGAAATATTTCATGCTCACGTTTTCGGCAGCCGCGCCGAAAACTTTACAGCCAGGTTCACGACGGCATCAGAAACGGTTACCCCTCGCAGAACGGTCTCGCCATCAGTGCTGCCCCGCGTTCAGCAACAGCCATATCTGCTTTCGAGGCTCACCGGCAAGGACGCGCGCGAACGCCGCTCTACAACGCACGCACGTGTAGTGCTCCTCCGCCCGCTCGTCCTTCACCGCTCCACGACTATTCAACGTCAGGTTGTCATGCGGGCGATGCGCAGACGGCAAGCCATAAAGCTCGAAGCAATCCGCGCAGGGTTGAATCCACAGGTCCATCGAAGTGCTCTCCAAGGTGACGAACCGACCCGAAGTTCGATTCACACCACGCTATCCATCGGCGATTAACCCGCACCGCGGCGCGGGTCTTTAACGCCTCAAACCGCTTGGCCCGCAGGGTCGGACCACCGCTGACGCTTGCCCCGCCTCCCCTCAGCCGATTATTTCAGATCCAAGAACAGTAATTTCGGATTATCGGCACAAATTTTCGATAGTAGGGGTATACACTGCCTTCCATCGACGTTGCAGACACACCTCACCGGCCCCCTGCGACGCCTTCCTGAACTGAAATCGAAACGTTATCGGAGTCACACCATGAAGACCAAGCTCATCGCCGCCCTGCTGGTTGCTGTTTCTGCCTCGATCGCCGCCCCCGCTTTTGCTAGCGGCTATGGCCCGGCACCGTTCTACCGTCCGTCGGTGGGCGCCCCGGCTTCGCAACAAGGCCAGAACGCACAAACCGTGGCAGCTGAACGCGCCAACGCTGAATCGAATGCCTACGGCGGCGTGAACAACGTGTCGTCGCAATCGGGTGCCAAAGAGCCGGTTTCGGGCCCGCAATCGGTTTTCTTCGGCCACTAAGCAGTTGCCGTTGAACCGGCTGCCTCACGAGGGCAACCGGTAAACTGGGCGCCGCGCATGCAGTAATGATGCCGGCGCCCAGTTGCGTTTACGCGCCATTGCAACCGCATCGAGGCACTCATTTCACCGCCCGGCGACCGATCACGCGCCTATTCGCCCTTCGGCGATTCGCAAAACCGGATCCGGTTGCCAAATGGATCGACCGTCTCCAGCACCCTTCCCCACGGCAACGTTTCTACGCCCGGCTTCCCGTATTTGTAGTCTTTGCGCTGAAGTTCGGCATGTAACGCGTCGATGTCCTGCATCGGCACGAAAATCGTCGAGCCCGGCGTGGCGTCGCCATGATGCTCGCTCAAGTGCAGAATCAGATCGGAACGCCGCACCTGCGCATAGAGCGGGAAATTCTCGTCGAACCGATGCTCCCATTCGACGGTGAAGCCGAGAAAGTCCACGTAAAATTCGCGGGCTTTTTCCTCGGAGAAGATACGGATGATCGGGATGGCACGTGCGAGATGCACAGCGGTCTCCGGCTAGTCATGGCGGGACAGCCAGCTTAATCGAAGACGGGCGCGATTTCACCCAGATGCGGAAGGAACGCGCGGCGAGGCGGCAAGACCACCCGCGTCGATCACTTCACGCGCCGCGCGGAAGCCCGCTTCGGCCGCGGCATGCTCAGTGCACCATAAGGTGTCGATATGCACGAGCCGCCAGTCGATCACCACCGCCTCGCCCCGCAACACCCGGAAATGCGCTTTGACGCCCGTCAGCAGCTGTTCGACGGCGACCTCGATGTCGTAGTCCTGATAGCGCTCCTGGTAGTCCCCCATGTCGAGACCCTTCGGCTCCATCTTCGCCTCCATGGTGTCGCCGCCAATGTGACGGCCAGACTTGTCCGGCGAGCACGCTCGACGGCTCGCGGATCGATTCGACCCGAACGTCAGGCCGACTTCGCGCTGACGATCAATCGCAATCGCCAGAAAGATATTGCCGGCCGTTGCAGGTGATTTCGACGTCGCCGCCGCTCGCCTCGGCAACCAGGCCGCCGGCCAGCAGCTCGGCTGTCACGGACTGCGCCAGCTTCGGCGCATCCTGTCCGACACCCACGTCGTTCAGACGCCGTAAGGCTTCCACCGCTTCGGGACTCAATGACTTTGACATGGCTGTCTCCGTCTGCATGTTCAATTCATCCTAGCAAGTTTTGGGGGCGTATGCAGGCGTGCGCCGAGGCACACGAAATGCGTGGCGAAGATGATTCCACCAGCAAGGCGGCGCCAAACCGTGAGGCGATATCGCCAGGGAGGACGGATATGAAGCGAAGCAGATGGGCGGGATTGATAACGGGCGTCGCGCTGGCGGCGGGCCTCGGCATGAACGGCACCATGACGGCATTCGCACAGACGGCGAAACCGGTACAAGCGCAGCCAAAACCGGCGCAGACAGCGCCGCAAAACGACAATTCGTCGATGGCCAAGCCGCCCGAGGCCGCCTCCGGCTCAGGCGGTTCGAGCAATCCTGACAACATGCCGATCAAGCGTCCCAGCAAGCCGACCAACGACAAAATGATGCACGCGCCGCCTGCCAGCGGCGCCAATGCGAAATAGCGCGAGCTTCACAGACGCGCGATCGACACCTCCGTAGACTTCACCAGCGCGATCACTTCCGAGCCAACCGTCAGCTCGAGTTCGTCGATGGAGCGCGTGGTGATCACCGAGGTGACGATACCGAACGGCGTATCCACATCGACTTCGGAAACGACCGGTCCGCGGATGATTTCCTTGACCTTGCCTTTGAACTGATTGCGTACGTTGATTGCGGAAATGCCCATATCGAGTGACTCCAGAAAAGCGATTTAGAAACAGTCAGTCAAGCATGTCAAACGGCCCAGCGAACCTCTGTCGGCCGCCTGAGACGGCCTTCGTCACGTGCGTCGTACGCATGATGGGATAGCGCGTCGTCATTCGGCGCCGTCTTCAGTACGCGTTGCAACACATGTTCTTCGAGCGCGGCGAAACCGGCCGACGCGCGCGCCCGTGGACGGGCAAGCGGCACCGGCTGATCGAGCGCGATGCGCCCTTCTTCGATCAGCAGAATCCGGTCGCCGAGCGCCACGGCTTCATGCACGTCGTGCGTGACCAGCAGCGCGGTGAATCGATGTTCGCGCCACAGGCGCTCGATCAGCGCGTGCATTTCGATGCGCGTCAACGCGTCGAGCGCGCCGAGCGGTTCGTCGAGCAACAGCAATTGCGGCCGATGAACGAGCGCCCGCGCCAACGCCACCCGCTGACGCTGGCCGCCGGAAAGCTGCGCGGGCCAGTCGTTGGCGCGTTCCAGCAGGCCGACTTCGGCGAGCACGGCGCGTGCGTCCTCGCGCGCGCTGCGGCCGAGGCCGAGCATCACGTTTTGCAGCACACTCTTCCAGGGCAGCAGGCGTGCGTCCTGAAACATGATGCGGGTGTCGATCGGGCCGCCGTCTTCGGTGCGCTTTTCGAGCACGCCCGAGGTCGTCTTCTCCAGCCCGGCGACGAGCCGCAGCAAGGTCGATTTCCCGCAGCCGCTGCGGCCGACGATCGCCACGAAACTGCCGCGCTCGATCGACAGATTGAAATCGGTCAGCACCTTGCGTTCGCCGTAGCTTTTGCCTACGCCGCGCAATTCCACCGAATAATCCGCGGCACGGCGCGCGTCGTTGCGTGCGAGCGCGCCGGCCGATGGCCCCGCATCGACGCGCGATTGATGATGATGCGTCGCATCGGCATATTCGAGGTCAGCGGCTTCGTGCGCGTCATGATCGACGTTACGATCGTGCGCCAACTCGGCTTCGAGATCGCTGCCGGCAATCCCGCTGAACGAGGCACACAAGGTCGTTGCGTTCATGATTTCGCTCCTCGTTGATAAGCCGGATGCCAGCGCAGCGAGACGCGTTCGAGGCTTTTCGCCAGCACGTCGGCGAGTTTGCCGAGTGCCGCGTAGAGCAGAATGCCGACCACCACTACATCGGTTTGCAGGAATTCGCGGGCGTTCATGGTCATGTAGCCGATGCCCGATTGCGCGGAAATGGTTTCGGCGACGATCAGCGTGACCCACATCAGCCCGAACGCGAAGCGCACGCCGACCAGAATGGACGGCAACGCGCCCGGCAGAACCACGTGCCGGTACAGCGCGAAACCCTTCACGCCATAACTGCGCGCCATCTCGATCAGATTGGCGTCCACCGAGCGGATGCCGTGAAAAGTGTTCACGTAGATCGGGAAAAACACGCCCAGCGCGACGAGAAACACCTTCGCCTGCTCCTCGATGCCGAACCACAGAATCACGAGCGGAATCATCGCCAGCGCCGGGATGTTGCGGACCATCTGCACGGTCGAGTCGAGCGCGATCTCGGCGGGCTTGAACAGACCGGTCGCGAGTCCGAGTACGAGGCCGATGCCGCCGCCGATCGCAAAACCCGACACCGCGCGCCACGTGCTGACCTTCACGTCCGCCCACATTTCGCCGGACTGGATCAGCGACCACGCGGCCTTGACGACCGCGAGCGGTTCAGGGAGCACGCGCGTCGACAGCACGCCGCTCCTCGCGGCGAATTCCCACGCCAGCAGAATCGCGAGCGGCGCGAGCCACGGCGCGAGATGCGCGCCGATCCGGCGCAACGTTTTCAAACCCGAGCCGGCCTCCGCGCCTTCATGCCGCGCGGCGCTCACAGTGGATTCAGCCATGCTTCTCGTTCCTCATTGCTTATCGATGGGCATGCATGCGGAGTTCGAGACTCAGCTCGAACTCGCCGCCTTCGGCAGATAGTTGTTACCGACGATCTCGCCGAACGGCCCCGACAGCGGTCCATTCGACACCTTTTGCGACGGTTCGGCAGCAACGGAAACACGAGTTCGGCGAAGCGATAGGACTCTTCCAGATGCGGATACCCCGACAGAATGAAGGTGTCGATGCCGAGATCGGCGTACTCCTTCATGCGCGCCGCCACCTGCTCCGGATTGCCGACCAGCGCCGTGCCCGCGCCGCCGCGCACGAGGCCCACGCCCGCCCACAGATTCGGATAGACCTCGAGTTCCGCGCGGCCGCCACGCTTGCCGCCGTGCAGAGCGGCCATGCGGCGCTGGCCTTCGGAGTCCATCTTCGAGAACGAGGCCTGGGCACGCGAGATGGTTTCGTCGTCGAGCTTGCTGATCAGCTTGTCGGCGGCGGCCCATGCTTCTTCTTCGGTCTCGCGAACGATCACGTGCAGACGAATCCCGAACTTGATCTGGCGGCCATGCGCCGCGGCGCGCGCGCGAATGTCGGCGATTTTCTTCGCGACTGCGGCGGGCGGCTCGCCCCACGTCAGATAGGTATCGATATGCTCGCCCGCCATGTCGTGCGCGGCCGGCGAGGAGCCGCCGAACCACAGCGGCGGATGGGGGTTCTGCACGGGCGGATACAACGCCTTGCCGCCTTTCGATCTCAGATGCTTGCCCTCGAAATCGATCGCGTCGTTGGTATGCGCGGCAGTGAGCAGCTTGCGCCAGATGTGCAGGAACTCGTCGGTGATTTCATAGCGCGTGTCGTGGTCGACGAACACGCCGTCGCCTTCCAGCTCCGCCGCATCACCGCCGGTCACGACATTGATCAGCAGCCGCCCGTTCGACAGCCGGTCGAAGGTCGCCGCCATGCGCGCGGCCAATCCCGGCGACGAGATGCCCGGGCGAATCGCCACCAGAAACTTCAACCGTTTGGTCGCGGCGATCAGGCTCGACGCGACGACCCATGCGTCCTCGCACGAGCGGCCCGTCGGCAGCAGCACGCCCTCGTAGCCGAGCGTATCGGCGGCGACGGCGATCTGCTGGAAATAGTCGTAATCGGCTGCGCGTGCGCCTTGGGACGTACCGAGATAGCGGCTGTCGCCGTGAGTCGGAATGAACCAGAACACATTCATTTGCTGCTCCTGCAGGTTCGAAACTGGATTAAATGAAAACGGTGCGTCGAGCGTTCGCGCACACGCCGGCCGCGCGCACGCCTCCAGCACACAGCCGGACGGTGCAGCGCAAAGAGACGGAAAAATGCGGTGCCGGTGCGCGCTAGCGGCGACAACGGCCCGGCCGGCGCGCGTGCGCCATGCGGCGGATGAAGATCGGCATCAGGCAGGACATCGCGACGGCTTCCCTCGACCAAACGTGCGCGCCATGCGCTCGATTAAACGGCGACGGCGGCAAACGCCGTCTGCATGGAGAAACAGTCTATGGATCGGGCTGCGGCTTTTGAACGATTTTTTTTAGCTTAGGTTTTCCACTTTCGTGATTAGCCTGACGCTAAAGCATACGGATGTTGCGCGGCGTGTACGCTGGAAAGGGGGTACGTCTATATATAATGGCGCACGTTTTCCGAATAATCCGGTACAGGCCATGCGAACCACGCCGCCTGTATCCTGGCGGTGCAATGCATGCAAAAACTCATCCTGCCGTTCGTCGCCGGTTTTCTGGCCTCCCTGTTCTTCCACGAATCGACGCTGGCGCTGCTGCACGCAGCCGGGATGATCGAACCGACCGGTTTTTCCACTGCCCCCTTTTTACCGCTCGGCTTGCCTGAGTTCATCGCCAACGCGATCTGGAGCGCGTTCTGGGCCGTGCTGATGGCGTGGCTGTTGCGCGTCGCGCCGCATCGGCGTGCCCCGTGGGTGCCGGCTTTCGTGTTTGGCGGCATTGCGTTGACGGCCGCGAGCGTGTTCGTGATCGACCCGCTGCGCGGCATCTGGCCGAGCGGCAACATGCTGCCGCGCCTCTCCGTGGGGTTCGCTGCGAATGCGATGTGGGGCTGGGGCGCGCTGGTGTTCATGCGCGCCTTCATGGCGAGCGAAGACGAGGAATGAGCGGCGCGGCGGCTTAGCCGCCGGTCGTTTGCAACGGCGCTATGCCGCGCGCTACGGCGTCATAGCTTGCCGCCCGGCTTCGATTCTTCGGGTTTAACCGCGCAGATCGCGCAGCGGATGTTCGTTCGCCGGCCACGGGCTCTCGAACATCTTCTCGACTTCGGCGGCGTTCACGTCCTCGATGCGCGCAAAGCGCCAGCGCGGCGCGTTGTCCTTGTCGATGATGCGCGCGCGAATGCCTTCGATCGTGTCGCCGTGCAGAAAGCTCGAGCGCGTCAGATCGAGATCGCCACGCAGCACGTCGCCCATCGAACCTTCGGCGCGAGTCACCACTTCCAGCGACACCGCCATCGACAACGGCGAACGTTCGCGCAATACCGCAATTATCTGTTCGGCCCAATCGGCGGCGTCGCGATCGCTTTGGAGCGAAGCGAGAATGCGCGCGACATCGGGCAACGCGAAGTGACGATCGATCAACGCGCGCCCGTTCGCCAGCGACGACGCCTCCGGTTGCGGCACGACCTGATGTGCGAGCGCCTCGCGTTCAATGCACGCCACCACGTCCGCGCCACGCTCGAAACGCTCGCTGCGCAAGGTGTCGACCAGCGCGGGCAAAGCCGCGTCGTCCATGTAAATGTCGGCGAGACCCGCGTAAAGCGCGTCGGCCGCGCCGATCGTTTCGCCGGTCACCGCCAGATAGCGGCCGATCGCGCCGGGCGTGCGGGCCAGAAACCAGCCCGCGCCGACATCGGGAAACAGGCCGATGCGGGTTTCAGGCATCGCCATCTTCGTCGAGTTCGTGACGACTCGCAGACCGCCGGTGCGATGCGCGCCCTGCGAAATACCCATGCCGCCGCCCATCACGACGCCGTTCATCAACGCGATATACGGCTTCGGGAAGGTGAAGATTGCGTGATTGAGCCGGTATTCCTCGATGAAAAACGTGTCGCGCGCATCCTGCTCGCCGCGCTGCGCCGATTCATAGAGAAAGCGGATGTCGCCGCCCGCGCAGAACGCGCGCGGGTGCTGGCTGCGCACCACGACGGCAAGCACGTCCGGATCTTCGCGCCACTGGTCGAGCGCCGCGTGCATCGCGCGAATCATGCCGGTCGACAGCGCGTTGAGCGCCTTTGGCCTGTCCAGTTCGATGAAACCGATGCGGTTGGCTACGTAAGTCGCGACTTCGTCGCTGACGGCGGGCGAGGCGGAAATGGACATGGAGAGCTAAGCGCAACCGCGCAGATTGAGGTGGAATTGAACGTTATCACGCGCTCGTGGTTTTGCGCCTGGCGGGCGGCGCGGTGGAACCGCTCGCTGTGGCTTTCGCCGGTTTCTTAGCTAACGGTTGAGCGGCGAGATCGTTGTCCGGTTGCGCTGCCGATTCCGTGCGCGTTTCTGGCGATTTTTTCTTGCGCGTGCCGGCGCTGGCCACGGCGCCCGTCGGAGCTCGTTCTGCGTGCGATGCGCCCAACCAGGCGTCGAGCGCAACGCCTACCACCGTATCGAGCGGCGCGGTTGGAAACACCGGGCAAGTCAGATTCAGTGCGACGATGCCGTGCAAGTTCGCCCAGAACGCCTCGGCCCACACCGCCACATCCATCGACGCCGACAGACGCCCCGCCGCTTTGAGTTCGTCGAGCGCGGAAATCATGATGTGCAACGCGGCTTCTCCGGGGTCGGCCTCGGTAGCGGTCGTTTCGCTGCTCGCTTCGTCAGCCGCCGCGGCTTCGGTGTCCTCGCTCGTCGCCGCACCGGCGTTGACCGGCTCCGCCACCGCCTTACTCTTCACCACGCCGCCCAACGCCGCTCCCGTGTAGCTCGGATCTTCCATGAAGATCAGCCGGTACGTTTCCGGATGCGTGACGCCAAATGCCACATACGCCCGGCCGAGCGCCTTGAGCCGCTCGGCCGGATCGGCAATGCCCGCGAGCGGCACGAACGTTTCCAGTAGTTGCGCATAGCCTTCCGCGCACAAGGCCTGCGCGATCTCGTCGCGGCTTGCGAAGTGCAGATAAAGCGTGGCCGGTGAATATTCGATGGCGTCGGCGATTTTGCGCATGGACAACGCGGCAAACCCTTCGCGCATCACGATGCGCCGCGCGGCATCGAGGATGCGTTCGCGCAGTGCCTGTTTCTGGCGGTTCTTTCGTTCAGCGATTCCCATGACGAACATTCTCCGGTTGACAAACTGAAAAGTCAAATTAAACTGAACACTGTTCACTGAACGGTGTTCACTAAATTTCTCGTCATCAGTCACAAAATCATGCGGACGCGATGCGGCGCCGCTTCAAGGAGTGGTCATGCAAGAGACAGGCAAGGTGGGTTTATTCGGGGCCGCAGGCGCGGCCGGCCAGATCATCGCGGCGGCGCTCGGCGCGGCGGGCCGCGATTACCGGGTGGTCGGCCGCTCGCGTCAGCCGCTCGAGGCTGCGTTCGGCCACGATCCGCACGCGGAGATCGTCACGTGGAATCCGGACGACCCCGCTTCGATCCGCGCGGCTTCGCAGGGTCTGCAGACGGTGATCTATCTGGTCGGCGTGCCCTACGACCAGTTCGCCGCGCATCCACCGCTCATGGAGAGAACGCTTGCGGGCGTGACGGCGGCGGGCGTCGAGCGCTTCATTCTGATCGGCACGGTGTATCCGTACGGTCGCGCGCGCGGCAACCCGATCCGCGAAAATCATCCGCGTGAGCCGCACACGTTCAAGGGCCAAATGCGGCTCGCGCAGGAAAATCTGGTGCTGGCGGCGCATGGTCACAATGGCCTCTCGACGCTTGTGCTGCGCCTGCCTGACTTCTACGGCCCCAATATCGAGCGCAGTCTGCTGAACGGCGTGTTCGAAGCCGCGGCGAACGGCAAGCGTGCGCAGGTGATCGGCCCGGTGGATGTGCCGCATGAATTCATCTATCTGCCGGATATCGGGCCGGTGCTCGAAAAGCTCACGCGCACGCCCGAGGCATATGGACGCTGGTGGCACCTCGCCGGCGCGGGCACCATCACGCAGCGCGAAGTGGCGCGGCAGGCCTATGCGCTGGCGGGCCGCCAACCGAAGCTGATGGTGGCCGGCAAGACCCTGCTGCGCGTGCTCGGCCTGTTCAATCCGTTGATGCGTGAACTGGTGGAAATGAATTACCTGATGACCGAACCGGTCGTGCTCGACGACTCGGCGTTGACCGAACTGATTGGCCCGATCGCCAGGACGTCTTACGAAGAAGGGATCCGCCATGCATTCGATGCCGCGCGCGAGGCGGCATCGGCAAATGCGGGAGCAAACGGAAGCGCCGCGAGCGCGGCTTGAACAACAGCGCGAAGGTCGTTGGGGTGTGGCAAGTGGCGTTGGCGGGCACCGTGGTGATTTGCGGCGTCTCCGGCACTTCAGGTCAACGCGTGCAAATTCCCTATGGCTCGCACGGCGCGCTCAGTCGCAACTGTTCACCAGCCAGTCGGGGGTGGCGGGCGGCGTTAGCGAGCTGCGCGATGATTTGCAGCGTGCGGCACTTCAGGTCAGCGCATGCAAACGCGCCATGGCTCGCTCAGTCGCAACTGCTCATCAACGAGAGCGCGTCTGACCGCCCAATCCGCTGCCGTTGCGATAGGGACCGCGTAGCCACATTCTCTTTCGGACAGCGCCATCACCCCGCCACATTGCCCGGCGGAAAGTGGCCGCTCTTCAGCAACACAGGCGTGCCGTTACTGATCTGCAAGTGCTCGCGCGCGACCGCTTCGATGCGCGGACGTCCGGCGTCGAAAGCGCGCATCCAGCCTTCCAGGTCCTCGGAGTAGGCGCCGAAGTGATCTTCGAGCGCTTCCACGGAAATCGCGCACGGCACCGGCTCGCCGTCCACCAGTGCGGGAAAGACAACGGTCAGATTCGAGTCGCGGTAAGCGGGCGCGTCCGCGGGAAACCGAATTTCCATGGCTGCCTCATCAGAAATATCCGGCGGGAGACCGGCGCCGGCGAGAACCGGCCGGCCCCGGAGAACGTCGATATGGTACTCGCGCGGCCGGATCGAGGTCCAGCCTGGGGCCGCGCTTTCATCAGCGGTTTTGCCAACACGCCCGGCGACGCGTTGCTCCACCTTAGGCCTCGCCATCAAGCGCCTCCCAGCAAGCGGTCGATGTAATCGCGCGCCGCCTGCTCGACGAAGACCAGCGCCTCCTCTTCGCTGCCGAAGCGCTGGCCGTCGCCGAGTTCGAGCAAGGTTTCCATGCGGCGAGGATCGTCCGGACCGTGTTCGGCCAGGCTCACCGAGCCGACGTAAGTCCCGCTCGCGCCGCCTGCGGTCGTGGCCGGCGCGTCGGCCGCCGGTACGAGGCGCGCGGCGGCGCTGATGTAATAACCGCGATAAGGGCCGCTGACCCGTTCAGCCATATTCGTTCTCCTCGTTGCAATTCAGGGTGGATGCCGCGCGGAGCAGCGTTTGATGCGCCTGCCTGTGCGTCGACCTCCATGTCGCCGGTTGCGTCCGCGCGGCCGGTGCAACACCCGCATCGGCGCACGGCCAACCAGTATGTAAGGCGCGTCACGAGCCGATTAGTTCTGCAGCGCCGCACGGCGATGCAACCGATCGCACTTGTTCGGCCCGCGCCGGTCGAACCGGATCATCGGCACGGACCGTGCTGCCGCGACGACGCCTTTTCGAGTTCAGCGAGCGCAATATGGGAAAATATTTTCTGCAAAACCACGAATTGCCCGAGCCGGATGCGGCGAACACATGGTTTGCGTACGCCGAAAGTCACGGCATCGACATTCCAAAAGCCATCAGCATCTGGGAAGACGCGGCCACGAACGAAGGCGAGGAAAGCCGCCGGATGGTCAGCGCGGCGGGCATTACGATCGAAACGCCCTGATCTGCTCCCGAGCGTCTATAGGCGCTCCCGGACCACGTGGCGACCGAATATCAATCTGAAAGGAAACATCACGATGCATTTCATGACGCAACTGCGCCGCGCCGGCCGCTTCAACCGCCTTCGAACCGGCGCAGCGCTTGCTCTCGTTCGCCGCAGCCCGCTCGCGGCCGCCCTGCCCGCCGCCGTGCTGCTCGGCGCGGCGAGCCTCGCCGGCTGCGCATCGTCGAACACCACGTCGCTGATCAATCTGCCGAACGGCCAGACCGGCTTCGCCGTGAATTGCAGCGGCGCCGACGCCGCTTCCAGCTGGGCGTCGTGCTACGTGCAGGCCGGCAAGGCTTGCGGCGCGACGGGTTACGACATCGTGTCCAAAGACAATGACGAAGGCGGCACGGCGGGCGGCAGCGTCACGAACGTCGTCTCGGCCAACGTGAAAAACCGTTCGATGATCGTGCGCTGCAAGTAAGCACCCGCGGCGCCTGTGGCGATGCAACGGCTCAGTGCGCCTGCATCTTCGAAAACATGTTCAGCACGGCAACCCCGGCAATGATCAGCCCGAGTCCGATGACGGCCGGCACGTCGGGCATCTGCCGGTACAGCAGCACCGCGACCAGCGTGATCAGCACGATGCCGGCGCCGGACCACACCGCGTAGACGATGCCGACTGGAATGCTCCTGAGCGTGAGCGACAGGCAATAGAACGCCACGCCATAGCCGAGCACGACCACCGCCGAAGGCAGGAACCGCGTGAAGCCTTCCGACGCCCGCATCGCGGAGGTCGCGATCACTTCGGCCACGATGGCGATGCCGAGCAAGGCATAAGGAGGCAGCCGCATCGGCTCAGGCCTTTGCAAGCGCGAGCTTGCTGTAGTCGTGGCCAAGATGCGCGCACAGCGCTTCCACCACCAGTTCGTGATCGGCGCGCTGCGGCAGACCCGACACCGTGATCGAACCGATCACGCCCGCGTGTGCCAGCGTCAACGGAAACGCGCCGCCATGCGACGCATATTCCGAGGCGGCCAACGCGTGCTTGTCCGCGAGCGTGCCGCCGGCCTGCTGCAACTTCAGGCCGATCGCGTACGAACTGCGGCGGAAATGCGCGACCGTGTTGCTCTTGCGGCGCACCCAATCGACATTGTCCGGCGTTGCGCCGTCGAGCAGACTGAAAAACAGCGGCTGACCGAAGGTGCGCACGTCGATGGCGACGGGGATACCACGCGCCTTGGCGACCTCGTGCAGATAAGCGCCGACTTGCCACGCGCGGTCGGCGTCGAATTGTGGGAACACCAGCGTGTGTTCCTGAGCGGCAATCACTTGCAGATCGTGAGCGATATCCATGGAGTTCAGAGCAAGGTAAGAGGTGGAGCGCGCGCCGCCGCGCGTGCAGGCGGCGTCGCGAGAGAAATCTGGATTCTAGCGCAGCGCCTTACGCAGGCCTTCCGGCATGCGACGCAACCAATGCGTGCGGCGACTTCCGCGCTCGCGCGCCGACGCGTGGCGGATGGTTTGAAGCCGGTTCTTAAATAGCTATTGCAACCCTATCCGCTTTGTTCTATAATCTTTTCTTCGACGGACGCGGGGTGGAGCAGTCTGGCAGCTCGTCGGGCTCATAACCCGAAGGTCGTAGGTTCAAATCCTACCCCCGCAACCAAGCGCACCAAATTGGTTGGAGACGTCGAAAACAACATTAAAGGCTTGCCTAACCGGCAGGCCTTTTTTGTTTCTTCCAGCTGTTTTCGACGCGTAGAGCATTGCCGGCCACAGTTGTGTCGCTTCCCTTTCAGCGCCGATCCCACCACTGGCTTGCGATGCAGATCATCCGCCCGCGACGCCATGCATGCCCAAGGATCAAGCGCTCGCGCGCCAGATACTCCGGATTCCGAACAAAACGGTTGCGCCGCATGCACGCAGTGTTCGGCTTGTTCCTCCGCATCGACCTCGCCTCCCGCCAAATCCCGCGCGCCGCCATTTTGCGACCTGAGAAAAACTTCGCCCCGGTGATAAACTCCTATCACCCTTTCTCGTCCCCCTCCTATGAAATTCTGTTCTGTCTGCGGCCAGGGCGTCAGCCTGAGCATTCCGCCTGGCGACAACCGCGAGCGCTTCGTATGCGGCAGTTGCGGCACGGTGCACTATCAGAATCCGCGCAACGTGGTCGGCACCGTCCCGGTGTGGGACGACAAAGTGCTGCTGTGCCGTCGCGCGATCGAACCGCGCTACGGCTACTGGACGCTGCCTGCGGGCTTCATGGAAATGGGTGAGACGACCGCCGAAGCGGCATCGCGCGAAACGCTGGAAGAAGCCGGCGCGCGCGTCGAAGTGCAAAACCTCTTCTCGCTGCTGAACGTGCCGCACGTGCATCAGGTGCACCTGTTCTATATGGCGCGCCTGCTCGATCTCGACATTGCCGCCGGCGAAGAAAGCCTCGAAGTGAAGCTCTTCGAAGAACACGAAGTCCCTTGGGACGAGATTGCCTTTCCCACCGTCGGCCAGACCCTGCGTTTCTTTTTCGCCGACCGCGCCGCCGGCAGTTTCGGCCTGCACACGGGCGACATCTTCCGCTCGCTGCGCGAAGGTTGAGCGGCGCGCATGGTTCCCTGGCTCGGACCTGACGATCCGTTTCCACCCGTCGAACGCGCCCTCGGCGCGACCAGCGGCGCGCCCGGCCTGCTCGCCGCCAGCGGCGACCTGCTGCCGTCGCGCCTGATCGACGCCTATCGGCGCGGCATCTTCCCGTGGTATTCGGACGGTCAGCCGGTGTTGTGGTGGAGCCCCGACCCGCGCATGGTCCTGCGCCCCACTGAATTCAAGGTGGCGCCGTCGCTGCGCAAAACGCTCAGGCGCGTGCTGCGCGAAGACGCGTGGGAAATCCGCGTCGACCATGATTTCGCCGCGGTGATGCGCGCCTGCGCGCAGGCGCCGCGACGTGGACAGCGCGGCACCTGGATCACCGCAGATGTGGTCGAAGCGTACTCGTCGCTGCATCGCGTAGGCGACGCGCACAGCATCGAAACCTGGTTCGAAGGCAAGCGCGTGGGCGGTTTGTACGGCGTGTCGTTCGGCAAAATGTTCTTCGGCGAATCCATGTTCGCGGAGGTCACGGATGCGTCGAAAATGGCGCTGGCCGCGCTTGTCGGACACTTACGCCGTCACGAAATAGAAATGATAGACTGCCAGCAGAACACGTCGCATCTGGCGTCGCTAGGCGGTCGCGAGATAGCGCGCAAGGCGTTCATCGCGCATGTTCGCGCGTCGGTCGAGGCGCCGCCGATTCCCTGGCGCTTCGACAAGACCGCGTTGCTCGAGGTCGTCGCGCCGGCGTCGTAGGAAAGAATCAGGCCGAATCCGGATCCGCCGCCTACCGAGCCGCGGGTCGTGAGCCGCGCGTCGTCAACCGCAAGGCGCCGGGTTTGCATTACCAGAGACGCTTCGAGAGCTGCCAACGTGACTCATCCCAACGAGCTGCCTCTTTCACCGCTTTCGGCGCTGCAATTTTATGCAACGGCGCCCTATCCCTGCAGTTACCTGGACGGGCGCATTGCGCGCTCGCAAGTCGCCACCCCCAGTCACCTGATCAACTCCGACGTCTACACCGACCTCGTCAAGGCCGGCTTCCGGCGCTCGGGCGTGTTCACGTACCGGCCGTATTGCGACGGCTGCCGCGCCTGCGTGCCGGTGCGCGTGCCGGTCGACCAGTTCGAGCCGAACCGCACGCAGCGCCGCGTCTGGAAGAAACACGGCGAACTGGTCGCCACCGTCGCGCCGCTCCACTACGACGAAGAGCACTATGCGCTCTACATGCGTTATCAATCGGCACGGCATGCGGGCGGCGGCATGGATCGCGACAGCCGCGACCAATATGAACAGTTTCTGCTGCAGAGCCGGATCAACTCGCGGCTGGTCGAATTCCGCGAACCGCTGCGCGATCGTCCGGATGCCCCGGGCATTCTGCGCATGATCAGCATGATCGATATCCTCGGTGACGGGCTCTCGTCGGTTTACACGTTTTTCGAACCGGGGCTGCCCAACACGAGTTTCGGCACCTACAACATCTATTGGCAGATCGAGCAGGCGCGCAGCCTCAAGCTGCCCTACGTGTACCTCGGTTACTGGATTCGCGAGAGTCCGAAGATGGCGTACAAGGCGAATTTCCGGCCGCTCGAGGGTTTGATCGACGGCGCCTGGCGCGTGCTCGATCCCACGGGCGTAGACCTGCCGCCGGTCGACCTGGCGATACACGGCAAGCGCCCGCCGCTCAAGCCGTAGCCGCGCCGTTGCAAAGGCGCGAGCCGGACGGGCCGCGCCGATCCCGCCAGTCGGTCTCATTCAAGCGCCAAAGCCGGTAAAATGGCGGGTTCCCATTTTCCGGCCGCCCGGCTTCGTCCCGTGTTCAGTTCCCTCTACCCGCTTGTACGCGCCCAACTCTTTCGCATGGACGCGGAAGACGCTCACCATCTCACCTTGCGCATGCTTGGCGCCGCCGGGCGCACCGGCTTGGCCGGCGCGCTCGCGCCGCGCGTGCCGGATGCGCCGCGCACCGTGATGGGACTGACATTCCGCAACCCGGTCGGGCTCGCGGCGGGTCTCGACAAGGACGGCGCCTGCATCGACGGCCTGGCCGCGCTCGGCTTCGGCTTCATCGAAGTGGGCACGGTCACGCCGCGCGCCCAGCCGGGCAATCCGCGCCCGCGCATGTTCCGCCTTCCGCAGGCGAACGCCGTGATCAACCGGATGGGCTTCAACAACGCGGGCGTCGACCAGTTCGTAAAGAACGTGCAGGCCGCGCGCTATCGCGGCATTCTCGGCCTGAATATCGGCAAGAACGCCGACACGCCGATCGAGCGCGCCGCCGAAGATTATCTGTACTGCCTCGAACGCGTGTATCCGTTCGCCAGCTATGTGACGGTCAATATCTCGTCGCCGAACACGAAGAATCTGCGCCAGTTGCAAGGCGCGGGCGAACTCGACGCGCTGCTCGCGGCGCTCAAGGACAAGCAGCAGCGTCTCGCCGACATGCACGGCAAGCTCGTGCCGCTCGCGCTGAAGATCGCACCGGACCTCGACGACGAGCAGATCAAGTCGATCGCCGACACGTTGTTGCGTCATCAGTTCGAAGGCGTGATCGCCACCAACACCACGCTGTCGCGCACGGCCGTCGCCGGCATGCAATACGGCGACGAAGCCGGCGGCCTGTCGGGCAAGCCCGTGTTCGACGCGTCGAATGAAGTGATCCGCAAGCTGCGCGCGGAAGTCGGCGAAACGGTGCCGATCATCGGCGTCGGCGGGATTTTTTCGGGAGACGATGCGCGCGCGAAGATCGCGGCCGGCGCGTCGCTGGTGCAACTCTATACCGGGTTTATCTATCGCGGACCGGCGCTGGTCGCCGAATGTGCGCAAGCGCTGCGTTAAACACGGCTGCGCGGAGCGTCGCGCCTGCCTTGCGACGCTACGCCCGGGGACCGCGTTAGCGCCCCGCGCCAGTAATATAGACATAAACAAACGATATTTTAATTTCGATAGTCTGCTTTGTTATGCTTTCGTCTGCTGAAACGCCAGACGAACAAAAAAAGGAACTCGATGAAATTTGGCTTGCTGAAAAAGATTCTCATCGCCGGTCTGATCGGCGCGTCGTTCACCGCCGTCGCCGCCCACGCCGACGACCTGCTCGATCAGGTCAAACAGCGCGGCACACTGCGCGTCGGGCTGGAAGGCACCTTCCCGCCATTCAATTCGAAAGCGCCGTCGGGCGAACTGGTCGGCTACGACGTCGACATCGCCAAGGCGGTCGCCGCCAGGCTCGGCGTGAAACCGGAATTCGTCACAACGGAATGGAGCGGCATCATTGCCGGTCTGCAGGCGAACAAGTTCGACGTGATCGTCAACCAGGTCGGCATCACCGACGCACGCAAGCAGGCGCTCGACTTCTCGCCGGCCTACACGTATTCGGCCGCGCAACTGATCCAGCGTAAGGACGACACGCGCCAGTTCAAGTCGCTCGACGATCTGAAGGGCAAGAAGCTCGGCGTCGGTCTGGGCACGAACTACATGGACATGGCGAAGTCGGTGCCGGGCATCGACGTGAAGACGTATCCGGGCGCGCCCGAGTACCTGCGCGATCTGGCCGCCGGGCGTCTGGACGCGGCGCTCAACGACCGTCTGATGCTCGCCTACCTGATGAAGAACTCGCAGTTGCCGCTGCGCACCAGCGCGACTGTGGGCGCGGGCAACCCTTCCGGCATTCCGTTCAGAAAGGGCAACCCGAAGTTCGCCAAGGCGATCGACGACGCGATGACCCAACTCGAAGCGGACGGCACGTTCTCGAAGATCTCGGACAAGTGGTTCGGCATCGACGTCAGCAAGCCGATCAAGTAACACACGCTGACTGAACCGAAGGGCGGCATCGTCGACGATGCCGCCCTTCGCGCTTCTACGGCAAAGTTTATGATGTGCGCTTTTGCGCGCCTAACCCGTCCTCCGCTCAGCTCATGTCCACCACTTCCCTGCTCGTTGAATCGCTGCCCGTGCTCGCGCAGGGCGCCGTCCTGACGGTCAAGTTCGCGGTTCTGTCGATGATCTTCGGCCTGATTGCCGGCGCCGTGCTCGCGTTGATGGGCGTCAGCCACAACCGCGTGCTGAACTGGATCGCGCGCATTTATGTGAGCGTGATGCGCGGCACGCCGCTGCTGGTGCAGATTTTCGTGATCTATTACGGCTTGCCGAGTTTCGGCATTTCACTCGACCCGACGCCGGCCGGTGTAATCGCGTTGTCCGCGAATGTGGCCGCGTATCTGTCGGAGAGCATGCGCGGCGCGATCCTGGGGATCCACAACGGCCAATGGCTCGCGGCCTATAGTCTCGGACTCTCGCGACGCCAGACGCTGCGCTACGTGATCGCGCCGCAGGCTTTGCGCATTGCCGTGCCGAGCCTGTCGAACAGTCTGATCAGCCTGATCAAGGACACTTCGCTGGTGTCGGTGATCACCGTGACCGAACTGCTGCGCAGCGCGCAGGAGATCATCGCATCGACCTATCAGCCGCTGCCGTTGTATCTCGCCGCGGCCGCCGTTTACTGGCTGCTGTGTCAGGTGCTCGAAAGCGTGCAACGCTGGTACGAACGGCGCCTTGCGCTGCCGTCGCGCCACTGAGCGCCCGAAGCTCTTGATTTAGCGGCTGGCGACAGAAGATGCCGCATCCAGCGGCGCGCCGAAGCGTTCGAAGCGCGGCGTGTAGTAGTGGTCCGGATCGAGCGAAAACGCGACATGGCGCGTGCGGCCCATCAATTCCTTGCGCGGAAAGAAGCCGAAGTAACGCGAATCAGCGCTGTCGTCGCGATTGTCGCCGAGCATCAGATACTCGCCGGGCGGCACGACCACTGGCCCGAACGAATCCCGCGGGCTCGGCGCCTGCGGCGCGAGCCGCACCGTATGCGTGACGCCGTCGAAGCGCTCGGTCAGATAGTCGCCGGGCGATGCGGCGTCGCCAGGCAGCGGCTTGAGCTTGAGCGGCCGGTAATCGGCGCGCACGCCGTTCACATACAGCACGTTCTCTCGCATCGCCACGCTGTCGCCGGGCAAGCCGATCAGACGCTTGACGATCAACTCATGCGCCGCCGACGAATCGATCGTCACGATATCGCCACGCTGCGGATCGTGTAGATGCGCGATCGCGATATGCGTGAGCGGCACGCGCAAATCGTAGGCCATCTTGTCGACGAAGATCCGGTCGCCCTCGCGGATCGTCGGCAGCATCGAGCCGCTCGGCACGACGTTCCAGTCGGCCACGGCGCTGCGAAACAACACCATCAGGAAGAGAAACGCGACGACGCTCTTGTTGTCGCGCCACAGTTTTCCGAGCATGCGCATGGCAGGCGGCTCCATTGGAAGGAATTCGAAAGCGGCGGGCACGTGGAGCGTTTTTTCTCTCCGCATGCCCGCGCAAATGCTACCACCGCTGCTGCGCGTAATGCGGCAACGCCGGCGACGCTACTCTCCCGCGAACTTCAACCCGAGCGCCGCGCGCGCCGCGTCAGCCATCGCGATCATCTGCAGCGACTTGCCATGCGGCATTACCGGACTTTCCATTCGCCCCGCCCGGATCAGTTCGCAGAAGTGCGCGGTCTCGTAGTTCAGGCCGCCGCCTTCGAACGGTTCGTCGAGTTCGACCACGCGTCCATCGGTATAACGGATCGTCGCGCGCGACGGATTCCACCATGGCTCGTGAATCGTGACGTGGCCCCCTTTGGCCATCAGCAGCGCATCGCCCTTGCCGTGCAGATCGAGTCCGCAGAACAACTGGGCGATGCCGCCCTCGTGCCGGCTGTTCAGGCTCGCGAACGTATCGACGCCCGTCGCCCCGAGCCGCCCCAGCGTCTGCACCTCGAGCGGCGCGCCTAGCCAGTCGACGGCGAGAAACATCTCGTAGATGCCGATGTCGAGCAGCGCGCCGCCCGCATGCTCGAACGACAGCGACGGATGATCGTCCGGCACGCCCGGCACCGAGCAGCCGGCCCGCACCAGCCCGACCGCGCCGATCGGATCGGCATCTAGATGCGCGCGCAACTTTCTGTAGAGCGGATAAAAGGGCGGCTTCATGGCTTCCATGAAGAGCCGCTCTGCGCCGCGCGCGGCGTCGAGCACGCGCTCGAGCTGCGGCTGATTGATGGTGGCGGGTTTTTCGCACAACACGTGCAGACCGGCTTGCAGCGCGGCGATCGCGTAGTCGGCGTGACTGTCCTGGACGGTGGCGATATAGAGCGCGTGGATACCGCTGGCGAGCAGCGCGTCGAAACTGGCGCACACCTCGCCGCCGAATTCCCCGGCAAATGCCATGGCCGGTTCCGCGCGGCGCGACCACAGCGCGGTCAGTTGCGCGTTCGGCACATGAGCGAGACCTGCCGCGAAGCGACGGGCAATGCGGCCCGTCCCGACGATTCCCCAACGGATCGTGCCGTCCGGGGGGATTTCCTGCGTTGCGATTGTCATCGTTCCTTCGAGTCCATGCAGTTCAGAACAGGCGCTATTGTCGCGCATGCCACACGCTCTCGCGTGGGCGTGAACGCGCGCCCTTCCGTATCGCACAGTCTCACAAGGAAAAAATAAAAGACCCAGCGTGCCGCCGCGGCGGCGACGCTCAACTGCGTGCCGGCGGTTCCGCTGAAAACTGGCCGCTGACTTCTTCCGCGGTGTAGTCGATCATTGCAAGCGAGGCGAGTTCCGCTTCCTTCGGATCGCGCCGTTCGATCGCTTCGACCACGCGTTGATGGGATTTCACCGCCGTTTCCCACAGTCCCTCTCCGTCTCTTTCGGTGACGATGGGATTGACGGTCGAGAGCGCGCCGCGAATGATCGCCGCCATCTGCTTGAAGAACTGATTGCCGCTCGCCACCACGATGCGGGTGTGGAACAGTTCGTCCGCTTCCTGATAGCCCGGCTCGCCTGGGCGGATCGGGCGGAACGCCTCGAACGCCTCGCGGATCGCGGCAATATCCGCCGCGCTGCCGCGCGCGGCCGCCTGCGCCGAGGCGCGCGGTTCGATAAGGATCCGAAACTCGATCACGTCGCGCAGAAACAGCGGATCGGGTTTCGCGCGAAAACGCCAGTTCACGACGTCTTCGTCGATCATGCGCCAATCGCTCATCGGCCGGATGCGCGTGCCGATTTTCGGCCGCACGTCCAGCATGTCGCGCGCGAGCAGCATCGACAGCGCCTCGCGCATGACGGTGCGGCTGACGTCGAACTCTTTCGACAGCACATCCTGCGGTGGCAGTATGGCGCCGTATTTCTCTTCGACGATGCCCGTGACCAGCCCATCCATGACTTTGCTCACGAGCGATCGATCTTTGTTTGCCTGTTCCATGACACTCTCCCCGAAGCGGTGTTTGCCCCCGCGTAGCCTGTTGGTCGTGCGGCCCTTATGTCTCGTTTTATTGATGTCACTTAGTTCTTCTACGATACGTTGCTAGCTTCAAAACGGTTGCGCCAGTTGGGAGACTTCCTGACAGGGTTATCCCTCTGAAGAATTGTTTCTTCCTTGTAACGCCGCATATTTTGACGGGCCATAAGCTTGCGCCTCAAGCGTGCCTGCGTTGCAGAATTTGCATAGTGCGAAGACGCACGTTGCGAGACGATTTGTCTGATCCACTCCGCGTCGGCGGATAGGAACTGGCGGGAAACGACGGATGACGTTCGCATCAGGAGGCGCTCGCGGCAATTGGCGGCGAGTCCTGCGCGGATGCCGCGGTCGATCGCTGAATAGAATCCGGCGCCGCCACCGATCCATAACGTCCGCCGAAAAAGATCAGCGGCGCGTGTTCATCGAGCGAGAACACCAGCACCTCGCCGACGAACAGCGTATGGTCGCCGCACGGATGCCGGTCCACCACGCGCGCGGCGAAACGCGCCGCCGCGTGTTCGAGCAGCACCACGCCCGCGAGCCCCTCGACCGGCGCGAAGCGCGGCGCGAGCCGGCTCTGCGGCTCGCCGGCAAAGTGGCGGCTATGCGGCTCCTGCGCCTCCGACAACACGCTCACACCGAATAGCGCGCTGTCCATCAGACGCTCGTGCATGCGCGCCCGGTGCCCGACCGAGACGACGATCAGCGGCGGCTTGAGCGAACCCGCCATGAAGGCGTTGGCGGTCATCGCATGCAGATCGTCGCCGCTGCCGGTCGAGATCACCACCACGCCGGTCGCGAAGCGTCCCAACGCGTGGCGAAAGCGCCGCTCGTCGAAAGTCGACTGCGAGACGAACGGCGTCTCAGCGTGAAGTACCTTTGCGTGCATGAGCGCTCTCCAGATTGCGACCGAACGGGTTCTCGAAACGCACGATGTCGTCTTCGTCCGGATGGCCGCCTGATTGGACCTCGATCATTTCTCGCGGCGTCCTGCCCGCAGTTTCCAGCCGGTGCGTGACGCCGGGCGGAACATACGCCGACGGGTTTTTCTCCACGAGCATGAAGCATTCCTCGCCGCGCGCGGCGCGCATCACCGAATCCCAGCCGCTCACTTCCGCGCGTCCCGCGACGAACGGCACGGTGACGCCTCCCACGCGCGCGTCGGTGCCGACGCGCTCCATCACCGCGTAGTCGATTGAACGGGACGGGCACAGGGCCAACTGATCGCGCGCGACATGCAGCGTGCCGTCGCCGTCGACCGTGGCACGCTCGAACGCGGCCGCGCAAGCCTCGGCGATCGCCGGCTGGCAGAGCGCGAGCGCCGCGAGCCACACCGACGCGCGCACCACGAACATGCCGCTGTTCCACCAGTAATTGCCGGAGGCGGCATAGCGCTCGGCCAGTTCCGGATCGGGCTTCTCGACGAACCGTTCGATGGCGCGCGCGCCCCGTTTGCCGAGCGCCGCCCCGGTGCGGATATAGGCATAGCCGGTTTCCGCGCGTTTGGGCGGCACGCCGAGTGCGACGATCGCGCCATGCGTCGCGTGCTCGAGCGCCTCGGCGAGCGCCACGCCGAACGCAACGTGATCGGCAATCAGATGATCCGCCGGCAATGCGACGATGAGCGGATCGTCGCCCTCCACAGCCGCCGCGCGCGCGGCGAGCGCAGCGATGGTCAACGCGGGCGCGGTATCGCGTGGCATGGGTTCGAGCACCACGCGCACCGGTCGGCCCGATCGGGCGAGCCGCTCCAGCGGTTCGAGCATTTGCCGATGCAGGTCCTCGCAGCAGACCATCAGCGGCGTCGCAATGGATCGCGGGCCGCATACCGGCGAAGCGTGTTGCGCCGCGACGAACGACGCGTCGAGCCGGCTCAGCGTGGTTTCGAGGAGCGACGCGTCGCCCATGAGGTCGATCGACCGTTTCGGATTGCGTTCGCGCGACAACGGCCACGATCGTGTGTCGGAGCCATCCGCGAGAATCACCGGTTGCACGGATAAACGTGTGGCCGTTTCGCTGACGTCCGCGGTCGACGCAAGCGGATTGCCTAGTTCTACGATGCGATTCATGTGCGGGTCCCCTATCCGGACTAACTAGTCCGGTTCATTGTTCTATGTTGCCGTGCGTACTACCGTGCTACCTATACAGCGTGCCTTCGCCCAATGGTCATCGTCAGTCGAAGCGACAAGCGGCGAGCGGTTTGTGCGCGATGAAGTGAAACCACCACGCGTCGCTCTCTTCCACGTCGTCCGGAATGCGATCGCCGCCGGAACTGCCGAACACGGCGTCGATTTGCAAGCCGACTTGCGCCAGTTGCCGGCGCTGCTCGCGCAGCGTCGTGTAGACGATCACAATGCCGAAGTTGTGAGCCGCCGCGGTCTTGACCGCGTAGCCGCCGTAGTCGTGATTCAGCTTCACGTTGCGCAGATAGTTCAGCGTGCCGAGCTGGAAGCGCCGTGCGGAGCGCAGCGTGCGCCAGCCGAGTCTGAGCGGGTTGAATGAGAATTGCGGCAGCAGCTGCCAGATGTTCTCGCGGTAGCCGGGGCCGCCGCGGTTGTGCGACGAAAACAGCACATACCCGCCGGGCCGCACAACCCGATACATCTCTTCGAGAATCCTCACGCGATCGTCGTAGTCGACGCAGTCGATGCCGTTCCAGCTAAATTCGGCAAGCCCGTAATGATCCGAAGGCAGCGCGGACATGTCACGCGCGTCCATATGCCGAAGGTCGCGTTCGGGATGGCGCGCCTTCGCGAGATCGAGCAGCTTCTGTGTGTAGTCGACGCCGATGTAGTCGTCGGAGATGGACGTCATCAACGGAATCGTGCGGCCGGCGCCAATCCCGATATCGAGTAAAGGCTGACCCGCGCAACGCGGTGCAAGCCAATCGAAGGCAGCCTGTTCCCCGGGATCGGAGTAGTTCTTCCCGAACGTCATCACGCGTTCGGCGTCCGACGAATTCCATGCAACTCGGTTGATGCGGTCCAACTCGGATTGACTGTTCACTACGCGCTCCCCTTAGCGTATGTGCGCTGGACAATCCTTGCGCATGCATTACGCTTCCCCGAATAGACGAAACCTGCGCGAGCGCTTTACAAAGCGTTGCGTGGCCGTGACCTTGGGCCGGCCGCCGCCCGGCCCGCTCGCCGGATGGCACCAACCGAACCGGTCATCGAACGCTGCTGGCCGCACGCCACGCTCCTCACAAGGTCCCCGCTTTCAAACCATTACAACAAACACGGCATAGTTGATATGTACGTCCCGCCACATTGGCTCGGAGTCCGATGCAAAGGTGCTTGTGCGTCGCACGCGTCACTGGAAACATGGCAATGCAGTCGGTTGCCATACGGCCCGCACCGCGCGAACGTCGAGCGCCCTGCATTGGCTTGGGAAAAGACAATCTGTGCGCTGGAAGGCGTGACGAGCATCCACCCGATCACAGCATCTCAAACGTATTGACGAGCACCGCGCTGTCGCGCTCACGGCGCCGTGCGCCGAAAAGCGGCTGACTGCCGCGCACCTGGCGCGTAAGGCCAATGAAGGGCACGCCATGTTCCAGATAAGGCCCTTCTGTCTTGCGAAAACCGAATTGCTCATAGAAACCGCGCAGACCGAGCGGCGCGCTGACACGCACGGCATGCCCCGGCCAACGCTCGACAATCGCCTGCAGCAGGCGTTCGATCAATAGTTCGGCGGTGCCGTCGCCGCGCCGCAGCGGGCTCGTCAGCACCTTGTCGATGGTGATCTCCGGATCTTCGGCGTCGCCGGGTTGCAGGCGCGCGTAGGCAAGAATCGGCATCGGCCGCGACATGTCCTCCACGGCGAACACGTGCACCGCGCTTTCATCCCGGCCATCGGCGTCGAGACAAACATGCGACTGTTCGACCACGAACACCGCGCTGCGCGCCCGCAAGATCAAATACAGTTCGCGTGCCGAAAGCTGATCGAATTCCAGCGTTTTCCAGTTCATCGCCTTCCCCAGCAGTCAATAAGTTCAACGACGCCGGCACGGCGCGCCGGCTTTGACGGCCTGGCTGCATAGGCTGGCCCGTTCTGATGGCTACACGGTACGTCCGCGAAACGCGTGTTTCCGTGCGCCATCGCACTGACGCTGGGCTTCGACAAATCTTAAATACGGACGTCGGGGCATGGCATCACGGCACGCCGCCTGAAACCGCACGCGGTCACTCTCGCGGTCACTCTGAACGCGTCGCGCCCCACATATGAACCACGCCGGCATGCGTCGTGGCAATGGACAAAAGAACGATCACGTGGGTTCGATCGAAGTCCGCACCATCCGAGAACGTTGAACAACTAGGGGACCACATCATGAAAAACGCCTTGCGCCGCATCCTTTCCGAATCGGCCCGCCTGGACGTCCCGGCGGAGACGCTGGCCGACGACGCCGACCTCTACGCGGCGGGCCTCTCCTCACTTGCGACCGTGCATCTGATGCTGGCAATCGAAGACGAATTCGGCATTGAGATTCCGGACCGTCTGTTGACGCGGCGCCTGTTCTCCAGCATCGATTCCATGGCCGCCGCAGTCACCGAGCTGCAACGGGCGAAGGCGGCAGCATGAACGCCCCGCTGCTGGATGCGGCGGCAGAGCCCGCCTCGAGGCACGCGCACGGTGCGGCGGAAGGCGCCGACACGTCGCTCGGCTTAACCGCGGTCGAAACCGAACCGGGCTGGCGCGCGGCCGCGCAACGCTGTGCGGCGGTGGCCGCGCAGTTCGCGGACTCGGTGGATCGCGAGGCGCGTTTCCCGAGCGAAGCGTTCGAGGCGCTCAAGCGCGAACGCCTGCTCTCGGTAATGGTGCCGGCCGAGTTCGGCGGCGCGGGCCTGTCGCTCGCGGACGTCGGCGCGATCTGCGAAATGCTCGCGCAAGGCTGCGCCTCCACCGCGATGGTGTATGCCATGCACCAGATCCAGGTGGCGTGTATCGAGGCGCATGGCAGCGACGCGGTATGGCATCGGCAGTTGCTCGTGCAACTGGTCAAGCAGCAGTGGCTGCTGGCGTCGGCCACCTCCGAGGAAACCATCGGCGGCAATATGCGCACCAGCGCCTGCTCGGTCGAGCTCGACGCTGCGCGCTTTCGCATCGAAAAGCTCGCACCGACGATTTCGTATGGCGCGCACGCCGATGGCATTCTCGTTACCGCTCGCCGCACCGCCGAATCGGCGGCCGCCGACCAGGTGCTGATCGTCGCGTTGCGCTCCGATACGCAACTGGAAAAGCGCGGCGGCTGGGATTCGATGGGCATGCGCGGCACCTGCAGCGAGGGCTTCCGGCTCGTCGCCACGGGTCTGGCCGAACAGATCCTGCCGACGCCCTTCGCCGAGATCGCCGATCAAACCATGCTGCCGGTCTCGCACACGCTGTGGGCCTCGGTGTGGACCGGCGTGGCCACGGATGCCGTGAATCGCGCGAAAGCGTTCTTCCGCGCACAGGCGCGTGCGAAGCCAGGTGTGGTTCCGCCGGCCGGTTTGCGCCTCGCTGAAGCGGTCGGTCTGCTGCAGATGATGCAGGCGCGCCTCGCGGTCGCGCTGGAGGCCGCACGCACCGCTCACCACGCGCGTCACGGCGGCTCGCAAGCCGATGCGCCGCTCGCGGCCATGCTCGGCTTCGCCTCCGACATGAACACGCTGAAGACGAGCATCTCCACCACCGCGCTGCAGGTCGTGCACGAAGTGCTGATGATCTGCGGCATGGCGGGCTACAAGAACGGCACGCCGTACAGCGTCGGGCGCCATTTGCGCGACCTGCATTCCGCGCCGCTGATGATCAATAACGACCGCATCGCGCAGAACACCGCGAGCCTGTTGCTCGCGCAACGACCTGCCGCCCCGGGGAGAGCCTGATATGAACACGATGACCGATACCGCCGCCCTTGCCGCCGCTGCTCAGGCAGCCGAAGCGCCGAGCTTTCGCGATGAACTGCTGGCCGCGGGCCTGTTGATCGACACTGGCGAAAACGGCCTGTATGGCCGCAGCCAGATTTTCGAAGACGTGGTGGACCGCCTGAACGTGGCGATCACGCATCTCGGTGCGGACCAGCAGCCGGAACTGCTGCGCTTTCCGCCCGCCATGCGCCGCACCGACTTCGAAGACAGCGAGTATCTGAAAAGCTTTCCGAACCTGGCTGGCACGATTCACTCGTTCTGCGGCAACGACATGGGCCACCAACGCCTGTTGCGCGCGCTCGACGACGCCATGACCGAACGCGACGACGATCGCAGCGACGACTGGATGGCGCAGCAGAAGCCGACTCGTGTCGTGCTCACGCCGGCCGCCTGCTACCCGATCTATCCGGTGATGGCGCGGCGCGGTCCGTTGCCGGCCGGCGGCCGCACGATCGATGTGCTGTCGTATTGCTTTCGTCACGAACCGTCGCTGGATCCGGGCCGCATGCAGATGTTCCGCCAGCGCGAATACGTGCGCCTGGGCAACGCGCAACAGGTGATGGCGTTCCGGCAGATGTGGATCGAGCGCGGCTCGCTGCTCATCGATCTGCTGCAATTGCCGGTCGAAGTGGATCTTGCCAACGACCCGTTCTTCGGCCGCGGCGGCAAGATCGTCGCCGATAGCCAGCGTGCCCAGGCGCTCAAGTTCGAGCTGCTGATTCCGGTGGCCGATCCGCGCGGCAAGACGGCCTGCCTGTCGTTCAACTATCACATGGAACACTTCGGCGCGATCTGGAAGATCGAGTGCGAAGACGGCGCGATCGCGCATACGGGTTGCGTCGGTTTCGGCATGGAACGGATCACACTCGCGCTATTCCGTCATCATGGGCTCGACGTGAACGCGTGGCCGGACGACGTGCGCGCGCTGCTGTGGGGCGATACCGAAGCGCGTGTGGCGCATGGCATGAAAACCATGCAAACGGTGTCCACCGAAACGGCGCAAGATTCCGGAGAGCGCGTATGAATCCGTCTCTGACACCCGTACCGAACGGCGCGAATGGCGCTTTTCCGCTGAACCGCCGCGTCGATCTGCCCGCTGCCGGCGGCGCCGTTGCCGCGCCCGCAGCGCGCTTGCGCGAGCACGCCCCGCATGCGCTCCATCAGGGCGAGCGCGTATGGCAGGAGACCAACTGCTACGTCGACCTGTGGATCGAACTGCTGCACGGCTTCGGGCTCGAACCGCGCGCGGCGCTCGGCTTTACCGTCACGCAGGATTTCGAAGGCGATCAGTTCACGTTCTTCAAGTTTCCGCTCGAAGACCTCGAACGGCTCTACGGCACCCAGGTGCAGGAACTGGCCATCTACGATTCGCTCGAAGCACGCGTGCTCGCCCAGACCTTGCGCGGTCATACCGTGCTGGTGGAAGTGGACGGCTATTACCTGCCGAATACGCGCGCCACGTCGTACCGGCGCGAGCATCCGAAGACCACCGTGGGCATCGACTTCATCGATCCGGACGCGCGCCGTCTCGGCTACTTCCACAACACCGGCTATCACCTGCTTGACGGTGAAGACTACGACGGCGTGTTCCGCAAGCTGCCGCAGTTCCAGCAGCAGGCCGATCTGCTGTTTCCGTATGTGGAGTTCGCCAAGCAGTCGCGGCCCGCGCTCGAAGGCACCGCGCTCGCGGAGGCGTCGGCGGAACTGCTGCGTGCGCACTTGAGCCGCCGGCCGCTCAGCAATCCGATTACGCAGTGGCGTGCCGCATTTCCCGCGCATCTCGAGACGTTGCTCGAACGTGGCGAAAAATTCTTCCACCCATACTCGTTCAACCTGATGCGGCAGCTCGGCGCGAACTTCGAGTTTCTCTCGAAGTATCTGAGCTGGCTCTCCGCGCAAGGCTTCGAGGTGCCGGCATCGATTCCGGCAGCGGCGCAGAGCATCGCGTCGGAGTCGATGGTGATGCAGTTCCGGCTCGTGCGGGCGATTACCCGCGGGCGCCGCGATCTGTGCGAAGACTGCTTCGACGTGCTCGAAAGCGCTTACGAAAAGACGCTGCCGCCGCTCGCCGCGCTGGTGCTGTAACACGCCTTGCGCGGCTTCGCGGACTTCTCGGGGATTTGCCGTGGATGTACTGACGATGGACCTTGTGCCTGATGAAGGGGGCGCGAGCGGTATGCTCGCGCCCACGCCTGACGAGGCCGCGCAAACCGATGCCGATGGCGCATCGTCGGCGCGCGTATCGCAAACGCTCTGGCCGCGGCGTCTCGATACCGGCTGGCAGTGTGTCAGCACGCCCGCGGGCGCGTGCGCGTCGCCCGCCGATTTACCCACGCACGGCTGGCTCGCCGCGCAAGTGCCCGGCACCGTCGCGAGCGCGCGCCGTGCCGCGGGTCTGCTGGACATCGCGCACCCGCCACCGCTCGCCTTCGACGACCACTGGTATTGCCTCGCGCTCGAAGGCACCGGCCGTCGCCGCTTGCGTCTGCATGGCCTCGCCACTATCGCCGAAGTCTGGCTCGACGGCGTGAAGCGCCTCGATTCCGATTCGATGTTCGTTGCGCACGATCTGGACATCGAGCTGAACGGCAGCGCGACGCTCGCGCTGTGCTTCCGCTCTCTCACCCCGGCGTTGACAGCGAAACGTTCGCGCGCGCGGTGGCGTCCGCGGCTCGTCTCGCCGCCCACCTTGCGTAACGTGCGCACCACCCTGCTCGGCCATATGCCCGGCTGGTGTCCTTCGGTGCAGGCGGTCGGCCCATGGCGTCCGGTCGAATTGCTGAGCGACGCGCCCCACGCCTTCGATACCGTCGACGTCTCGAGCCGCCTCGAACTCGACGACGACGGTCTTGCTTCCGGCGTTGCTTCTGGCGTTGTTACGCTGACGCTACGTTTCGTTCATCCGCACGATGACGCGGCCTGCCGCGCTTCGCTTAAATGCGGGGACGCTGTTTCGTCTTTGCAATGGAGCGATGCATATACACTGACCGGCAGCGTACGCGTGTTGGGTGCGAAGCGCTGGTGGCCACATACGCACGGCGAGCCCACTTTATATCCATTGACGTTGCAGCTCGATGACGGGCACGCGACATCTCACGCATTGGGTTCAGTCGGTTTCCGCAGTATCGAAGTGGACCACGGCGCGGACGGTATGGGCTTCGCGCTGCGCCTGAATGACGTGCCGGTGTTCTGCCGGGGCGCATGCTGGACCAGCGCGGACCTCGTCACGCTCGCCGGCAGCGAGGCGCAACTGCGCCACGCGTTCGCGCTGGCTCGCGATGCGGGCATGAACATGCTGCGCGTGGGCGGCACGATGGTCTACGAGTCGGACGCGTTTTATGCGCTCGCCGACGAATACGGCATGCTCGTCTGGCAAGACTTCGCATTGGCGAATTTCGACTATCCGAACGATGCCGCATTCGGCGCGTCGATCGAACGCGAAGCCACGCAATTTTTAACGCGCACACGACGCTTCGCTTCGCTCGCGGTGCTGTGCGGCGGCAGCGAGGTCGACCAGCAGGCAGCCATGTTCGGTCTGCCGCCTTCGATGCGCGCGCAACTACTCTTTACTGAACAACTGCCCGCCATCGTCGCGCGTGAACGGCCCGACGTGCCGTATGTCGGCAACTCGCCGTCGGGGGGCGTGTGGCCGTTTTCAACTAATGAGGGCGTCACTCACTACTATGGCGTGGGCGCCTATCAGCGTCCGCTCGACGACGTGCGCCGCTCGCAGGTGCGCTTCGCCGCCGAATGCCTCGCCTTCGCCAACGTGCCCGACGACGCCACGCTGCACGACGCGCTCGGCACGATTCATCTGCACGATCCGCGCTGGAAAGCCGCGGTGCCGCGCGACCCCGGCGCCGGCTGGGATTTCGACGACGTGCGCGACCATTATCTGCAGACGTTATATGGTGTCGAGCCGGCACGCTTGCGCTACGAAGATCCCGAGCGTTATCTGGACCTGTCGCGCGCGGTGGTCGCCGAATTGATGGGCGATGTATTTGCAGAATGGCGCCGTGCCGGTTCCACCTGCGGCGGCGCGCTGGTCTGGCAGCTGCAGGATTTGCGTCCCGGCGCGGGCTGGGGCTTGATCGACGCCACAGGACGGCCTAAAAGCGCCCTGCACGGCCTCGCGCAAGCGTTGCAACCCATCCAGGCCGTCATCACCGACGAGGGCCTCAACGGCCTCGATATTCATCTGCTGAACGAACGTGCGCAGCCGCTGCGCGCGCAACTGGAGCTCGTTTGCCTGCGTGACGGCAGCGTCAAGGTCGCCTCCGCTAGCCGCGACGTCGAACTGGCGCCGCACAGCGTGCAGCGTCTCAACGCGGCCGCATGCCTCGGCCAGTTTTTCGATTTCACCCACGCGTACCGCTTCGGCCCGCGCGCGCACGATGTGACGATCGCCACGCTGCGCGACCTGGCGAGCGGCGAGGTCGTTGCGGAAGCGTTTCATCTGCCGGAGCGGCGCGTGAGCGAGCGCCACGATCTGGGCTTGACGGTCACCGTGGAGCGCAACGGCGACGGCTGGCAACTCGTGATCGAAGCGAAGCGTTTTGTGCGTTTCGTTCATATCGTTGACACACACTACAGGGCCGCGCGCGACTGGTTTCATCTGCCGCCGAACCGGCCCTGCATCGTGCCGCTCATTGCGCTCGCGTCGCAGGAAAGATTCGTTGCACAGGCATCGAACGGCGGGTTTCAAGCTGATGCAACATGCGCGGCGCCCGCGGGCGAAGTTCGCGCGCTCAATGCGATATCCGCCATCTTCTACGGCTGAAGGTCTCCCTGATCTAGCCATCCCTTCGCGAGGCGCGTAAAACCTCGCGCTGCGGGCCTTCACCTGTCTGGTCTGTGGAATCAGTGTTGGTTTTTCTCAGACTTTTAGCGCGCCGAAATCGTCATCGGTGCGGCACCGAACCAAGCGTGTTGAACACATCTGAATCAATTCCGGCACATCCCGGACGCCGCATGAGAACGTGCGTCGAGGCGCTGATTCAACGATGAGACCGGTGCCTTCGAACCCCTCTGCGCACCCGCTAACCCAATTACATCAAGGACTTTCGGCGAACAGGAAGAACCTGCGAAGCGTTCGCCGGTGGCGAAGACGTTGTGCAGATTTGAAACAAAAAGTCACGTTTGCCTTCGCGCGGCGCTAAGCCTTGGTGCGTTACCCCGCACCAGTCCTCGTTTTCTCTCCCGCTGGCACGCTCCTCGCTAATAGAAGAGCGCAACACCGCGTCACCGCAGAGAGATTCACAACAACGGCGGCGGCGCAACAGAGGCCACTACGGGGCCGGTCCTGTTCATCCTTCGCTGCTCGCCATGCAGCACGCCGTTCAAAAGGGATGCAGGCATCGGATCAAAAACAGAAAGTCACGCAGAGCGCGACTTTCACGCGAGGACCGATCATGCTGACACTTCAATCCGATTTGCACGGTAACCATTTGCTCGGCGCATTGCCGTCCCATGAATGGCAGGCGCTGGCTCCCCATCTCGAACTGGTTCATCTGCGCACCGAGCAATTGCTGTGCGACTCCGGTCAGCGCATTCATCACGTCTACTTCCCGACCACCGCGATCATCTCGATGCTCTCGACGATGGAAGACGGCAGCTCGGTCGAAATCGCCGCGGTCGGCCGCGAAGGCATGACCGGCGTGCCGGTCCTCACGGGCGGCGAAACCATGCCGAACCGCGTGCAGGTGCAATGCGCCGGCTTCGCTTACCGCATGAGCGCCCAGGCACTCAAGCAGCAGTTCGCCCGCTCCGACTTCCTGCGCCGCCTGATGCTGCTGTACATGCACGCCCTGCTCACGCAAGTCGCGCAAACCGCTGCGTGCAATCGCCATCACGCGCTCAACAAGCAACTGTGCCGGTGGCTGCTGATCGAAGTGGACCGCGTGGCTTCGAACGATCTGACCGTGACCCAGCAACTGATCGCCGACATGCTCGGCGTGCGCCGCGAAGGCATCACCGAAGCGGCCGGCAAGTTGCACGACGAAGGCCTGATCCATCACAGCCGCGGCCATATCAAGGTGCTCGACCGTAAAGGACTCGAAGCACGCGCCTGCGAATGCTACGGCCTCGTCAAGCGCGAATTCGACCGCCTTCTGCCGCGTCTGCGTCAGGCGGAAACCGTCGAGTAAAGTGCTGGTTCGTCTGACTAATGAATAGAGTCAAATATGTTCAGGAATACTGCGCGATTCCTCGACGTACTCTTCGTGATTGCGGGAGGGCTGCTCGCTCACTGGATGCGGTTCTCGACGCCGATTGCGCTGTCGGACACCGAACGCCTTCTGATTGCCTTTAACTGCGTCCTCCTGCTGTTGCTGTTCCCCGGCTTCGGGGTGTATGAAACCTGGCGCGGCAAACCGCTGCCCTCGATGCTGGCGAGAGTGGCGGCCGCGTGGCTGGTGGTTGTGTTCACCGCGCTTGTATTGGCTTTCACGCTGCATCGCATGGATGCGGTGTCGCGCTTGTGGTTCGGTTACTCGACGGTGATTTCCGGCGCGCTGATCATCGTTGCAAAGTGCCTGGTGCATGCGGTGCTGCGCATGGTGCGACGTCGCGGGATGAATTCCCGCACTGTCGCGATTGTCGGCGCACCGGGCTTTGCGCGCACACTGCTCGCCCATCTCGAACATGCGCCGCAAGCCGGCTTCAAACCGGTCTGCGTGCTCGATACGAGTTGCCACAGCAGTTTCGAAACGGTTCAGACGTACGGCGCGCGTCTGAACCGCCTGCCGGTTCTGACCGATCTGAACGCCTTCGCCGCCAAGGTGCGTGAAGATCGCGTGAACGAAGTGTGGCTTGCGTTGCCGCTGTCAGAAGAACATACGATCTACCGCTTCACGCGCATGTTCCGGCATGACTTCGTGAATCTGCGCTTCATTCCAGATGTACGCAGCCTCTCGCTTTTCAATCACGCGCTGGTCGATGTCGTCGGTTTACCGACGCTCAATCTCAGCGCGACGCCCTTCTCGTCGCCGCAGATGTGGCCCAAGCTGATCTTCGACCGCCTGTTCGCGGCGGCCGCGCTGCTCGCGCTCGCGCCGATCTTCGTGGTGCTCGCGATCGGCATCAAGCTCGGCTCGCCGGGGCCGGTGTTCTTTCGTCAGACGCGCAAGGGCGTGGACGGCCAGCCGTTCGCGATCTACAAGTTCCGCTCGATGACCGTGCATCACGAAGCGCAGGGGCAGCTCACCCAGGCCTCGCGCAACGACGCGCGCGTGACGAAGCTCGGCGGCTTCATGCGCCGCACCAGTCTCGACGAACTGCCGCAGTTTCTCAACGTGCTGCTCGGGCAGATGTCCGTGGTCGGCCCGCGTCCGCATGCGGTCGAGCACGACGATCTATACAAGGATCAGGTGTACGGCTATATGCACCGCTACCGGATCAAGCCTGGCATCACCGGCTGGGCGCAGGTCAACGGCTATCGCGGCGCCACCACCAAGGTGGAAAAGATGGAAGCGCGCGTCAAGTTCGATCTCTTCTACATTCATAACTGGTCGTTCTGGTTCGACATGAAGATCGTGTTCATCACGATCTTCAAGGGCTTTGTCGGCCGCAACGCATTCTGATTGCGCCAATCCGTCTCGACCCTGCAAAGGCGCGACCGGAAGCTGATTTCTCGCGGAAAATAAAAAAGCGAAACCAATGCGGCAAGCACCGAAGTCGACGGCCTGAAACATGCCGCCGGCTCGGTGTCGAATGGACGAGGTGAGCAACGGGAAAGCTTGCCGGTCAGCACCGCGTACGGCGCGGAAACTGAGCCGGCGCTGCGCGGCTTTTACAGAAACGCGCTGACGTCGGTATGAAAGCGTACGGCCAGCGCCTTCGCCACCTTCTTGCTGATGGCGCGGCGGCCCGCGAGAATATCGCTCACCACCGTGGGTGAAGCGATACCTATCAGGTCCTTCTGCTTGAGTCCGTGCGTTTCCAGCAGATGCCGCAATACCTCGCGTGGCTCCGCTTTCGGAATCGTCACGTTGTGCGCTTCCCAGATTTCGATCAGGTCGGTCACGATCGCGAACAGATCCGAGAGCGGATCCTCTTCGTTGCCGTTCAGATGATCAGAGAGCGAGTTGGCGAGCCGCACCATGGTCTGGTAATCCTGCTCGTTGCGAATGGGCGTGATCGGCAACTGCGCTTGCAGCGCGGCCCAGGTTTGAGCGATGTCGGGAAAAGCTCCCGGAAGGCGATCGGCATTCATGAGTTTAGATTCTTCCTCGTCCAAAGGTCGTATTCCGCATGCGTCAATACATGACGAACGAATAACGACTGCCTGTTGTAGTGACTCGCCGCAACGATCCGGAACCGGTTGCCGCCCACGTCGAAAACCGTGTATTGAGGCGGCACGTAGTCCACACCGGCGAACGTCTGCTTCAGGTCGTTATAGCCATACGCGAGGCATGCCTGCGCCAGTGACTACCACGTCAATAGCGCACTGCGCGCCCCCGGATGTCTCTTTATGAAGTCCAGCCACGCTTTCTTTGAAATGACCCGCATCGGATTTCCTCGCCTGTGTTCGCGCGCTGAATGTGCGCGCTCTACTTGCAAGGCTAAACGGACGGATCGACACTGATAGCCGGCCGGACGGCATAGTCCGAAAGGCTATTTGCTGCTTACCGCGGTACGACGAAAGCATTTTATTCGCAAATTGCGAAGTTCGCAATGCGCGAATAATGGGACGCCCGCTCACAGCTCAGCGTCGTCCCGCCAACATGCGGAAACCGCTGACGTGGTCACCTTCGACCACTTCAGCGGCCCCAACTGCTTTTCTGCGCAGGCTCGCCGCTGCGATCGTCCGCGTGACCTCGGCCATGAACGCGCGCCGGAATACTGCCGGTGAAAAGCGTTCAGCGTTCGCGCGGCATGCCGCCGGCGTGATCTGGTCGCGCTGACGCTCGAAGCGATCGATCGCGTCGAGCATCGACACCACCGTCTGGCGCTCGAAATACACGCCGGTGGGATGCGCCTCGCTGGTCGGCACCACGGTTTCGAGCGCGCCGCCCTTGCCGAATGCGATGACCGGCGTGCCGCATGCCTGCGCTTCGAGCGCGACGATGCCGAAGTCATCCTCGGCGGCGCACACGAAAGCTCGCGCGCGTTGCAGATGGTCCTTCAGCACCTCGAACGGCTGATCGCCGAGGATCGTCACATTCGGACCGGCCTTGGCGCGAATCGCCGCCATCTCCGGCCCGTCGCCGATCACGACCAGCTGGCGGTGCGGTGTCGCGTTGAAGGTTTCGACGATCAGATCGATGCGCTTGTGCGGCGCCATCCGCGATGCAGTCAGATAAAAATCTTCCTTGCGCGTGCACAGTTCGAAATGGTGCACGTCGACTGGCGGCGCAATCACGGCCGCATCACGCCGGTAAGTTTTCATCAGCCGACGCGCAACGAAATGCGAGTTCGCGATTAAACGGTCGACGCCGTCCGCCGAGTGCGAATCCCAGCCGCGCAGATAGTGGAGCAACGCGCGCGCCGCCCACGACTTCGGCCCGTGCGTCAGACCCGCTTCGCGTAGCGACTGATGTTGCGGATCCCACGCGAAGCGCATCGGTGAATGCACGAAGCTCACAAGCTTTTGATCCGGCCTGACCGGCACGCCCCTCGCAAGCGCAGGAGAGCTCGTAATAATCAGATCGTAGGCGGACAGATCGAGTCGTTCGACGGCAAGCGGCATCAACGGCAAATAAGCGCGATAGTGGCGTCGCGCGAACGGCAGTCGCTGAATGAAGGAAGTCGTCACGGGCTTGCCGCGTAGCGGCTTACGGTCTGCGAGGAAATCGACGAGACTGAATAGATCGGCGTCGGGAAAGCATTCGATGATCTGCTCGAGCGCCTTCTCCGCGCCGCCCGGCGCGACCAGCCAGTCGTGCACGATCGCCACTTTCATGATCCCCTCGTTTTTTAATTGACGCCTTTTGTGCCTAGCAAGGAGTGTATGTGGCGCTACGTTTGCTGTGCGTGCGCGTGCCCACATTCGACGCGCGACAGCTCGCGAATAATAGGCATCGCCGTTCGCCTATTGCGAAGCCGCGTGTCCCATGCCTTTGCCTTCCAATGCGTCTGACGATCGACGCTTCGGCGCTCGCCCATCCTTACAAGGCGGGAGACGTCACGGCATTGGCTAATGCGATCGGCACGTTGCGTGCCGATCCGGCATTGGCGCAGCGTCTTGCGGGACAAGTGCTGGCCGATGCGCGAATGGAATTTTCAGCGGGGTGATATAGACAGCGGATGATGCAGGCGGCCAGCCAGGCCGGGCGCTGGTGATGCAGATGCGAGCATGCATTCGATGTCCGCGCGAGCCGGTCTATCCAGGCCCGCGCGCGATCTTTGGGCAGCGTTGCTCAGCCCTTGCTGTACTCGATCGTCTCGACGCCGGTGTCCGTGCCGAGCAGGCACAGATTCGCGCCACGGCCGGCGAACAGGCCCACCGTTACCATGCCCGGCCATGCGTTGATGTGCGTTTCCAGCGTGCGCGGGTCGCTGATACGCAGACCCTTGACGTCGATGATTTCGTTGCCGTTGTCGGTAATGAACGGCACGCCTTCTTTCGTGACGCGCACCACCGGCACGCCGCCGAGCGCCGTGACGCGGCGGCCGACCGCGGTACGCGCCATCGGCACCACTTCGATCGGCAGCGGGAAAGTGCCGAGCGTCTCGACCAGCTTGCTGGCGTCGGCGATGCACACGAACACGTCCGACACCGACGCGACGATCTTCTCGCGCGTCAGCGCGCCGCCGCCGCCCTTGATCATCGCGCCGCTGTGATCGATCTCGTCGGCGCCGTCCACGTACACGGGCAGCGAATCGATTTCGTTGAGGTCGAACACCTTGATGCCGTGCGCTTGCAGGCGCGCGGTAGTGGCGAGCGAACTCGACACCGCGCCGCGATAACGCGCCTTGTTGGCAGCCAGCGCCTCGATGAAACAGTTGGCGGTGGAGCCGGTGCCGACGCCGATCACCGCGCCTTCGGGCACGGTGGCGTTCACGTAGTCGGCGGCGGCCTGGCCGACCAGTTGCTTGAGTTCGTCTTGAGTCATGGGAAAGGCAGGCGAGCAGTGAAAAGCGCTAGTTTACCGGAGTGACAGACCAGCGCCGGTCGTGTCGGGTTTACTTCTTCACCGCCCGTTGCCGCACCGCTTCGAACAGGCACACGCCGCTCGCCACCGAGACGTTCAGGCTTTCCACCGTGCCCGCCATCGGGATCTGCATCACCACGTCGCAGGTGTCGCGCGTAAGACGGCGCATGCCCTCGCCTTCGGCGCCCATCACCAATGCCACCGGACCGTCCAGTTCCGTGTCGTAAAGGCTCTTGGTGGCCTCGCCGGCCGTGCCGACGACCCACACCCCCGCGTCCTTCAACTCGCGCAGCGCGCGCGCCAGGTTCGTCACGGTGATGTACGGCACGGTGTCGGCAGCGCCGCTCGCCACCTTCGCGGCCGTTGCGTTCAACCCCACCGCGCGATCGCGCGGCGCGATCACCGCGTGCGCGCCGGCGGCATCCGCCACCCGCAAGCAGGCGCCGAGATTGTGCGGATCGGTCACGCCGTCGAGCACCAGAATCAGCGGCGAACCGTTGATGCCGTCGAGCAGTTCGGCCAGGTTCTGCGCGAGCGGCATGTCGCCCGCGCGCGCGACCACGCCCTGGTGACGCTCGGTATGCGCGAGGCCCCAGAGACGCGTTTCGTCGGCGGCGATCAGACGTACGCCGGCTTCTTTCGCCGCGTGCAGAAATTCGGTCATGCGACGGTCTTTGCGCGTCGCGTCGTAATAGACCTCTTCGACCGTGGACGCGTCATGCCGCATACGTGCGGTCACTGCGTGGAAACCGTATAAAACCTTAAGACGTGCCATGACTGATACAACCTTTGATTGAGCGCGCGTTCGACGCGCGCTGCTGTGATGAATACGAACCTGCGTGCTTACCTGTAGGCGCTGCGGCTGCCATGTTCGAATGCTCGACGGCGATGAAACGCAGACCGCGCGCAACCGGCACGTTGCTATGTGCCCGATGCGCGCGGTTTGAGCAAGCAGGCAGCTTCAGCGCTTCTTGCGTGCCTGCGGCTTCGGTGCCGATTTGGTCGCGGCGCCGTGCTTCTTCGCCGCGCCGCGCGCTGCGCGTGCTTCCTTGACCGCCGCGGTTTGCGCGGGCGCAGCCTTCTTGCGGCGCGCGCCCGGCGCTGGCGCGCCACCTTCCACCGGCGGCAACGCACGCACGCGTGCGCCACCGTTCTCACCGGACGATTTGTCGGCCGACGGCCCACGCACCAGAGGCGGCTTGATCGGCGTGTCGCGCACGAGCCGGAAGTCGATCTTGCGTGCATCCAGATCGACGCGGCTCACCTGCACCCGCACGCGATCCGACAGGCGATAACGAATCCCGGTGCGCTCGCCGCGCAACTCGTTCTTGATCTCGTCGTACTGGAAGTAGTCCGAGCCGAGTTCAGTGACGTGCACGAGGCCTTCGATAAAGAGCGAATCGAGCTGCACGAAAATGCCGAACGACGTCACGCCGTTGACCATGCCGCCGTACTCTTCGCCGAGCTTGTCGCGCATGAAGTAGCACTTGAGCCAGGCTTCGACGTCGCGCGAGGCTTCATCGGCGCGGCGTTCGTTGGCCGAGCAATGCAGACCGAGCTCTTCCCAGATCGCCACGTTGTTGCCACGCACGCGGCCGCGTTTTTCGTCGTCGGCCTGTTGCATGGCGCGAGCGCGCGGCGAGAGCGCCGTGTTCAACTCGACGCCTTGCGGCGGCTCGGGCTGATACTTGCGGCCTTGCAGAATCGCGTAGATCGCGCGGTGCGTGAGCAGATCGGGATAACGGCGAATCGGGCTTGTGAAATGCGCATACGCCTCGTACGCGAGACCGAAGTGGCCGATGTTGTCCGGACTGTAGACCGCCTGCTGCATGGAGCGCAGCAGCATGGTTTGCAGCATCTGTGCGTCGGGCCGGTCGCGGATCTGCGCCATCAATGCGGCGTAGTCGCTCGCGTGCGGTTTATCGCCGCCGGCCAGCGTCAAACCCATGCCGCGCAGGAACGTGCGCAGATTCTCGAGCTTTTCCGCCGTCGGTCCGGCGTGCACGCGGAACAGCCCCGGATGCTTGTTGCGCTTGAGGAAGTCGGCCGCGCAGACGTTCGCGGCCAGCATGCACTCCTCGATCAGCTTGTGCGCGTCGTTGCGGGTGCGCGGAATGATCTGTTCAATCTTGCCCTGCGCATTGCAGACGATGTACGTCTCGGTCGTATCGAAGTCGATTGCGCCGCGTTTCTGGCGCGCGGCGAACAGCGACTTATAGACGCCGTACAGATTCTGCAGCTGTGGCAGCAAGGCGGCGCGGCGCGTAGCCTCCGGGCCCTTGGTGTTCTTCAGCACCGCGGCGACTTCCGTGTAGGTCAGACGCGCGGCCGAGTGCATCACACCGGGATAGAACTGATATGCCTTCACTTCGCCACGCGCGGTGACGATCATGTCGCACACCAGCACGCAACGGTCGACGTGCGGGTTCAGCGAACACAAGCCGTTCGACAGTTTCTCCGGCAGCATGGGGATCACGCGGCGCGGGAAATAGACCGAGGTGCTGCGCTCGATCGCGTCGGCGTCGAGCCCGCTCTTCGGGTGCACGTAGTGCGAAACGTCGGCGATCGCGACGATGAGACGGAAGCCCTCGCCGCGGCCGACCTGGACCGGCTCGCAGTACACGGCGTCGTCGAAGTCGCGGGCGTCTTCACCGTCGATCGTGACGAGCGGCACGTCGCGCAGATCGATGCGATGGCGCGCGTCGACCGGGCGCACTTCGTCGGGCAGCCGCGAGGCTTCGTCGAGCGCGGCCTGGCTGAATTCGTGCGGCACGCCGTACTTGCGCACCGCGATTTCGATTTCCATGCCGGGATCGTCGATATCGCCGAGCACTTCCACCACGCGGCCGAGCGGCTGCGAATGACGGCTCGGAAAATCGGTCAGCTCGACCACCACCACCTGGCCGACCTTGGCCTTCTTGGTGTTCTGCTGGATCAGAATGTCGTGGCCGATGCGCTTGTCTTCGGGCGCCACGATCAGCGCGCCGTTCTCGTTGAGGAGGCGGCCGATCACGCGCTTGTTGGCGCGGTCCGTGACCTCGACGATATGCCCTTCCGGACGGCCGCGCCGGTCATAGCCGACGATGCGCGCGAGCACGCGGTCGTTGTGCATGACCTTCTGCATTTCGGCGGTGGGCAGGAACAGATCGTCCTGACCGTCGTCGCGAATCAGAAAGCCGTAGCCGTCGCGATGGCCTTGCACGCGGCCCGCGACGAAGTTCGACGGATGAGTCAGCTGATAGAGATTGCGCTGATCGAGCCGGATCTGGCCGTCGCGCTCCATCGCGCCGAGGCGCTTGAAAAATCCTTCGCGCTCCTGGCGCTTGATCGACAGGGCTTCGGCGATGTCGTTAGCGGCAAGCGGGGCTTCACTCGTGCGCAGGACGCCGAGGATTTCCTCGCGGCTTGGAATCGGATACGGAAATTTGCTCAAGGGCTTGTCGATGATTTTTTCTCGTTGCATGGACGTCGGTCGCGATGTGGCTCGGCGATGTGGCTCGGCTTAGGAAGCGATTGCAGTACGCTCTGGTTGCGCTTTGGCTGCGCTCGAATTGCACCTGCAAATGCACAGAAAAAAACTGCTCGGGTCCAGCTCGTTCAAGGCTGACTCCGACGGGCGTGTGCACCGTGCCAACGAACTACTGCGAGGCATTCTAACACCCGTATTGCGCGCCAAGCGGCCCTGTCAATAGAAGCCGGACGGTTGTCCAGAGGCGCGCGCACGCTCGTCGCAACGATGTTTAAGTGAGTTTTGAGAAACGCTTGACAGGCTCTAATCTGTCGCTATAATGGCGTTCTTTGCTGTTCATCACCTGCCCAGGTGGCGAAATTGGTAGACGCACTAGGTTCAGGTCCTAGCGGTGGCAACACTGTGGAGGTTCGAGTCCTCTCTTGGGCACCAGATTCAAAAGTAAAGCCGCTTGCGAGCGGCTTTACTTTTTGTGTGAAGCCGAATGATCCGAATCTGTTTATCGGCAGGGATTGTTGGGTCGATTGAGTGGTTGGCGGGACGGTTGTCGAGTGGTGAAGCATCCCTTCATTGCACGCGATATCCGGGCGGTTGATTGAAGCGGAGTTAGTTTGCAGGTGGGGATTGACACACTAATTCAGCACGCTAAAATAGCGGTCTAGCTTGAAGACGTGCCCAGGTGGCGGAATTGGTAGACGCACTAGGTTCAGGTCCTAGCGGTGGCAACACCGTGGAGGTTCGAGTCCTCTCCTGGGCACCATCAGTTGTTCCGGCGTAAGCCGCGGTAGTCCGAGAAACCCCGTAAGATCAATATCTTACGGGGTTTTTTGTTCTCCACAGATCCCTTGCGTTCCACTGACATCGACGATTTTTGCGTATACTGTTGCGTATACCAGATTCGGGGGCAAACTCATGCCCAGACGTGTCAAACCGAAGTCAGAGTTAGTGTTCCGTGCCGCCAAAACGCGCGCCCGTTCCTACCTTCTCGCGGATGGAAACGGACTCGCCCTGAGGGTCCAGCCGAACGGCACCAAAACCTGGCTGTTCCGCTATCGACGACCGAGCACGGGCAAGGAAAACTTCCACAGCCTCGGCCCTTACCCCGATATCACGCTCACTGATGCACGACGGTCGGCCACTACCGCACGCAATCTCGTACGCGAAGGCATCGATCCGGTTGCATATCGCCAGGCCGAGTCCATCGCTCGCAAACGCATGGCCGAAGGCGCCTTCCATCTCGTAGCCCAGCGCTGGCTCGACTTCAAACGCAAGGAGTGGGCGGACGAAACCTACCGCAAGGCAGAGTTTGTCGTGCGCGAATACCTGACTCCCGCACTTCGCAACAAGCCCATTTCGACGCTTGCCACGCCAGAGGTCAAGCCCGTACTCGAAGCAATTGCCTCTCATGCGCCTAACCTCGCGACCAAGGCACGGCAGTATGTCGGTGGCATCGTGACGTACGCGGTCCAGAACGGACTGCGCGAAGATGGTGCCGCCTTAACACTGCGCGGCGTTGTTCCTCGCCACAGGAAAGGACATATACCAGCGATCACCAAGCCTGCGGACATTGCGCCGCTTGTTCTTGCTATCGATGCCTACAAGTCGCCCATTACCCGCGCCGCCCTCAAGCTCACCATGCTGACCGGCCTTCGCCCCGGCGTGGTCGCAGCGGTGCCGTGGACCGAGGTGAACCTCGAGACAGCTGAATGGCATGTTGCAGCCGAGCGGATGAAAATGCGGCACGATCACATCGTGCCATTGCCGAAGCAGGCCGTCGCCGTCCTGAACGAGTTGCAGTCACTCACCGGTAAGGGACACTACGTCTTTCCGTCCCCTGCTCGTCAAAAGACCCCTCATTTACATCGAGATGCGTTGAGCAAAGCACTGCGGGAGATGGGATTTCAAGGAAAACACGCGACGCACGGCTTCCGGGGCATGCTCCGCACGGTCGGACGAGAGCGACTCGGGATGGACATCGATGTACTCGAAGCGCAGCTGGCACACGCCAAGCGTGGCGATGTGCAAAAGGCCTACGATAGAACAACTTTTGACGATGATCGTCGCCGGGTCATGCAGGAGTGGGCCGACTATATCGATCGGTTAAGCATGTTAACGACCCAAGCAGGATCAAGCACGCAGCGCTGAGGGCCACACCCACTCGATTGTCAATCGGTGACCGAAAACCTTGCGTTGACGGACTCTCCGCCCGGTCACGTGGCTTCGATACCGACAGCGATGCCGACATATCCAGTCGGCAGTCGTCGGCTTTGGGCCGACTGGGCTGGAGAATTCAACGTGCGTGTTCGTTCAAGCATCGCGAACGCTTGGCATCGGAATACGACTTCTGTGGTGATACCGTCATCGATACCGGCAGCCATATTCCGACACGGTCCTCGCAAAGCCTGAAAGAACCACATTACGGTCGCGCCTTCGATCAGACCGCATATAACAAGTGGAAGCCGTCGTGAGCGGCGCATAGGACCGCTCGCCAAAAAGTGCTGTAGAAACCGCTTCCGAATGCATCCCACACATCAGCCAGTACGATGGATTCTATCTAGGACTCAACTGTCATGCACCACGACGCACTGCAGGCGATCGCGCTGTCAAAGACTCAAAGGCAGGCAACGGAGCGGTCTGATCGCCCGCGCCGGAGTCTCAGGGACAGCATTTCCGCGTAGCCGACGCCCGTGCGTCGGCTGCGGGCTGGTTTGCTGCGACTCCCAAAAAATGGCGTCGGCAAATCCCACTTCGCACTGTCAATGAATGAGTCTTACCGACCCAGGTTGTGTGGAAACCCGATGGAATTACGACGCGGCACATGCCCGCGCCCCCAGCGGCGCGTTTGGCTCCTTTGCGGCCATCACGGCGACGACGAGGGTGAGCGTCCCCGGTGCGTTCTAGAGAAGCTTGATGGCTTTGTTTAGGACCTACGAGGTGCTTACGCACCCACCAGCCGCATTGCCTTCATCATCTTCTTGAAACCTAGAATTCTCAGCACTCGAGCGAGATTGTAGGCGAGTACGTTCAGACTCATCTCGGTACCTACGTTACGCAACCTGCGCGTCAGGAAGTGCGTGTAGCCCATCCAGTGCTTGAACGTTCCAAAGACATGTTCGACGGTTCGCCTGCGCACTGTCATCGCGTCCGGCGTCCTGTCGAGCCGACGTTGAACTGCCTCCAGCACTGACTCATGCTCCCATCGGCTTATCCGTCGTTGGCCGCTGGGAGTGCACTGTGACTTCATTTGGCATTGCGAACAGGCGCTGCTCCAGTATCGATGTAGCTGCATCCCGTGTTCCTCGCTGGTGTGTGGGCTTCGGCAGCATGACCGCAATCCCCGCATCCGCGCACTCCTTGATCTGAGTTCCGGTGTAGTAACCACGATCGGCGACTGCCCGCAGCCTTGTCTTGCCCATCGCGTCACGCGCAGCTTTTGCCATGGGACTTAGCTGTGCCCGGTCGCTGCCAGAGTTTGTGACCTCGTGAGCCACGATGAGATGGTGTTTGGCGTCAACGGCCACCTGCACGTTGTACCCCACCATTCCCGAGCCCTTGCCGCTCGTTGCCATGGAGCGCGCGTCGGGATCAGTCATCGAGAGTTGGCCATCAGGCTGCGTCTTGAGTTGCTCCTTGATCTGATCGAGGTCCCGCATCTGCTCGCGTAAGCGCGCGATCTTATCTTGCAATCGGGTCGTCTTCGCTTCGAGTTCCGCGGGTTGCGTACGATCGGCAGTCTCCAGCGCGGTCAGATAGCGCTGGATACTCTCCTCGATCTGCTTCTGGCGCTTGTCGACTTTACCTTCGGTGAAGTTGCGATCCCGCGTATTGACTGCCTTGAACTTGCTACCGTCAATGGCGACCAGCGCTTGCGAGAACAGCTTCAGCTCACGGCAGAGCATCACGAAGCGGCGACACACGTTCCGAATGCCGGTACCGTTGTCACGACGAAAGTCGGCTATGGTCTTGAAGTCCGGCGCCAGTCGGCCCGTGAGCCACATCAACTCAACATTGCGCTGGCATTCGCGCTCAAGACGCCGGCTTGATTGAACCCGGTTCAGGTACCCGTAGATATAGATCTTCAGGAGCACTGCTGGATGATAGGACGGGCGACCTGTAACCGACGGTATTGCTCCATCGAAGCCCAATGATGCAAGGTCAAGCTCTTCAACAAATGCCTCGATAATCCTGACCGGATTGTCCTCAACAACAAAGTCATCGAGGCACTCTGGAAGCAGCGTCACCTGCTTGCGATCTTCACCTTCTATGAATCGCTTCATCCGGTCACCCATGCTGAATGAGTTAATCCAGTTTAGGTGACCAGGGTGTTTTCACACAAGCTCGACCCGTTGCGGCCAGTCGGTTAGGGGAAACGAGTCGGCCGTTTTTGAGGTATTGCAGCCGTTGCATTCATGTACGCCATCAAGCGACATCGCCAAATCAACGTCCGTCTGCCCGTTACCTGTCCTGACGACGAGCAGACCAAACTGACAACCTGCTGCACCGGGCTGGCGCCACAGACGGATTAAGGCATGACGGGGGGATGGAAGGTCAGCGTCCCCGCAAGAATCCACAGCATGAAGATCACGAGCGGAAGATGCACGATGAACTGGGTAAACGTGAAGCCCACCACGTCACGAGCCCGCAATCCCAGCACGCCGAGCAACGGCAGCATCCAGAAAGGGTTGATCAAATTCGGCAACGCCTCCGCCGCGTTGTAGATGGTTACCGCCCAGCCCAGATGCACCTGCAGTTCCTTGGCTGCCGCGATCACGTACGGTGCTTCAATGATCCATTTCCCGCCGCCCGACGGCACGAAGAATCCAAGGACGGCAGAGTAAATGCCCATCAGCGCCGGAAACGACGCGTTCGACGACACTGTGACGAAGAAATGAGAAAGATGATCGGCCAACGGTAGTCCCGATGGCGCGGAGGCTTTCGTCAGCATGTACGCAATGCCTCCGTAGAGAGGAAACTGGATCAACACGCCAGCCACGGACGGCACCGATTTCGCAACGGCGTTCAGGAAGCGCCGGGGGCGCCAGTTCAACAGCATCCCGGCCAACAGGAACACGAAATTGTAGGTATTGAGATTCGAGATGGCCAGCACCGGATTTTTCGTGGTGAATTCGTGCCATGCCCAAACAGAGCCGAGTGCGACGATCAGGATTGTGATCAACGGGCTGTACTCGAGCCAGTCGCCGGGGCGTGAAGGCGCTGCTACTTCGAGTTCCGCCTCGTTCAGCGAGATGCCCAGATACTGCGCGGTTTTGGCGCGTTCGGCGCCGGGCGCAGAGAGATAGGCGATCAAAAGCGATACGACGGTCAGAGCGGCGACTATCAGCAACGACTGTGGAAGAAAAATCGTCTCGGAGAACGGAATGACACCGGTGATCGCCAGCAGCGCTTTCGGCAAACTGTCCGGATTCGCCTGCAATTGCGATGCCGACGAACTCAATCCCAGCGCCCAGGTCGCGCCCATGCCGAGATAGGCGGCGGCACCCGCCGCTCGGTAGTCCATACGGAGCCCGGTGCGACGAGCGAGCGCACGAACCAGCAGGCCGCTGAAGATCAGGCTGATTGCCCAGTTGAAAAGCGACGCCGAAATGCTGACCAGCGCGACGAATGCCACCGCAGACTTGCCGTTCGACGGCAAGCGGGCAAGCCATGCGATCAATTTCGCGGCAGGCGGAGATACCGCGACAACGTAGCCTGAAATGGCCACGATCGCCATCTGCATCGTAAAGGGAATCAGGCTCCAGAATCCGTCTCCGAAGGCAATGCCCACACGTTGTGCAGGCGCGCCCGTCGCCAGGGCGCCGACAGCGACGACGACAACCGCGATAGCCGCGAATATGTATGCGTCGGGAAACCACTTTTCCGACCAACGGGTCACTGCTGCGGCCATACGCTCAAGCCCGACTGCATCGTCGACTGTCGAGGCTGCCAGATCTTGCTTACGGTTCAATTCCTTCATCATGGTCTCCGACGCTTCGAGTGATTAAACATGCTTTTCATAAACCAGCGCTGCCGCAGCCAGGTCTTCGAGTGCGGTCCCCACCGCTTTGAATACCGTGCGCTCGCTGCCGTCGGATCGCCCACCGACGTCGCCCCGGCACAGGGCGGCGAGCGTACCGTTCAGGTCCGCCGGCGAAATCACGTTGCGCGACAACGGCCCAATCAGATCGCCGGACTTCTGCGGTGCCTCGTCCGTATCGACAAACACGCGTGCGTGGCGGAAACAATCGTCGTCAGCCTCGCGCATCTGCGGCGTGAAGCTTCCGATAAGATCGAGATGCGTTCCCGGTTTCAGCCACGAGCCGCGTACGATCGACTCGGTGGCGAGCGTCGCGCAGCTCACGACATCCGCGCGCGCCACGCTGTCCGGCAGACTGGAGACAACGGCCGCATTGAAACCTTCGCCTTGCAGTTGCTGCACGAGTCGCGCGGCCGACTCCGGATAGATGTCCCAGACCTCGACATGCGTGATTGGCAGCTGGCTTCGATACGCTGCCGGCACCAGGCTTCCCACGCGTCCGGCGCCCAACAGCACCATGTGCGAAGAGTCGTCGCGCGCCAGAAGGGTTGCAGCGAGTGCCGAGGCGGCGGCGGTCCGGCGTGAGGTGATTTCATTACCGTCCATCTGCGCGAGTGGCTCACCCGTGCTGGCGTCGTACAGCACGTAAGTCGAGTGCAAGCCGGGCATTCCGCGACCCTGGTTACCCGGGAAAATGTTCACGGTCTTGATGCCGAGATATCGGTCCGCTTCCCACGCCGGCATGATCAATACGGTGCCGGTGTTGCCGTCGCCGCTATTGATCGTGTGCGAGTGTCGGAGTGGAACCTCACCCCCCTTGATGAACGCCTTCGTCAGTGACGGAATCAACGTGGCGAAGTCCAGCGCCTCGCGTGTCGCTGGCGTGTCGAAAAATTTCATGCTCGATTTGCTCCTCGTGAGTCGTTCACGCTTCAATGGAAATATCAGTGGCCGGGATCGCCTGGCAGGCGAGGCACATATCGGCTTCATCCGGCCCATGCCCTGTCATATGCGACACCTTGCCCGCCAGGACCTTGACGGCACAGCTCTCGCATTGCCCGACCCGGCAGCCGCTCGGCATGCTGATGCCGAGGCTCTCGCCGAAGGTGAGCAGGCTTCCCCGTTCGGGTGCCCATTCAGCCTTGATCTGCGAGCGCCGGAATTCGACGGCAAAGCGCTGTGACGGATCGAGGGCCGGCTTCGACGGAGACCGAAAGGCCTCCCTGAAGATATCGAACGGCGGTACGCCACGCTCGACGAGGCCCGCCGTGATGGCGTTCATCATCGACTCCGGGCCGCATAAATAGAATCGCGCGCGGTGCTGTATCAATGCGTCGTCCACGACGTCCGCTGTGAGGTAGCCCTGCATCTCGAAGTCGCGTCCGAGTACTTCGTCGCGCGGCTGGTTATAGCAATTTACGATCTTGAGCGTTGGCAACGCACGCTGCAATTGCGCAATTCGATTCCGGAACGCATGAGTCGAGCTATTGAGATTCGCGTAAAACAGCTGAGATTCCGGCGCTTGTGTGCCCAGCTGTCCGATCGTTTCCAGCCACGAAATGAAAGGCGTTATTCCAATCCCACCCGCGAATATGACGACCGGTCGCTTCGAAGCCGGGGGTACGACGAAGGTGCCGCTGGGGGCTTGAAGCAAGACCCGGTGTCCAACTGCCAACTCGCGATGAATATACGAGGACATGACGCCCTCGAACGGCTCACCGTCGACACTTCGGCTTCGCTGATGGCGCACGGATATCGAGTATGTCCGGCGATCGTTTTCAATCGCATGGCCAGTGAGCGAATAGGCACGTGTCGTTCCTCCTTCGTACAATTCCGGGATATGGATCGTCACATGCTGTCCGGGCAGATAGTCGGGGAGCGGTCCACCGTCGGCTGCGCTGAACGTAACCGTGCGAACGCCTTCGGCTTCTCCATGTACGGCCGACACGACAAAGTCCCGGAATCCTTGCCATGCCCGTCGCGCGGGATCGACCGACGGGTCGAGCGTGACGTCGCATGGCACGGCACGAAGCGGCGACGAACCGCTCAGCGGATCAACGATGGCGCCGGACACGATGCTGTTGTAGTTACTGTTTGTGCTTCCCAGGGCCGTCGACGATTCCATGCCGATCTCGTCGCACGCCTGCCACCAGCCGTACTCCGCGACTACGACATCCGGTGCGAGTTCGGGGACCACTCGCGCATGAAATCGCGCGCTGCCGTTTGTACTGGCGACGCGTATCCAGTCGCCGTCGACAATGCCCTTGATGGCCGCCAGATCGGCGCTCAGTTCCGCGACGGGATAAGGGGCACGGCGACGAAGGCTTGGCAGGCCACGATGCTGGCTGTGGCAGTAGTAGCCGTTCTTGACGGAAGTGAGCATATACGGAAAGCGTCGACGGTCAGCCGCGCGGGCTCCTTCTCCGCGGCTCGGCGGTACGTACTGAGGTACGGGCGGATAGCCGTACCGATGCAGCTTCTCCGAATAGAACTCGACGCACCGCGTTTCGGTCGCAAAGCCTCGCGGGCCATTCGGCGTCGTGCAAGCGTATTGCTTTTCCTGCTGCTTGAGCGGCCGGTAAATGCCCTCGGGATGTGAACGCAGCGTCGCGACGTCCAGGCCCAACGGTTCGAGAACATGGTTCCATCCTTTTTCGACGTCGCCACCGAAGAATTGATCCCCCATCCCGAGCCGGACCGCAAGATCGAGAACGATGTTGTAGTCTGCCCGGCTCTCCCCGCGGGGCGTCACCATCCGCTGCCGCAATTGAACCAATTCGACGGCCCGCTCATTGATCTCGAAGCCGAGACGCAGTCCTTCCCGTTCCCAAGGCGTGTTGACCGGAAGGAGGATATCCGCATAGCGGGCGGATGGCGTTTCGAACAGGTCGCAATGAACATGAAAATCCAGCGCGCACAGCGCGTCCCGCGCCAATGCGCTGTCGGCTTGTGACATCACCATGTTGGTGCCGAACGCGACTAGCGCGCGCACCCGATAAGGCTTGGACTCGAGAATCGCACGATAAACATCGCGCGCAGTCACCCATCCCTGGGACGGCGGACCGAGAGGTCGCTCGTCAAGTCCGAGTGCCTTTGTTCGCTGCTGAGGACTCAGCATGGCGTAGTTACTGAGGGGATTTGCTGGCTGCTTCAGCAACTCGCGGTTTGAACCCCGCGTATCGAATGCACCTGTCAGTGCATACAGCGTAGCGATCGCCCGCTCTGTTTGCGTCGCGTTCGTCTGTTGTCCCACGCCAGACCACGCGTGATAGGCGATGCGCTGGCGTGGGCTGAGCATCGCCGCCACGATTTCGATCGCCGAGGCGTCGACACCAGTGATTTTACTCACGTGTTCGGGCGTGTAATCAGACAGCGCACCGCAGTACAACTCGAAAGCGGGCGTACACGTGACCTCTATCACCCGGCCCGTCAGGTCGAATACAGAAATCTGGTGCGAGCCTGAAATCGACAGATCGGACGGCGACGTGCGCGCCTCTTCTCTGACAAGTTCGAGTCGATTGAGCGCGCCGTTCCAGACCGCATATCGATTGTTCGACGACTCCGGATCGATGTCGCGCTCACGCAAAAAATGTCCGCTATCACGACGAACCAGGAACGCGCCATTCGTCCACTCGCGGACAAATGCATCGTCGATATTTTCCGTCGCGATCATTTGCCGCGCGATTCCCATAGCAAGCGCGCCGTCCGTGCCTGGCTGCACGCGCAGCCATACATCCGCATCGCGCGCAAGCGCCGTGGGTCTCGGGTCCACGACAATCAGCTTTGCGCCGTTGCGCCGACCCGCTGCAATACTGTCCGCCTGGGCCAGCCACGTGTTGGCTGGATTCGTACCCCAAAGCACGATGACGTCGGAATTCCGGTAATCGGCCGTTGGCATGCCGCAGCCGAACGTAAACACGTGCGCGAAATCCTTGTGCCAGTTGCAGATCTCGGTCGCGTAGCAGATATTCGGACTTCCGAAAGACCAGACGAATCGCTCCACCCAGTCGATACTGTCGCTCATCGGCGTACCGCTCGGGGTGGTCACGCCGAACACTACCGATTCGGCGCCGTTTTCCCGCTTGACGTGCGCGAGCGTGGTCGCGATCTCGTCAAGCGCCTCGTCCCAGCTGATCCGTTTCCAGTGCGGATCGGCCGCCCCTTTTGGGGCAGTGCGGCGCATGGGATACAACACCCGGTCGGGGCTGTGTACGAGTTCCGGCGCGGCCTTGCCTTTCATGCACATCGCGTTGCCGGTCGGGTGCGTATTGTCGGGGCGCACCTTCAGCAACACGTCGCCGCGGACCGTGTTGACCGTGCCGCATCTTGACCGGCATAACGTGCAGTACCCCTTCTTCTCCTGCGTCTCCATCATCGTTCCACTGTTTCCTTTCATGACGGGATGCTATGCAGCCGAAATTGCCCTGCCTAATTCATATTTCATGCCTCGCGATATATAATTTTTCAATACCTCAGATTGGTCGTCGGTTCGAGCGGTCGGTGTGCACGGCGCCACAACCCAGCGGAGTACGTCAACGTGGCTACACACATTACGCTTCGCCAGATCGAATACTTCATCTCGGTGGCTGATACCGGGCAGATTTCCAGATCTGCCAATCTCTGCGCCGTTTCGCAGTCGTCGCTGACGATCGCGCTGAAGAATCTCGAAGACACCGTGGGGGTGCCGCTGCTGCAGCGACACGCGAGGGGCGTGCGACTGACCCGAGCCGGCGAGCGATTTCTTCGGCACGTGCAGAACGCGAATGTGTCCATCGGGCGCGCCGTGGTCGCGGCCCAGGAGGAACCTGAACAGATTTCGGGCCACGTTCGGGTCGGCGTCACGGAAACCGTCTCGGCTTACCTGATGCCGTCAATGCTTGCTACCGTCGCGCAGCGCTTCGAGCACCTGACTGTCGAGGTCATCGAAGACGCGCGTGAGGATATCGAGCAACGTCTCGTCGACAATCGGCTTGATATCGGTCTGATGCTTGTGTCCAATACGGCCAGCGTGGACGAGCTGAAATATGAAACGATTCTGCGCTCCATGCGCCGGCTTTGGACCCATCCGGATCACCCGTTGCAAGATGCGCAACAGGTCACGCTACAGGACATCGCGCAGGAGGACTACCTTTTACTCGACATGGACGAGCATGTCCGCACTGTTCGCAAGTATTGGGGAAAGTATGGGCTCGAACCGCATGTGCGTATCCAGAGCACGTCGATCGAAGCCGTGCGAAGCATGGTCGCGCTCGGCTTGGGCGTCACGATTCTTTCGGACCTCGTCTATCGTCCGTGGTCGCTCGAAGGGAACCGGATTATGAGGCGTGATCTGAGCATGCCGATCCCGACCATGGACGTCGGCGCCGTCTGGCACCGAAAGGGCATCCTGCCGACGCCCGCGAGAGTGCTGTTAGATCTCTTCCGGTCCTGGAAGAAGACAATCCAATAGTTGATCTTGCCTGACGGCATAGCGGACGTTCGTGATCACCTTCGCAGCCGCGGCTGCTGACCGACCTCTCCGGCGGAAGATGCGGCATGCATCATCGGTACGCGAGCGACCGGGAACTGATGCGAAGCCGACATACGAACGTCATACCTACGAGCCAGGTGAAGGACGTCTCATGGCCGAGCGGTGACATCCGAGTCAGTCCTCGATCTCCCGGTCTCAGCCGGGCTGAAGGTGCTGGCACTCCGTTTGGAACCAATAATCGACCAGGCGCTGTGCCGCTTGTAGATCATCCGGGTAATACGGATCATCAAACCAAGGTGACGGGTCGTAGCCCGCTTTCCTCAAGGCAGCGAGTTCGCTTTGGTGCTGCGCCATCGTAGGGGGCGCGTTTGTCTTGAGTGCCGCTAGGTCGCGGCACTCTATCGGAGTGAGGTGCGGCCCGGTATACGGCATGCCACCAGCGACACAGCCAGCGAGCAAAATCACCAGAACGGGAAGTATTGACCGTGTTCCAGGCCGATTTCTCATAGCACGTCTCCTTCCCTGCGCCGCGTCGTGAACCAACTCGTAGTGCCTTATCGCCCAGTTTGTGCCCTTCGGCCTTATCACGCTCCTTCGGTCGATTCACCACAGGAGACGCAAGCATCGTTCCTCCCGGCTATCGCGGAGGTTGGTCAGCGAGGCTGCGCCGCCAATAGGATCGCGCGAGGTTCGCATCGGCGGAGTCTCGGTCCTCAAGAGTCGCTCTTCGATCCGTTGCCGCCGGTCGGCGAGTCGGAGTTGCAAGGGCAAGTATCCGAGTGGAACGGCCATTCCAAACCGTCACTGGAGGATAACTCGTCGGCCTTAACTGACGTAGCGAAGGGCCGAGTCCTACCTCGGCAATGTTACGGATTGGAGACGGCGGCGGCATCGAGCAACGAGCGGCAGCTTCTTGTGGACGAGCCGCTCCAATGCATCGGCGTGGTATGGACAGCATGTCTCGACGGCTTGAGCATTCGCTTCGAGTTCCGCAAGCGCGACATAGGGCAGCATCGTTTCGCAGTATACGCGTGCCTACCCAGAACCACCTACTCTTCCCACACCTATCGGACCTTGGTCCAACAGAACGAACCTGTCCAACCTGCTAGCGTCGAAGAGGCGCCATGGAACGAGCCGGCCCTTCGCTGTTCGTCGCGACGTGATGCACAGAATGCGCCACGAAAGAGGCCACGACCGTTCGAAAGCTCGCCCTTCAATGATCAAACCAGCGATACTGAACCGCGACCGAAACGATCTGATAGTCACCCGCTGCGCGGGTAACGAAGCCGCGAGAATAACCGAGCTTGGCAGACCAGCCGCGACCGAGCGGGACCGCTAGCGTGACGCCGCCGCGTGCATTCGCCTGGCGAGCGCTGCTCGACGCATCATTGACGCTGGTGGCGCCTCCGAGGGCATAGCCGAGGTCGACGGCGAGCCAGAGCCCCGGCCGAAAACTGTAGCCACTATGCAGTTGCGTGACTGTGAGTGGTGCCTGGCGCTTGATCTGACCGTTGAAGAAGTCCGTGTTGTTCTTGAAGAACCAGACGCCAACCGAGGCCTCGAAGAACCAGTCTCCCCAAGGTTGCGATATCCCGATCTCTGGTTTGAACGCCCAGCGATTGTTGCCTACGTTCACGAGGTGCGAAGGTACATATTGACCTGTCGGCGCCTGCACGGTCAGGCTCGCGCCAAGCGAAGTGGCAGGCTTTGCGCGTGCAAACGCCTCTGGCTGAAGTGCGGGATTGCCAAACAGGTTCAATGCGAAGCGCAATTGCGTGTCGCCGATGCCGGCGCGGTGGACCTCGGTCGGCGCACCAATGACGAGCCCGCTCAGATTGCCGCTCACGAAGGGCTGGGCAATGCCGATCGACGCCGTGCGATTTGCCAGTGCGAACGTGCGCACGTAGCCGAGCACGAAGTTGTTGAGTTGCGCGCTGACGCCTGTTATCGGCAGGGAGGGATCGGTGAGCACGTCGCCACTCACATGGGCGTATCCCGCGAGGACAAAGTTCGTGCCGACGGGTGAAGGGGAATAGGTGCGCGGCTCCAGCTCTTGCGCGTGCAGGGTATTCGCCTGCCAGAGCACAACAGCGGCGCAGGACCAAACACAACTCCAGTGAGCGGAACGTCTGCTCATCGCGGTTCAATCCAATATGCATCGCAGATGCTGCTATCTGAACCGGGTCCAGAAGCGGAACGCCTTAAGTCGTCGCGCTTCCTCTGGCGATAGCACGGTTGTCGAAGCCTGCACGCCACCCTCCGTGCGTATCACGGCGCGGTTCTTATATCCGGGCACGCCGACGATTGACGACGTTCCTGCACATCCTCCGAATACGCAAGCGCAGAGGATGGCTAGCACCGGCGTCCAGGTGCTGTTCATTGAGGCACCCTCGGGCAATCGTGTCCGTGCTTCTGGTCTTCGTGTATCAGCGGTCTCCTGCAAGCGTGATGGCGGGGGACTGGCCGACTACGCTAGTGCGAGCGACTTCAGATTTTCAGTCGGGAAATCTTGGTGCCAGACAGCGACACATCACCCATCAGTCCGGCGTTGGTCATCACAATTGCTTGAACGGGTGCAGTAGCCGTTGTCGTATCGATCTGGCCGTTCGCTCCAACCTTCACCAGCGCAACCGATCCTTCGCCACCGACTGACCAGCCTTTCGAGTTGCGGAAGCTGTTAAGCGCATCATGGGTCATGAAGAGAAAGATGACAGCCTTGGATTGCGCACCTGCCTGCAAGCCGAATGAGCCCGCCGCCGTGCTGTAGTAGCCGACCGTTTTCCCGCCTACCCGCAAAGCGCCTTGACCGTATTCTCCCCCGGCGACGAAGCCAGCCTTGATCACAGCTGGGAATACGAGTACGCCATCCGCCTTGGCGACAAGTTCTTTTGAGCCTCTGACTGTCTCGTACAGCCGAGACAGTGTCGCGTTGACCTTTGCGTCGATTTCGTGACGCTTCGCTGCATCGGACTGTGCGGCAACGGCCTCAGTCATTGTCGCTGGGAATCTGGTCAGCGACAGTCCCACGATTATTAACGTTGCGGCACCTGTCTTCAGAACAGAACGTCTGGGCATCATCACCTCCATCAAGGGCTACGGTCGAAATTCACTACCTCTGCCTGTCCGGCCGGGTTCCTGGTTCATCGTCGTGCCAACAATATTTGGCAGACTCGCGCGTTGCGCAATAGGACTTAGGTCCAATATGGTGATGGCAGCCTCTTGCAGAGGTGCGCCGGCTCGACTGCCGGTATGCGTTCGTCATAGCGAGCGGGCTGGCGGCTTCCTGATGTACTTCAGACGTTTGAGTGTCCGTGCAACGGCACGCGTGAATGACCTGTCCTGGCCGCACGGTGCCCCATGCAAACCGCATCGGCGACTCGATCTCCGTTGGGGTCGATCCACAACACGCGACCCACGAGGGACAGTGGCCGATCTCCAAAGCAGCCGTTCGAACAGGACGTCCCAGGTGCGCTAGCGAAACGGTTGCCGGGTTCCCAAACTCACAACGACACAACTGTATGCGCTGTCGGCGGTCACGCTGGCCGCTCAGTAATCGATGGCGTTCGCGCTGTTTCACACCACGGCGCGGCGCGCCCAGAGAACTAGATAACCGTATTCGGCGCTTCCATTGGATGCGCTAGCTTGGCTTCCAGCGTTGCTTTGACGTCAGGCCATTCGGTATCAATGATGCTGAACCGCACCGAATTCCGCTTGCGGCCGTCAGGCATGATCCGCTCATGACGAACGATACCTTCTTGCTTTGCGCCGATGCGCAATATCGCCGCCCTCGACTTCTCGTTGAGTTCATCGGTTGTGAACTGGACGCGGACGCATTGCATTACTTCGAACGCATATTTCAACAAAAGGTATTTTGCCTCAGTGTTTGCCGCCGTTCGTTGGACGGACTTGCTCAGCCAAGTGTGGCCGATTTCCAGCTTCCTATTGCCCCGGTCGATCTTCCAAAAGCGCGTGCTGCCGATGATGCGGCCGCTGTCACGAGCGACAACAACGAACGGGATCACGTGACCTTCGTGAAGCCCCCGCAATGCTGTAGCGATGTATGGGTCGATAGTCGACGGTCCCGGCACGACAGTCACTTTCAAGTTCCATAACTCGCCGTCTGCCGCAGCGTCGATGAGCCGAGGCGCGTCTTGGAGTTCAAGGATGCGAAGATCAATGGTCTTACCAACGAGAGTCAGCCGAGGTGCGTCGCTCATAACCATGAGTGAAGTGAATTGATGATCCCGCTGCAAGCTGCTGCCTCCTCGACGACGTCCAAATGCAAGCTTGCTATGAAGCAGCGGCGAGAACCAAGATTGTCGGCGATCTAATGCGTGCCGTCGAGCGGCCGCTCCTGGCCGCACCTTGCCCCACGGCCGAGCGTGGCGATCGCGCCGGGTGTTCATCTCATGCAAAAGGCATAACCCGACCCATTGCGGTCTCCCGAGTGGATGCGAATTCAATGGCCGATCCTGGAACCACCTCGGCCATTAGGCTGGACCGCCAACCTGGGTCGCCCAGCCGGTTAACGTCGCCGGCCAGAAAGTCTGATAAACAGTTTCGCTGCCCGGGAGTCGCGGGCCGCAAGTGCGCGTTTTCGATGAACAAATCGTCAGCGTTGAGCTTTCAAGAACGCGGATCTTGTCCTACGATCCTTTGCAGGATCGCGGAGAGGAATTGTTCTTAAGCTTGCACGTGAAAGAGCGATGCCTCGCGCACCCAACGTCAAGTGCAGTGGACGTTGCGACGAGGTGAACAACGAGGGTGATCGCAATGCATTTGCTTCGTCGCGATTTTAATCAACTCCTTAACCCGAGGCGGTTCGCATACCTCGCGGCAGTTCTTTCCATTTCTGTGTTATCGGCTTATGCAAGCGCCGCAGATCTAGACACTTTCTGTTCAAAACCCCAGCAACAGGACGCGCCTCAGGAAATTAGAGATTTTTATAACAAACGCTGCGTGGATTATCTGAAATCGCAAGTGGAATTTAAAATAGCGGGCTTCTCCATAGATCCCAAGAATTTTCCTCCTATCGCGGCTCTTATGGGGGTGATTGGCACTCTAGTTGGCGTCTACTTGACCAGCTTTTTCGCCAATCAGAAATGGCGAAGAGAAACAAAATTCCAGATTCAAAGTGACCGATTTAAGGAAGGAAGCGAGTTCATCGATGATCTTTCGGACCTAATAGGAAAACGGTATTTCCTGCTTTCCCGGTACTTCGACGCCGTTGAAGCATCGCAAACTCAAGTCGCAATAGATGAAAAAGAAAAGGAATATTTCAAGGTTGTCAAGACATGGAATTTTTCTTCACGCAAAAATATGAACAAGCTCCGGCTTTTAATTGACGTTGAGTGCGCTATCACCTTTCTCGATTTCGACGACGATTTCAGAGGCCAAAACCCCCTCAGCCTTCACTACAAGTTTGTTATCGCTCATAGAGCTGTACAGGACTTCAGAAATGCTAAAGCGAGCGCACAGCCCGTTGCAGTTATCGACACGAAGTTAAAATACGCGACTAAGAAAGTGGAACGGGTAAACTGGGCGTGTTCGACATTTCTTGAAAGCATAACTACAAAGTTTATGAAACGGGCAGTCAATCTCCAATTGCTAAAAGTGCCGGAGACCGCAGGCCCAGCGGCGGAAGCATTTGAACGGAGATTCACACAACACGACACCAATTAGTTAGTCGAACCTGAACAATCCGGTGAGCCTTATGCGGCATGGCTTTGGAGCCGAAATGGTGTTGTGGGAATTGCAGAGACCTGGCATATTGGTGCGTGAATCCTGCAAATCCTGGCGAGGTGCAGATGGGTCCGAAGACGCCTGTGCCGGAACAAGACTTCTTCCGGCAACCGCTGCGAGAACAGATCAACCTTAAGCATCCGCTGGTGCGCCTGACTGATCTGATCAACTGGGAGCGGCTGGACGCATCGATGAGCGAGAGCTTCGTGTCGCACAAGGGGCGACCGGCAACGTCGCCGCGCCTGGTTGCCGGACTGCTGTATCTACAGCACGCGTTCGACCTGTCCGACGAAGAGGTGATCTGGCAATGGGTGGAGAACCCTTATTGGCAGGTGTTCACTGGCGAAACCTTTTTGCAGACCGAGCCGCCGATCGACCCATCGAGCCTGACTCGCTGGAGGAAGCGCCTGGGCGAAGCCGGCGTTGAGGAGTTGCTGGCCGAGACGATCGAAGCGGCCAGGCGTGCCGGCGTGATCAAGGCGTCGAGCGTGAAGCGCGTGATCGTTGACACCACAGTTATGGAGAAAGCGATTGCCCATCCAACCGACTCACGATTGCTTGAGCGGTGTCGCGAACATCTGGTCAAAGCCGCAGCGCGGCACGGACTGAAGCTCAGGCAGAACTACAACCGGGAAGCACCACGGCTTGCATTGCAGATTGTGGCCGCTACGCTCATGCGAAACAGTTCAAGAGGATGAGAAAGTCGTTGCGCACGCTGCGCTCCCGGGTCGGGCGGGTCATGCGCGACGTGGAGCGGCAGGCCGGCCAGGTGGCCGAAGGCGGCCGAGCGGCGCTGCTGGAGCTGATTGCGCGCACGAAACGCATCCTGTCGCAAAAGCCGAAGGACAAGAACAAGCTCTATGCGTTGCACGCGCCGGAAGTCGAGTGTCTGGCCAAGGGCAAGGCACGCACTCCTTACGAGTTCGGCGTGAAAGTTTCCATCACGACGACACACAAGGAAGGGCTGGTGATCGGCATGCGCTCGATGCCGGGCAATCCGTACGACGGGCACACACTGGCTGAAGCGCTGGAACAGGCAGCGATCCTGAGTGACACGAAGCCCGAGGTGGCAATCGTGGATCGTGGCTACAAAGGTGTCGCCGTCGACGGCGTGAAAATCTACCACCCGGGTTTGCGACGCGGCATCACACGCACACTACGCGCGATGATCAGGCGGCGCAGCGCAATCGAACCAGCCATCGGCCACATGAAGGCAGACGGAAAACTTGATCGGAACTGGCTCAAAGGCGCGCTCGGCGATGCGATGCACGCGGTGCTGTGCGGCGCCGGCCACAACCTGCGGATGATCCTGAGGAAGCTGCGGCTTCTTTGCGTCTTCGTTCTCGCCGCTCTGATCAACCGCCAGGTTGCCGCCGACGTGATGGTCTGACGCCGGTGGCGCGAGAAACGAATTGTTCAGGGCCGACTAGTTAAGTTGATGTGCAAGGCACAGGGTCGACTCGCTGTCTGAACGCGCTCATGTTGCCGATAGCTTCCTGATCAACTTGCGCGTCTTTCAGAATTGCACCCATGTGAATGATCGCACCGGGAACAAATCGTTGCGGCTCAGGCGCAGCATAGCCGCCGTTGGCCGATTTTTGCATTCGCGCCGGCGGCGGCTTCGACCGACCGAACGCTCCAGTTCTGTGAATTCAAATGAAAGGCTGGTTCCCGAGTGGATGCGACGTCTGAAAGGCTGAGCGACGGCACGTGGGAATGACGCTTCATGGCCGGGTTGAGGCAGTGCCACCGGTAATTCGCTCTCCGGAGACCGGCCATTGAGCAAGGGCGAACGAGCCCTTCGTTATTCAGATTGGATGGCGACCTCGACCGGCGGCTTGTGGCCGAGGGCGTGTGGAAACCCCGTTTTCTGCCGCTGAGGGCGACGGTGCCGGTCGGATCGATCAAGTTAGATGCGTCGAGCTTACGCTAATCAAACATTGCGGCCGCAAGAAGCCCGTCAGGGCCTCAGCTCGTAGCCAATTTCATCGCCTTCATCATTCCGGCAACCCCCAGTATGTTGAGGACGCGCTTGAGGTTGTAGGCCAGCACCTGAAGGCTCATTTCGGTACTCACCCGTTCCAGCGTCCGGGTCAGGAAGTGGGTGGCCCCCATCCAGTGCTTCAGCGTGCCGAAGACGTGTTCGACAGTGCTTCTTCGGATGGTCATTGCATCAGGCTTCCGGTCGAGTCGACGCTGCATAACTTCCAGTACATGTTCGTGCTCCCATCGTCGAATGCGGCGATAGTCGCTGGGCGAACAGCGCTCCTTGAGATGGCAACGCGGGCATGCGCTGGGCCAGTACACGCGCAGATTCATGTCTTTCTCAACGGTCCTGAATCGAAGAATTGCGCGCTCACCGGCGGGGCATTGATATTCATCGCTTCTTGCAATGTAGATGAAGTCGCGTTTGGTGAAGAGCCCTTTCTTCCTTGACGCCGAGGTGAGCGGTTTCGGGACATACGCCGTGATCCCTGCGAGTTCGCACGCGCGGATGTCCGGACCGCTGAAGTAACCCCGATCAGCCAGGACTTTCAGCTTTGGCTTGCCCATCGCGATCTTTGCTGACAGAGCCATCTTGCTAAGTTGACCATGATCGCCTCCGATATTCGTCACCTCATGTTCGACAACAAGATGATGCTTCGTATCAACTGCTGTCTGAACGTCGTAGCCGACCGTTCCGGTTCTCCTGCCGCCGCTGGCCATAGAGCGGGAATCCGGGTCAGTGAGCGACAACTGTCCGTCCGGTGCATTCCTTAAATGATGTTTGATCTGCTCGAGCTTACGCATCCGCTGGCGCAGGAGCGCGATCTTCTCGTACAGGCGTACGGTCTTCACATCGAAACCAGTTGGACTGGTCCGATCTGCAGTTTCAATCATGTCGAGGTATCGCTGGACGCTTTCCTCGATCTGCTGCTGGCGCTTGTCGATTTTGCCCGCAGTGAAGTTTCTATCGCGGCTGTTCACGGCCTTGAACTTGCTGCCGTCGATGGCGACCATGTCACTGGATAGCAGCTTCAGTCCTCGACACAGCTCGACGAAGCGACGGCATACGTTGCGAATGGCCGGGCCATTGTCGCGGCGAAAGTCGGCGATCGTCTTGAAGTCTGGCGCCAGACGTCCTGTCAGCCACATCAGCTTGACATTGCGTTGGCATTCGCGCTCAAGACGCCGGCTTGAGGGTACCCGGTTCAGATACCCGTAGATATAGATCTTGAGCATCACGCCGGGGTGGTAGGACGGGCGCCCGGTGATTGCGGGCGTGGTGCCGTTGAAGCCGAGCGTCGTGAGGTCCAGTTCGTCCACGAACACGTCGACGATTCTGACCGGGTTGTCCTGGCCGATGTAGTCATCGACGCATTCGGGAAGTAGTGCGACCTGCTTGCGGTCATCGCCTTCAACGAATCGCTTCATGAGTCACCCGGTCTCAGTGAGTTGATTCAGTTTAGGCGATCAGTGCGTTTTCACACAGGCTCTGGCCACAACGGCCATTCGGTTGCACACGTCGGCCGACAGGTACTCGGCCAAAACCAACGGTCAGCTGTTGCCGTTAGTGAGGAAGCTTCAGTTGGCTTTTCTGGCATTCGGACATCCGCAATCGTGATGTCAGGGTTCAATGCCAGCATACGCAAGTACGCAGACAAGAGCGATTTGCGCTCCTCTCATGGCGTCTCCCGCCTGACCGCAAACCCGGCGGCGACCCAGCCGATGGAGGCGAAAATGACGCCACCGACAATCGCGAATATCGAGTAGGCAATCACTGATCCCCAATCTCGAACACGAATATTCGTCGGTCGGTTTGCGAAGAACGCCTTGAGAACGTCTTCGCTCTGGTCACTTGTGCCAAGCCACTTGTCAACGTCAGTCTCAGTTGCCCCCTTGAGCACTCTGACTTTTTGCGCCTCGGCGTCTTTTTCGAGGCTTCGCCCAGTTACCTGCTCATATACTGCTTGCTTTTCGTGAAAGGTCATGTCTCGGGAGCTACCAATCGCTTCAAACACAGCCACTCCGCCGAACAGAAAAAACCAAATGAGACCGATGGCTTTCAGAAGAACACAAATACGTCCGATCCCCTCCATATCTGATGCCCCGAAATTATGTGACCACGCTCACAGCCGCAGTGTGAGCGATTATGCGTTAGGGATTTTACTGTAACTAGTAGACTTAGCAACTTCAGGCCGGCCGAACGGAACGCAATTCCTCCGGGATTATGCGCCTCTCAGGAATCTATTTTGTCCGGGAGCGGCGACAGGCCGCTATTGGCCCGATCCACCGTTGAGCTCGCAGAGTGGTTCGCCGTTAGTAGGTCGCGTTCGGCAGGAGCCGATCCATTCCGGCACTTGCGTGCAGCAGCACAAATCCGAGGGACGGTGTCGGGGTGTAACGGCCAGCACTTGGCGGCTGCAATCGGTGAACCTGCCCACGCAGACCTTCCTGCGTTAGCCGGACAGGCGTACCTTCCAATATCTCTGGAGTCACGCCGCACTCCGCGTAGATTGCCTCCGCGGCAGCAGACAGCCAAGCAAAACTAATCCCGCCGCTCGAACGAATCGACGTTCATTGTCTGAAGTTCAGCGTAGCCCCCCATTGCGTGAAGTCGGACTTGAAACCCGAAACCACGCCGTTTTGATCTATTCGAAAGCAGTCTGCTTCAATGCTAGTAGCGGAAGGGGAAACAGCTAAGGCAGGCGTGATTATTGTATTTAGGCAGAGCCATGCGGTGGTCGAAGTGTCCGCCTCAAGTGACCAAGTTACGTACTGCTGGTCAGGAAACAGTGTGGAATTGTTTTTGTAGTTACTGCCAGAATAAAAGCCGCCAGTCATGCCTACTTTCGCTGTTGCCGGAAGGAGGGTTTGCTTTTTGACCAGCATCGCGTTGTTCGAGCCGTTTAAATTTCCCCATACGAGAAGCGGCGCAACCGAATAGTAAATATCCGAAGTCGAAGTGGAGGCTGCGACACCGTTTTTTTTCAGGATTGATGCCTGCGAATACGTCTTACGGGACGAGGGGTAAATAAGCGTATTGACTTTGTCTGGGCCGGGACTCAGCGTAACGGTGAGAGCGTAGCTGTTTCCCGATGCGTCAGTGGCGCTGGTGCTAAAGGATGACGACGTGGAAACCAGCGACGCGAACGTTGCCTCCACTGGAAAATTAGGCGTCGCTGCAACAGCGGCAGTAGGCTGAGCGCCGCCACCCCCACCGCCACCGCCGCCACAACCTGCCAAGGCGGATATAAAAATTGCGATAGGAAAACACGTCTGAGCGAAGCTGCTGGTTTTCATTATTCCCCCGAATTCGTATGGTCAGCGAGTCTTGTGTGACGAATTTGCGTCGGAATGATCCTAGGCTATCTCGGTTAAGGGAAACGTTAGACCCCGTACAGAATCCCCTAAACTGGTCCCGCGCGAGCGTCGGCAACGACCGTCATCCAGATATGTCTTCGCCGCTGACCCATATACAGTGATCATGAGCAAGGTCGGAGGCGCTTCGGGTTCGGGATGAAGTGGGGATACGGGCAAAACCGGGGAAAGGCCTGGTTCGGGGTCCGACTATCGTGCACAATGACGAGTCATCGGGCACGGGCCCACCCTCGACACGCCCGTGGTTCTAGGCGTTAGAAGCTCCGCAGCGTCGAGGTCGCAATTGACAGCAACCGTTGGCCGCCGCGCCGCGAGGGAGTGCTTCTCACTCCGTCGAAGTTTTTCATCTCTCAGGTTCGGTTCCGAACCGCCGATAAACATCGGTCAGCCGGAGAATACTTCCTGTGTGCATGGCGGATTTGCCGAGCGCTGTTAGTGGGTGGCAATAGGTAACCCGTTGCTTAATTTCGTAGTGTTAGCCAATAAACATTCCAGTAACAACGCACAGGCATGCGAATGAAAAATATAAGAGCAGTGATTTTGACGTTGTTAGCCCTCGCCTTGACTGGCTGTGCCCATCCAATAAAAATCGCACCCGACGCGTCTAACATATACCGCGGCCCTAATGATCCACCTAAGATTAAGGCGAGCGTCGGTGTAATTATCCCTGAGGTATTGACAAACCTCGAGGTAACAACCCCCGGCGGCGGCGGCGACAATGTTAGATATTTTCCCTATAGAGACTTGCAAGTCTCATATGAAAAGATGTTGTCGAACGTTTTCGATAATGTCGTTCGCATGGCATCGCCGGAAAGCACGACAAACACCGCGGGACCTCGAGTAAATCTCACTGTAACGCCTGAGCTGATCACCAGCTCCGGATCGACTGGCTTCTTCACTTGGCCACCAACCAACTTCACCGTAGATTTGACAACGGTTGTGAGAGGCGCGGACGGGAAGATTCTGTGCACTCCTCGAGTGGTGGGAAATGGACAGGCAGCCGGGTTCTCTGATTTCAAAGGTGACTTTGGAATTGCGGGAAGGCGAGCCATGGAAGATGCTGTGAAAAAGATGCAGCGGGTATTGTCGCAGGAGAGTTATGGTGAGGTCGCTACAGCCACTGCAGTTCCAACTTTATCGGCAGTAGGCGGCGTTTCCGCAGAGACGCAGGAAACGGCAACTGCAAGACTCGACAAGCTCAAGGGTCTGCTTCAAAAGGGTTTGATAACTCAAGGGGACTATGACCAGAAAAAGATGGAGATACTGAGCCGTTTCTGATGACGAACATGAGCCGTCGGCATGGTCCAATTGAGCGTATGTCCGCCAAGCGCTACGGAGCGGGGCGCAACTTTACCGGCGCATTCGGTCTATACCGCCGAAGTTGCTTCACCCAGAAGTGGCTTGTCGTGGAGCGCACAATGTGGCGCACGCCATTGGCCGGAGCCACGCATTTGCTCTTTGCGCACGCGTCCGTAACTCGGATTAAACCAGGCATATGGATGCCCGCATCCGGGCGTCGTCGAGAGACCGTAGTTGGCCGTTCCCGGAAGATCCGACCGTCACCCGGCTCGACGGCGCGGAGGGCTCATAGCTACGCTCAATTCGAAGTCTTCGGCGTTATCGGTTCGAGCCCGGTCCCCTCAATCGCGGGGGCCGCGTCCGGCGATGACAGAAAACGGATCAGGGCCGCTGCGCCCGCTGGATTTCTGGCATTGGTGGAGATGCCCCCGGAAAACACCGTGTACCTTTGGGCCTCCGCAGGCAAATTGCCGAGCACCGTCACCCCGTCGACCGGCAACAGTTCGACGATCTGCTGAAATCCGATCTCCGCCTCGCCGTTCGCGACGACGTTGGCGACCCGCTCGGATCGGATCATGCGGCTCTTGTTCGCCACCTGCTCCTGGATACCCAGACGCCGGAATAGTTCGCTGCCGATATAGACTCCATTGGCGTCGTCCGGATAGACGATCGACTTGGCGGCGAGCAGCGTGCGCCGCAGTGCGTCAACCGAACTGATATCCGGCTTCGGTGCCCCCTCGCGAGCCGCGATGCCAATTGCCGAGCGTGCGAAGTCCACCTTGCTGCCAGACACCACCTTGCCAGCGTTGACCTGATCGTCGAGTGCATAGCCGACCACGATCAGCACGTCTGCCCATTCGCCGCGCGCCAGTCGCACAGGGATGGCATTCGCGGCCGTGCCCGCCACAGGCCCCCAGACAGTGACCAGCGTCTCGCCGGCCGCCTGCTCGAATTGTGGGCCCAGTGCGCGATAGGCTGACGCAAACGCGCCCGAAATCATCACCTTAACTTCATCCGCCGAGGCCGCGACGCTGCCCAACAATGCGCCCGTGACGCATAATACGAGTACATGAACCCTCAGCTTGCGGCAAATCACGGCCCTCTCCATGTCGATCGGATGATCCAGCCCAGACATGCATCAAGTCTCGACGCCACTGATGATGTTCGCCGGCAGCGCGGCAGCGCGCGCAGCACCGATGCCCCGCCAATTCGAAGTCCCTCGAGGCCGCCGTTTGCGCGATGGCCGCCGCGCACAACTACCCTATGTGCGGACGGGCTTCGTCGACGTCGCCTTCAGCGCTTCAAGCGGGTACGACGATTACTTCGAATGGACAGCGTCAAGCAGGGCGCACGGGCGGAATTCATAGTTGACGTCATCCCCGCCATATTAGCCCGTTAGCGCTATGGGCCACTTTGGTTCGGCTGAGTGACAGCGCTCAGATATTGCGTGGCACGACGGTCAGCGCGCGACCCGGACCGGTCAGCTGCCGTTCGCATCAGCTGCCATTCGATATCATTCAGCAGGGGTTGCCCAAGTGCTCCAACCGACTATTTCCGCGGTTGACCAGACGCTAGCTCGGCTCGCTTTTTCAATGCGTCATTCATCGCATGCATGCTAATAACCGTGTCCCTTAGGACGCTCTGAGTCAGGGTGCCAGCAAGAATGCCGGTGAATGTTTCAGCTTGGATAAAGCGCGTTTTGCTGTCGACAGGTTCGAGAATGAAGCGGTGCTCGCCGTCAAAAAGATCAGGAAACCAAACCTACCCTTTCCGACGTAATTCTCGAACAACCTGCACCGCCAATATCTTGGGATGAAACACCATTGCGTCTGGCTCCGTCCCCTCCAAAAACTCGATGACGTTGCCTTCACGAAACTGCCCTCGTAATTGCGAAATCTCCGGATTCCACAATGGGTAGTCGTCGGTCGCCGTGAGGAGCGTCCACACCGTCTGAGGTGGGCTGTCAATCAAAGTCTCTGTTTCAATCGAACCGTTGTGGTGCAGCGCCAGTATTGCCAGGAACGCCAGGAAAATGTAGCGGTCGCCCAATGAGATTGCTCCAGCTTCAGCGCTACCTTTGCTATAAGGGTTGGCGGAAGAGGTCTGGGTAACAATACGATGTTCTCATTGACCAGCGAGTAGTTTGTCGAGCAGCGCTTGCGCTAATTCACTGAAATTGCCGTTTGGATGGTCGGTTAAGTATTTGATGACGGCCTCGGAAGTGCCAACGCTTTGCGCGGTTGTCCAGTCTTCGTGGTCCTTTGCAAAGCGCAAATCAAGTTCGTCTTCAGTGAGTGGATGCTTGTCGGATGGAGGACGGAAATAAAAGTCTTCTTCCAGAGAGGTGCTTCCCACGGGATCTGTCTTCCTTGCGACGCCCTTCGCACCGAGAATCTGACGCGTTTGAATACGTCTTCAATCTTGGAATCAGGCCCCCGATTCGGTCGCCAGCGATCCTTCGTCTTGACTTTGACCGGAAAAGCGCTAGCACTAATGTGTGAGCACTGGAAATATCATGCCTTCCGCGCGGACGCGCCGTACCGAGCCGGCTGCGCCCGTTCGCGCCGCGCAGTACATCCGCATGTCCACCGACCACCAGGAGTACTCACCTGTATTTCAGCGCGAAGCGATCGCACGATATGCCGCCGCGCACGGTATCCGGGTTGTCCGGGACTATGAAGATGCTGCGATCAGTGGACTGACGCTGCGTGAACGCCCAGCACTGATCCAGCTATTGATCGACGTGGAGAATCCGGCGCGCAGATTCACTAGCGTGCTGGTGTACGACGTCAGTCGCTGGGGACGCTTCCAGGATGTCGATGAAAGTGCGTTCTACGAATACACCTGTCGCCGCGCCGGTGTCGACGTCATCTATGTCGCCGAGCCGTTCGAGAACGATAGCACTCCTGCCACGTCGATACTGAAGGCACTCAAGCGGGCGATGGCCGGCGAATTCAGTCGCGAGATGTCACGTAAAGTCTTTCTCGGGCACTGCCTGAACGTCCGGCGTGGCTTTCATGCGGGCGGCCCCCCCGGGATTGGATTGCAGCGCATTCTGGTCGGCCGGGATAACAGCGAGCGTCGGTGCCTCGCTCCGCGTGAATACAAAAGCGTACAGACTGACCGCATCATCGTCGCGCCGGGGCCGCCACGCGATGTCGCGCTGGTCCGCAAGATTTACGAATGGTACGCAATGCAACCGGTCAGCGCGGCGGCAATCGCGCGCCGCCTGAACGGCTTTGGAATAGTCAACGGTGCTGGCCGCACCTGGCAAGGCGCCAACATACTGGACATCCTGCGCAACGAAAAGTACATCGGCACCAATGTCTACAGCCGGACGACCTCGAAACTCGACCGTGGCTGGGAGCAGTTGCCGCGGGAGGAGTGGATCCGCATTCCGGACGCGTTCGAGCCGGTCGTCGACCGGCGCATCTTTGCCGCTGTTCAGCAGAAAATGGCACGCGTCGGACGTAGACCAACACGAAACGAGATTATTGAAGGCCTACGCAAGGTGGTCACGAGAGCAGGCAGACTCAATCAGGCAACACTGAGACACTACCGGAGTGCGCCGTCTATTGAACAGGTAATGCACGAATTCGGGAGTCTGTATGAGGCATACAAGATCATTGGATACCCACCGAACCTGAATCCCGAGCGGTCCGAAAACCGGTATGTCGAGCGCCTGATGGAGCGGCGCGTTGCTGATGGGACGACCGACAAGCTGCGGGAGCTGGGTCATCAAGTCCGATACGAGAAACACACGGGCACGCTGTGCATCGACGGCGCACTACGGTTGCAACTGGTTATCCGGAGCCCGTGGCTGATCCAGGGACATTTGCCATACTGGATCGCCCGCTGGCCCGATTGCTTTGCGATTGACTTTCTTGTGTATGGCCGCATTGAGCGCGCAGGCAAGGAACTGCTCGACTTTCACATTCTCCCCCAGGGTAGTCTGCCGAAGGGCGAATACACCGTGCTGTACCGGTACGGCCAGTCTCATTTCGAGCCGTACCGGCATCCTGATCTTACGTCACTGATCGAGCTTGCCGCCAACGTGCCGCTGGAAGTATTGCCGGCGGCGTACCACCCTGCTATGAAGTAATCGTTATGCGAAAAGATCATCCACGCGCCGCAATCTGTCCTGGCGAAGAGGACGTCGCGTCCGTCTGCGACGCGTCGACCCGCGCGAAATCCCGATCCTCGCCGCAGATCAAGGCTCGGAAAGTCCTTATGCTGGAGCGAGCGCGCCAACAGACGGCGATCCGGCAGATGGAAGCCGTCCGCGTCGAGAGGGTCATTGTCGGCAACGCGCTGACGGAACTCCTGTCTGATGCGGCGTTCGTCGCACTCCTGCGATCGCAGGGATTTGTCACCATGCCCCGACGCCTGCGCGATAATCTTGAAGGCCGCTCACCGTGACCCATGCCCGACCTGCCCGATATGTTGCGCGATCCGACAGACAGTCAGCGGATCGCGCGTGTCCGCCTGGAATCTGCCCAGAGGCAGCCGACCAGTTGACTGGGTACAGACTGCCTGAACGGACCCATACCGCGCTGGCTCGGATGGTGCCATCCCGCCAGGTCGCTGTGGCCAGCGTGATGGTGCGGCAAAACAACTGCAGCGGCGATTTTGCGCGCGCGCTACTGGCGGCGACGCCCGCTGGCCTTCGGGCGGATGACCCACGGGGACGGCAGTCTGATCGCGAAGGTGTGAGACGTCTGGCGGACATGGAGCGTGGGCTTATCAGGGTGCAACTTGTCGCGCAGGAGCTGGCGGCAGGGTATTACGATGACCTGTTCCTGCTCGCGCTGACTGCCAGTTTTGTGGGGAGCTGGATGCGCAATGACGTGGTGAGGTTGTGGCTGCAGTCGCGATATCCCGGTAACGCGGTCACCCTCGGGCGGATGGCATCGCGATCGGAATGCGCAAGGCATGCAAAACGGCCGATGAAGCTTGCTTATACCCCGGTCAGTGCAGGATGACAACGGGTCCGCAGCCATTAGGTCGGGTCCCGCCATAACCTAAGGTAAAGGGGTCCAACACTGGCACGCGTGCAGTGTGCAGGCAGTGCGGATCGCCTGACATTCCCACAGGGAGGGTGCGGCGCATACGCCAACTAGTGCTATCACACCTCCGTCGCACTCAGGCGTCGCTGTGCCGTTTATGCAACATGTGTCGCGCTGGCGTTTTTTGACAGACAGCCGTTCCAGACTTTGATAGCCTTTGTCGTGGCCGGGCACTCGACGACAGGAGGGCTTCACCATGCTGCGATGGCTTGCAAACTGGGCTTCACATCACGCGCCCACGCCCGAGAAACAGGCGGAACGTGCACTTAATGACCTGCGCATGGAACTGTTCCAGGCCGAGCAGCATGTGCTCGATGCACAGCTACGCGTTGATTACTATCGGGCCCGGCTGACCTTTCTGGAGGAGGTGGCCAGTAAAGGCATCGAGCAGGTCTCCGACGAGCGCAAAGGCCTGCAGGAACCGTCGCCGGCATTGAGGCCCGGACTGAAACTGACCGCGGCGCAATAGTGTTCGGGCTCGCACCGCTGTGCGCTGTGCTCTGGATGCGAAAACGGGCCTCTGCAGCAGACTGCATCGGCGGGGTCGTGGCGGCGCAACGGTCAGCACGAGCGATGCTCCCGACGGGAAGTGCGTTCACACGCACGGTGGCGAAGAACGGTTCAACGCCATCGTCCAGCGCATTCAATGCGCATCCAATGCAGACGAACCCCATGCAGACTGAGCGGTGAGGCCTGACCATCCAGTAATCGGCACCAGTCGGCGCCCATCACCGCGGCGGCCGGTTGTCGCCGCACGTCCCGACCATGCGCCACCTGGTGGCCGGCTACAGATCCGAAACGTCGTTCGACATGTTACTCCCTGAGAAGCTCGATGATGAGGCACGCGCTGAACTCCTCTGCTACCTGGTGATTGGGGAGCTTGTCGCAATGGCGCGAACCGGCAGCTGGTTACGCACGGATCACCTGGTCGAGTCTTCGCGTATCTGGCTGAAAGCGAATGCAGCGACATGTCATTGGCAGGATCGGATTGCGCTGGCGGCCGCAGCCGCCGAACTGGCGCCGGGCATCCTTCGAACCTTCCCGCTAACTACGGAGCGCTCGCTGACACCGCTCTTCGCAGACGGATGGAGGCTCGACTACAGGTCGCCGATCGTTTGCGATATTCACCAGATCTGCGCCAGCTTCGTTGCGCAAAAGTAATGCGCTGCATTGAGCGATCTCTGGTTTTACCCTGCAAGACACGCTGTCCTGCGCCAGTCAACTTAGGGTCGGCTGCGGATAGCCATTGCTCACCCCCATGCGAGTCGAAAGTTTGCCCGCCAATTTCCCAGTGCGTCCACGGTCTGTCGTTGGACCGCCCGCAGCTTCCCGGACCCGACGGACGAACCATCCGCACAATTCGGCCATAGCCGACATTGAGGCGAGCTGGGTTCTCCGTCGGCAATGTGGCGGATTGCCGACGGTGACGGCATCAAGCAACCCGACGGCAGCTTTCAGTGTCAGCGAATTCACACTTCCGACCCCCTTCCGCCATTCGACGCGGCGTGTAAACGACGACCGCTTTGAAAGTACAACGGCCGTTACACGGTCGTGTTGGTCGCCGGCGCTGCTCGGCTTAGCTAAGCCGGACACCGGAACGTCCCCGGCTAAACGGGGCGGATCTCTAGGATCGTTCGACGAAATGCCTCAGCCCGAGCGAACGGGAACTCGCAAAAAATGTCAGACGTTGCCCTAACACTCCAGTGGGGCGACCCGCAGATTGCCTGGCACTGCCGAAAGTCTTTCGCCGTTATTGCGATTGAACCGCTCTACCTGACTGGTTCAGTCACAGCCGTACGGCTGTGCGTCCGTCACTGTCGCCCGAGGCGGCTTCGGCGGTAACCCGGTACAAATGGCGGGCGCGCTGTCGACCGTATTTAACAGTGCAAATACTTGACGATCAGACTTTTCAGTGTGCGCTGTCGCACACATTAGATCGAAATAAATGTTCCGCCGATAAAATAACCGCTCTCCGACAACTATATTTAGCTTGTTTTAACCTGCCTAAACCGAGGAGAGACGACATGAACAAGACGCAGACAGCCATCGCCGCTTTGTTTTCCCTTTGTATCGGCACATCCGCATTTGCCGACTCATGCGACCCAGCGAAGGTTGGTGCTACAAACTCTATGAATGTGACTATCGACGGAAAGGAGACCGAAATTCGTCAAGCGATGGTCGCTCTGGGCACTCAAAATACCGAGGTAGCTAAACAACTTATATCTCAAATGCAAGATGCAATAAATACGATTGAGAAGAACCGAGGAAGAGCTAGCTCGGGCGCCGGGGATGAGGCCTTCTTGCAATGCAAGAAAAACCAAATTCCTTTGCAAACCGCCATCGATCTTGGCGTCGTTTATGCGACCGGTGGATTAGCAGTACTTTTACCGCCCAAAGCATGGCACATTGACGCCGGAGATATTGCTTCGGGGAATATACTCGGCGGAAATTGCAGCTTTGTGCGCAACCCGCTTGGGCATGGCTGTTAGTCTGCGGATGTTGCCCACCATTTAACACCGGTACACGTCGATTGGCATTAAGTTCCGATGACGCTGGATTTGAAACAGTGATCAGATCCACGGAAGTCAGCGGTGCATGCAAGTATCGTCGGCGTGCGCGGGACGAGGAGCGCCAGATCGTCCAGACTGACCTGCTCACGTCAGCTGTCAAGCCAAAACCGACATCCAAGTGTCTCGCTAGCGGCGCGAATCGAATGACTGGAGATGGCCGGCAGCCGAAGCTCGCAGTTCAAGCGCGGCGCATTCGCGCCGGCCGCACCACGAACTTCCGTACCCGACCCGTTCCCGCCGGACGCCCGGCGTCCGCCCTTCGTCCGGTCTGAACGCGCAACGGTCGCTCGTAGAGTCGCCTCTAAACTGGTGAAGGGATAATATCTACAGGCGTAATTGGCGCGTTCGTTTTAACGAACACTTAAGAGTACCGCGATGATGGGACGAATTCTCGATGTTTTAGGGCGTCTAGTTAGTTCTCTCGCAGCCTCCCTTCGCTGGTTGCTGCGGTTCGAGAAATCCATCACGACTGAGAATCTTTCTCGCTGGAGCGCGTGGGCGACTATATGTAGTCTCGTAGTAGCTTTCCTGTCACTCCATCAGCCAACCGACGTAGCTTCTCCGTCGACGTCGCGGAGCCCTAAGGATGCGCCCGCGTCGGCTCAAACTCCGCCGGCGGAGCGCAAAGCCGCCGCTTTGAACACGACCGCCCGAGACAACAAAGCCGGGGATCCAGCGCAAGCTCAATTTGTGTCAACACCGAGCGTAGAGACAGACAGTCTTCGCATATCGGCCCCAATCATAGACACAAGCAAAAGCTACTATCAACGTCTCCCTGTGTTAAAGCTAGATGACGTAAAAATTGACGATTTTTTTCGGCCCGACAAGTATATGCGAGAACCCACTTGGGTCCCGACACAGAGATGGCAGCAGATCCAAGCTTGCGCAGAGAAATTCAAGTCTAATCGAGCTAAAGTCAGACGATGCGGCGATCTTCGCGCCTTGAATAGAGGTGGCTCCGGAAATTCGGACAGTTCATTGAGTGGAAAAGCTGGGGCGTGAGTCGGTCATAATGGCCGGCGACAAGGAACCAGAAGATGACG